>NZ_BSND01000003.1:325504-651008 GCF_030159795.1 Methylophaga thalassica | reverse complement strand
AATAGCAGATAAACAAAGTACTAACACCATAATAGCTGATGAAATTCGCCACTGAATTTCAGCTATATCTTCCAGGCCTCCCCGCTGCCATAAGACACTGGTGGGAAGCGCTTTATGCCTTTCCCGCACTTGTCCGTCATCACCTTTTTCAACAAGCAAACTATGTGACCTAAATTCAGCGATTGTAAAATCCTGTTGTCCTGCTCTACCTTCATAGCGATAACCGTCATTCAGTACCAGAAATTTATCACCGGTGTCGACATCCACTTCAAAATGTCCTGTGTCCGAGCGAAAAATCAACGGCTTATCTTTGCGATGAATTTCAATAAACACATTTTCCATCAACTGCTTATCACTGCTCAGTTTTTCAGAATAAAATGTCCAGTCACCATTGCGGCTCTCTTTAAAACTGCCAGCAACAAGTCCTGTGGTGTTCGCCGACATTTTCGCTTTTTGTTCTAACTGGTAGCGATCAGCCAAGACGCTGGGAACAACTGTCAATGATAAATACGCCACAACTGTTGCTACTACACCAGCGAATATCAGCACATTTCTGATGATACGTTTACGTGAAATACCACAGGCAGCCATCACGGTCAGCTCGTTATCTGAGCTCATTCTGCCCAACGACAACATCACGCCCAGAAAGGCGGCAATAGGGAGTAAGATGGACAGTGCACCGAGGGAACTAAAGCCAAGCAGACTGAAAATGACATCCGCCGGCATATTGCCCACCGCCGCTTCTGCCAGATAGCGCGCAAATCGTGTCGAAATATAAATTAACCAGAGTACCCCTGTGATTGCAGTCAGGTTAATCACAAATTCCTTGAGCATGTATCGGTCAATGACCCATAGCCAGGAAAAAATCTGTTGTGGAACGTTGCGCATGTATTAAGAGTCTTGGTTAGAATAGATCGGTATTATCTGACACACTAAAATAACGAAGTCTAAACCAAATTGACCCTACAGGAGAAATCCATGCAGTATTTTGTCACTAGCGATGCCCTCGCATCTCAGCAAACCGATTGTATTGCCGTCGGCATATACAACGAAGGTGAACTCAGTCCTTCCGCCCAACAACTCGATGATGCTTCACAAGGTCAGATCAAACGTATCGCTGATAATGGTGACTTTAGCGCAAATCCAGGCCAAACATTATTTCTCCACAATCTGACAGGGATAAACAGCCCTCGGGTTTTATTGGTAGGCTTTGGCAAAAAAACAAAAACAACTGAAAACGATTTTAATACCGCCACTGCAGCTGCCATGATTGCGCTGAATGAAAGCGGTGCTGAAAAAGCCTTATGCTGTTTTACGGATATTGAAGTAAATGAACGCACAACTGTCTGGAAAGTCCGCCAAACAGCTTGTAATACCGAAACAGCACTTTATAAGTATTCACAAACAAAATCAGAAGCGAAAGCTGTCAAGAAACCACTTTTAGAATGCGCTATCTTTGCAGCTCAGAATACTGATGCTGACTTACAAAAAGCTGCTGAACAAGGTGCGGCTATCGGTGCTGGTATGAACCTGGCACGTGAGCTTGGTAACCTGCCTGGCAATATTTGCACACCGACCTATCTGGCTGAACAAGCCGTTGCGTTGGGCAAAAAATTTGCTTCCATTACTACCACCGTGCTGGAAGAAGCTGATATGGAAGCCTTGGGTATGGGCTCTCTGCTCTCCGTATCCCGTGGCAGCCGCCAGCCAGCCAAATTAATCACCATGGAATACAAAGGCGCAGGTGACAGCAAGCCAGTTGTCTTAGTGGGTAAAGGACTCACCTTTGATGCCGGTGGTATTTCACTAAAACCATCTCAAGGCATGGATGAGATGAAATACGATATGTGTGGCTCTGCCAGTGTGCTCGGAACACTACAAGCTGTGGCTGAATTAAGCCTGCCAATCAATGTGGTAGGTGTGGTACCCAGTTCAGAAAACATGCCTGATGGTGACGCCAACAAACCCGGCGATATCGTCACCAGCATGGCCGGTAAGACCATCGAAATTCTGAATACCGATGCCGAAGGCCGTTTAATTTTATGTGACGCTCTCACCTATAGTGAACGGTTCGATCCAGAAATCGTCATTGATATTGCGACATTAACTGGTGCCATCATTGTAGCCTTAGGTAGTACAACCACCGGCTTAATGGCGAATAACCAACAACTTGCTGATGATTTATTAAAAGCCGGTAATGACAGTTTTGACCGTGCTTGGCAGTTACCTTTATGGGATGATTATCAACCCTTGCTGGACAGCAATTTTGCCGATATTGCTAATGTCGGCGGTAAAGAAGCAGGAAGTGTTACTGCCGCCTGTTTCTTATCACGATTTACGGAAAAATATACCTGGGCACATTTAGACATCGCTGGGACAGCATGGAATAGTGGAAAAAATAAAGGGGCAACGGGTCGCCCAGTCCCAATGTTAGTTCAATACTTATTAAATCGTATCGACGCTAACAAATCATCATGACCCGAATCAGTTTCTATATTCTGAAATCAAGCGAGCTTGAAAAGCGGCAGGCATTTGCCTGCCGTCTCGCGGAGAAAGCCTATCATCAGGGCCATCAAATCTATATCCATACCGCTTCAGAAGATCATAGTCAGGCAGTCGATACGGCACTGTGGGCTATACGGCCTGACAGCTTTGTACCACATGAAATCACTGATAGTTCAGATAATCAGAGTCCGGTACTTATCGGCTATGAAGACAAAAAGCCTCCCAGACTGATGGATGTACTCATTAATCTCACTGAAGAACAACCCATGTTCTTTAGCCAATTTGAACGTGTAGCTGAAGTAATTGATGATAATGAATCAAGCAAACAAGCTGGTCGTCAACGCTTCCAGTTTTACAAACAACGTGGCTATGAGATAGAAACTTTTCACGTTTGAAGCAAGCTAGCAAACCGCTAAAAATACGAAATCCATATTGCCTCTGAACAGATGTTGTCGCAGCAGGTATAATGCGTCGTTTATTTATAGCGTATACATACGACATTCGTATATCCCGAACACCGACCAGACAAACAAGATATCACATGGAAAAAACATACAACCCTGACGCAATTGAGCAACGTTGGTACCAGAAGTGGGAACAAGCTGGCGAGTTTAAGCCGACAGGTGAAGGTTCACCCTACGCCATTATGCTACCCCCACCCAATGTGACCGGTAGCCTGCATATGGGGCATGGTTTTAATAACACCATCATGGATACCTTGACTCGTTATCACCGAATGAAAGGTGACAATACCTTATGGCAACCGGGCACCGACCACGCGGGTATCGCGACACAAATGGTGGTAGAGCGCCAACTTAACGCTGAAGGTAAAACCCGTCTCGATCTGGGAAGAGAAGATTTCACTAAACGTATCTGGGAATGGAAGGAAGAATCCGGCGGTAATATTACCCGTCAGTTACGTCGTCTTGGTTCTTCACTCGACTGGTCACGTGATCGCTTTACGATGGATGATGATCTGTCTGAAGCCGTTAAACATGTCTTCGTTAAGCTGTATAAAGAAGGTCTGATCTATCGCGGTAAACGCCTGGTAAACTGGGATCCGAAATTACACACAGCCATTTCTGATCTGGAAGTGGAAAATCGCGAACAAAAAGGCCATATGTGGCACCTTCGCTATCCACTTGCAGATGGACTGAAAACCAGTGAAGGCAAGGACTATATTGTGGTCGCTACAACTCGTCCGGAAACCATGTTAGGTGATACCGGTGTTGCAGTGAATCCGGAAGATCCTCGCTACAGGGATCTGATTGGTAAAGAGATTATTTTGCCGTTAGTTAACAGACGTATTCCGATTGTTGGCGATGAACATGCCGATATGGAAAAAGGCACAGGCGCAGTGAAAGTTACGCCAGCCCATGACTTCAATGACTATGAAGTCGGCAAGCGTTGTGGCCTGGCAATGATCAATATTTTCACCCTCAATGCCGATGTACGTGATGTTCCACAAGTATTTAATACTGATGGCAGTGCCAATACTGAACTCGATGCCAGCATTCCTGAAGCTTATCGTGGACTGGAGCGCTTCGCTGCCCGTAAGGCGATTGTGGCTGATTTTGACGCAGCTGGTCTGCTGGAGGAGATCAAAGATCATGACCTGACTGTGCCTTATGGCGATCGTGGTGGCGTGGTCATTGAACCGATGCTGACCGATCAATGGTATGTTGACGCAAAAACACTGGCCAAACCAGCCATTGAGGCCGTTGAAACCGGTAAAGTGAAATTTGTGCCGAAATCCTATGAAAATATGTATTTCAGTTGGATGCGTGATATTCAGGATTGGTGTATTTCACGCCAACTCTGGTGGGGGCACAGAATCCCTGCCTGGTACGATCCACAAGGTAATGTGTATGTCGGTCACGATGAAAATGCCGTTCGAGTGGAAAACAATCTGGGAGCAGACGTCGAGTTAACTCAGGATGAAGACGTACTTGATACCTGGTTCTCCTCTGCACTTTGGCCATTTTCAACGTTGGGATGGCCTAAAGATGATGAAGCAGTAAAAACCTGGTATCCGGGCAATGTGTTGGTCACCGGTTTTGACATTATTTTCTTCTGGGTAGCCAGAATGATGATGATGGGCATTCATTTTATGGGCGATGTTCCATTTAAAGAAGTGTATATCCATGGCCTGGTCCGTGACTCACATGGTCATAAGATGTCGAAATCCAAAGGCAATGTGCTGGATCCCATCGATATTATCGACGGTATTGATTTGGAAACGCTGGTACAAAAACGTACTTCGGGCATGATGCAACCACAACTGGCTGAAAAAATTGAAAAAGCCACACGCAAAGAATTCCCCGATGGCATTGAAGCTCATGGTACAGATGCACTGCGTTTTACCTTTGCTTCGCTCGCCTCTACCGGACGTGATATCAACTTTGATATGAACCGTATCGCTGGCTACCGTAATTTCTGTAATAAATTATGGAATGCAGCACGTTACGTCTTAATGAACACCGAAGGACAAGACACCGGTGTTGATAATGATCAGGTTGAACTCAGTCTGGCGGATCGCTGGATTATCTCTCAGTTGCAAATCGCTGAAAAAGAAGTCAGTACAGCGATTGAGGCTTATCGATTTGATCATGCCGCACAGGGTATTTATGAATTTATCTGGAACAACTACTGTGACTGGTATTTAGAGCTATCGAAACCGGTATTAAACAGTGAATCAGCATCTGATGCAGCAAAACGCGGTACACGTCGCACACTGGTACGAGTGCTTGAAGCGACATTAAGAATGGCACATCCGTTTATGCCGTATATCACAGAAGAAATATGGCAGACGATTGCACCGTTAGCAGGTGTTAAAGGCGAGACGATTATGCGTCAATCTTACCCGCTTGCTGATGAAAGTAAAGTTGATCAGAATGCGGTGACTGAAATGGAATGGGTCATGCAATTTGTTACTGGTATTCGCTCTATTCGCTCACAAATGAATATCGCGCCGAAAAAAGCACTGCCGGTATTACTGAAAGATGCTTCTGATTCTGATAAAGCCATTTTAACCAGCAATCAACAGTTCCTGAGCCGTCTGGCCAATCTGGAATCAATTGATATCCTGGAAGGTAAAGCTCCTGCTGCTGCAACAGCCTTAGTCGGTAAAATGGAAATCTTAATTCCGCTGGAAGGTTTGATTGATAAAGACGCTGAAATCAACCGTCTGAATAAAGAAATGGCGAAACTGGATAAGATCATTAAACAGTCTTCAGGTAAGCTATCTAATGAAAATTACGTCGCCAAAGCGCCGGCAGATGTTGTTGCCAAAGAAAAAGAGAAACTGGCTGAACTGCAGCAATCCTATGAATTACTTGAACAACAACTTAAAGCATTGAGCTAAAGCTAAATCAGCCGATAAAAAAAAAGCCGCTATAAATAGCGGCTTTTTTAATGTCAGAATAATAACTTATTCTTTTTCCATACCAATTTCGTACAGTTCAATATTGGCTTCTTCAATTTCACCTGTTGCGGCATCCACATCGACTTTGACTTCATAACCATGAATGCTTTGAATATCAAATTCGTAGGTCGCATCACCATCGAAACCGATTTCATATTCTGAAGCAACAACTTTACCTGGGTGTATAGCTAAGGCAAATTCTTTCGCTTCAGCTTGTGAAATTTTCGCTAATTTTTTGAAAACAGGATCATTAGCATCGACTTCACGCTCAATCTCACCAATGAAACCTTCTTCAGCATTACATTCAACATTGTAGGTCTTGCCATCGGCTTTCGCTTCAATATCAAATTCATAAACAGGATCATCGCCTTCCATTTTCATTTCAACTTTACGTGCATGACCTGGAATAGTATCCAAAGCGGCATCCAGACAAGTTTCAATTTTTACGATATCCCAGCTACGGATATCATCCAAATCATAATTATCATTTTCAGCAAATGCAGTTGAACTAATGCTTAAAGCGAGGACGGCAGGGATTGTCTTCAAGAACATTGAAGTCATAGAGTAAAGCTCCTTATTAGATTAGATAGATCAAAAGATCAGTCTCTACCCACAAGAGCAATGATCAAACTTGTGGGTAAAGTATAACATCCATTGGTAAAAATAGGACAAACTCCTATTTCATAAAATGATATCAAATGGTATGAAGGAAATTTTTCCTAAACACTGACACGTTTATATTGACGATATTGTGGATGCCAGAAGAGCTCTTCAATCTTATGTTCTAATTCACTATCCGATATCTTAGAAGCCAGTTGCTGATTTTGCGCAATTTTCACAATTTGAAATGCCATCTTCTTGCTTAACTCAGCGATATCATCCAAGGCTGGCAGTAACTGCTCTTCTTCCCCATTAAGTAGTGGTGAGTGTGTTGCCAGCACCTCACTTGCGACCATCATCATTTCATGTGTGATGTGTTTAATTTGACCAGCGATAACGGCCAAACCAATCCCAGGAAAAATATAGCTATTATTACACTGTGCTATTGGATAGGTTTTACCTTGATAGACAACCGAGTTAAAGGGGCTCCCAGTAGCGATAATGGCTTTACCCTCCGTCCAGCTAAGCAGTGACTCAGGCAAGGCCTCAATCTGCTTTGATGGATTACTCAAAGGAAAGATAATGGGTCGCTCGCAATGGGCTAACATCGTTTTGATAACTGTCTCATTAAATAGTCCCGCCTGCCCAGATACTCCAATAAGTACTGTCGGTGAAGCGTGATAAATAACATCCGTTAAATCCAGCGTCATTTTATCCGCCTTCCACTTTGTTCGCAGAGTGGCCTTTTGGCTTAGACGGCGTTGAAAATCGAATAAGCCAGCCATGTCATCCATTAATAGTCCCGCTTTATCAATCATAAATACGCGTTCGCGGGCCTGAGCTTCACCAAGCCCTTCTGTCATCATTTGTCGGATTATCTGCTCAGCAATGCCACAGCCGGCAGAGCCGGCTCCTGCAAAAACGATAATCTGCTGTGACAGTGTTTCATGTTTTGCTCTACACGCCGCCAATAAACAGCCGACGGTTACTGCAGCCGTGCCTTGAATATCATCATTAAAACAACACAATTGTTGTTGATAACGCTCCAGTATGGGCAGTGCTTTGCTTTGTTCAAAATCCTCAAATTGTAATAACACATCGGGCCAACGTTTCTTAATTGCCTGGATAAACAGGTCGATAAACTCATCATATTCTGCGTCGTTTATACGTTTATGTTTCCAGCCGATATAAAGCGGATTATCAAGTAAGGCCTTATTGTTAGTCCCAATATCCAACATCACCGGTAAGGTATAAGCTGGGCTTATCACAGCGCAGGCGGTATAGAGTGATAACTTACCAATAGGGATCCCCATCCCTCCCACGCCCTGATCACCCAGTCCGAGAATCCGGCTGCCATCAGTGACCACGATAACTTTGATCTTATCTTTAGTGACATTGTGCAGAATGTCATCAATACGATCTTTATCCGGATAGGAAATAAATACACCACGCGCCCGTCGATAAATTTCAGAAAAGCGCTCACAAGCTTCACCTACTGTCGGCGTATAAATAATCGGCATCATCTCAACCAGGTGCGCTTTTAATAAATAATAAAATAAGGTTTCATTGTTATCCTGAAGATAACGCAAATAGATGTGCTGATTGATGGGGGCTTTGAAGGTTTTATATTGCAGATAGGCTCTTTCCGCCTGTTCTTCAATCGTTTCAAATCGATGTGGAATTAAACCATTGAGATTAAAATCATGACGTTCCTGCTCGCTAAAGGCAGTGCCTTTATTCAGTAAAGGTGTGGCAAGTAAGGCCGGCCCAGCATGAGGAATATAAATTGGATCTTTCGCCTTAATACCACGCATCGACGTACCTCACTTCTGATTCACATTAGCATCAGTTAAACAGTAAAACGACGATGGATTCAAGTCAGCTTTTTTAAGTTACAGCTCACAACGATATTGATGATATCGAATAAAAGAAGGCGTGCCAGCCATCAAGGTTTGATAATGCCTAACACAACCGCAATATTAGCCAGGTCTGCTGCGGTATTTACCCGCAGTTTACTTTTAATCTGTGTATTGTAGTTAGCAATGGTTTTATAACCCAGGTGCATATCTGCGGCGACTTCATGAGCAGTCATGCCTTTTGCCAGTCGACAAAATACATCAAATTCACGTGGTGAAAGTAAGTCCAGCACTTTTCGATAATGCTCGATATTGTCATGCCGGACATCATCAACTTCAGGGAGCAGGCTTTCTTCAATATATCGCTTGCCTTCTGCCACACTTTTGACCGCTTCAGCCAGCACTTCGGCTGCACTGTTTTTACTGACATAACCCATCGCACCCGCTTCCAGTGCGCGTTCAACGTAAATAGCCTCATCATGAATGCTGTAGACCAAAATAATCGCGTCAGAATCCAGCTTTTGAAGTCGACGGATAGTTTCAAGCCCACCGATGCCTGGCATGGATAAATCCATCACCACAACATCGGGTTTGAAGCGTTCATATTCCTGTGTGACTAACTCCCCCCTGTCCAGGTCACTAATCTGCCCGATAAAGGGTTGTGATGATAGTAGAATTCGAAATCCTGCTCGTACTACTTCATGGTCATCGACTAACAGTACTTTGATTTTATTATTGTTGTTCATACTACTTCTCTATAAATGGCATACGTGCGGTCACCGTCACACCATCATCTGGTGAAGACTCGAACATAAACAGTCCTCCCATACTTTCTACTCTCTCACGCATAGCAAGAACACCAAAGCCTTCGCCTGATGATGAACCGCCGATACCATCATCGGAGACTTGTATCACTACCCATTTTTTCTGCTGAACAAGGCTCTGCCTGACGCTGATATTGGCCAGATTAGCTCTGGCATGACGTACGACATTGGTCAAACATTCCTGCACAATACGATAAACATGGATCGCCACTTCCTCATCCAAGTCATCAATACAGTCATCGTAATTTAAATGAATATCCAGGGACGGCTGCCGACGTTTCCATTCACCGACTAGGTCGGTCAGGGTCGCCACCAGTCCTAAATCAGTTAAACTGAGAGGATGTAACGTTCTCATCATCGATCGCACAACCCCAGATAAATGATTACAAATCTCGATAATAGAATCAGCAATACTCTGGACTTTGCTATCGGATTGTTTAGCGACAACAGCCATTGCTTTCACCGCAGTAAGAGACTGCCCCATTTCATCATGTAATTCACGTGACATATGTCGACGTTCATTTTCCTGAATATGCATGGTATGTCTTGCCAGCGCCTGATTATTTTGTCGGGCCGCATTTAACGCACCGGTCAGGTTATTAATCTCTGCCGCTATAGCATCAAATTCACTAATGCGAAACCGCGGTAATCGTTGTTCATAATTACCACTTTCCACCGTTTTTAAACCCGATAAAATGGTTTTCACCGCCGTTAACATCGAATGAAACACGACATTGATAGCTAAGAAAATAATACCGAGCATTAATACAATCGACCAGAAATAGACTAGTGACTCCCGCCAGGCTTCATGAATTTCATCCATTGGGTCAGCACTAATTACAATGCGTTTAATCGCATCATTAGGCAGTTTGATTTCATAGGCCGAGCTAATGCTATCCATCATCACCGCCTCAATAAACCATTGAGGTGGTGCATCATCAGTGATGTCACTCTTTTCACCTCTCAGCATGGTTTCATTCCCAGCCTGGTCAAAGATCGTGATCTGTAAATGACGTGTTTCACGTAAGCGACTGATTTGTTCCAGCCATTCACTCTCGGTATGCTCATCACGCGTGAACTGATTAAGTCCGAACTCAACCATTTGCAGTGCCAAATTATAGGAAGATGTCACCTCATCCCTGACTGACTCACGCGCCTGCCACACAGCTAAACTGGCTCCCAGTGCGATGATAACCAGTACCGAAATAACTATCCGTAAATTAATCAATCCTCTTAAGCTCATCCTTTACGGCTCCACGGGTAAGTCATTCACTTCGACGCCAGTATTCTTGGTCTTGTTCATAACATGATTTACACATTAATAACTGAAAATAGAACTTAAGCACCGACGGTTTTTAATACTACTTTCTGTTATTCACAAAAAAAGGAATTCTTCCTATAACACTTACATCTACAGACACCTAACATTGGCAGTTAATCATAACAACCTGAATAGCCTGAATGAGTGAAATAAAAGATATTAAGACTGATAAGGTCAAAAACAAATTACTCGAGTTATTTGATGATGTACTAACTCATGATGGGTTTGGTGAAATTAAAATAGAAATGCGAATACTCAAACGCCAACAAAAGGAAGTTATTCTACACTGTGGAAAACAATATCGATTTGTTATTGATACGCCGCAGCAGCCATCAAACGAGTAACATAAGCTCTGCTAACAAAACTACACAGATAAATACCAAGGAATAAAAAAGGCCTGTGATGACTGATTTATCATCACAGGCCTTTTTGTCATGATAAATTATGATGTTTGTGCTAAAACATGCCCAGTTGTAACTGCGCCGCTTCAGTCATCATATCTTTGGTCCATTGAGGCTCCCACACCAATTCCACGTGCGCTTTTTTTACACCGGGAACAGACATTACCCTGGATTCGACATCACCTGGAAATGACTGAGCAACAGGACAACCTGGTGCAGTCAGAGTCATATCGATATTTACATTACCTGAGGTACTGATTTGAATATCGTAAATCAGGCCCAGCTCGTAAATATTAATCGGGATTTCCGGATCATAGATGGTCTTTAATACATCTATCACATCTTCTTTTAACTGTTCCGGGCTGATTTGATATTGATCGTTCATAAACCTGCCCTTTTACTCTGTAGAAACTGAAATATCGTGATCATTGTCAACTGCGGCATGAACGGTATGCCAGGACAATGTGGCGCATTTAACGCGCGCAGGAAACTCTTTTACCCCTGCCAACACCTGTAATTTGCCAGTAAGCTCAACAGCATCTTTATCACCGGTTAGAGCTTTATGAACATCTTCATAAAGTGCCTCAGCATCGGCTAGGGTTTTCCCTTTCAGGGTTTCCGTCATTAAAGACGCTGATGCTACTGAAATCGCACAGCCACTGCCCTGAAAACTGATGTCTTCAATGACATCGCCATTAAGTTTTACATAGACAACTAAAGCATCACCACATAAGGGGTTATTACCATGTGCCATATGATTCGCATCGGTAATTTCTCTGAAGTTACGCGGCTTTTTCTTGTGATCCATGATCACTTGTTGATAGAGATCTCGTAAATCACTCATCAGGCAAACAACTCCTGTGTGGTGTGAATAGCTTTAACCAGCGCGTCAATTTCCTGTTCAGTATTGTAGAAAGCAAATGAAGCGCGTGCTGTGGCAGCAATACCATAATATTGCATAACAGGTTGAGCACAGTGATGGCCAGCACGTATAGCAACACCTTGCTGATCAAAAATAGTACCCACATCATGAGGATGAACATCTTCAATCAGAAACGATAAAACACTGGCTTTGTGTTCCGCTGTACCAACGATCCTGACGCCATCAATAGCCGATAATTTATCCGTGGCTAATTCAAGCAGGGCGTGTTCGTAGGCGGCGATTTTTTCAATACCGATTGACTGCATGTAATCAATAGCCGCCCCTAAGCCCACTGCACCGGCGATATGCGGGGTACCGGCTTCAAATTTATACGGTAATGCGTTGTATTCTGTGTGGTCAAAACTCACAGAAAGAATCATATCGCCACCACCTTGCCATGGCGGCATGGCTTCTAATAAGGCTTGTTTACCGTATAAAGCCCCAATCCCCGTTGGTGCAAACATTTTATGGCCTGAAAACACATAAAAGTCACAATCCAACTCCTGCACATCAACTTGCATATGTGGCACCGCTTGTGCGCCGTCAATCAATACAGGGATGCCTTTAGCTTTGGCTTTTTCCGTCATTTGTTTGACCGGATTTACCGTACCTAATGCATTAGAGACTTGGCCAACAGCCATGATTTTGGTTTTGTCGGTCAGCAGCTCATCCAATCCGGACAAATTCAGCTCACCTGATTCTGTCATCGGGATGATCTTTAACGTAGCCCCAGTCTGTTCACAGACCATTTGCCACGGCACAATATTGGCATGATGCTCAAGGTAACTGATAAGAATCTCATCACCCGCTTGCAGTTGGGGCCTGACAAAACTTTGAGCCACTAAATTAATAGCTTCTGTTGCACCGCGAACAAAGATAATTTCTTTATCCGACTTCGCGTTCAGGAAGCCTCTTATTTTGCTTCTGGCACCTTCATAAGCATCTGTGGCGCGTTGACTCAGTCTATGCACACCACGATGGACATTAGCATTATCAAGCCGATAATACTGATCCACGGCATCAATGACTTGAACAGGTTTTTGGCTGCTCGCGGCATTGTCTAAGTAGACTAAAGGATGTCCGTTAATTTGCTGATTCAGGATTGGAAAATCACGACGAATAGCAGCAATGTCAAAATCATTCAGCATTGTATCGACCAAATTATGAGTAGATTGCGTCATAACTTACGCACCTCGCGGTAATCGCGTTTCGATCACGTTTGATAAGGCCTGGCGAATCGGCATATCTGAAATTCGTTGCAGCACTTCCACAGCAAACGCATAGGTCAATAAGCTTCGAGCACTGGTTTCATTCATGCCACGCGCACGCAGGAAAAATAATTGCTGTTCGTCCAACTGACCAACGGTACTACCGTGACCGCATTTGACGTCATCAGCATAAATTTCCATTTCAGGCTTGGTATCAATTTCACAAGTGCGCGACAGCAGTAAATTACGGTTACTCTGATTCGCATCTGTTTTCTGTGCATCTTTATGCACGATAACTTTGCCGTTAAAGACGGCATGGCTATCACCATCCAACACGCCTTTGTAGATCTCTTCACTAGTGGTATTGGGCACAGCATGATCGATGCGTGTGTGGTTATCGACATGTTGCTTTCCAGCAACCAGATATAAGCCATCCATTGTCACATGGGCCTGCTCACCCAATAGCTGGCTATGAATATCATTTCTCGCCAGTTTAGCCCCTAGAGAAATATTATTGGTATGCCAGACACTGCTGCTCGCCTGCTTACCGGCCAATGTCGCTATATGATAATGAGACAAGGACTCATGCTGTAATTTGAAATGACTCAAATGAGCCTTTTCTGCCAAGTTCACTTCTGAAATGACATCTGTCAATCCAACGCTGTTATCAGCTAGGCTGACATAATGCTCGACCAGTGTTAATTCAGCATCTTCAGCGATATCGATCACATGACGTAAATGTGTAGCCAGTTTATCGGTTTCACCGGTATTAATCACCAGCAACTCTACCGGCTTAGACACATTGGTATTCGCAGTGACCTGAATATAGGCACCTTCGGTCATCAACATCGTATTCAGGGCATTCAAGCCAGCTTTTTCAAGCGTCACCTGCTGACCTAACACTGATTTTGTTTTAGAAAAGGCCTGTGAAAGCGGCTCTACAGTGAGTCCAGTCTCTAGACAATCCAGATGTGATAACTCAGCACTGAATTGGCCATCAACAATGACTAAGCGATAGGCAGTTTCCAGTAATGCGACCTGTGAACAACGCATTTCATCCAACTGGCTCGCAGCAGCTTCGTGTGTGAATGCCTCTTGAGATAAAGCCCATAAAGACGTGTATTTCCAGTCTTCAACTTTTTTAGAGGGTAATCCTTGACGCTGAAATTGCGCACGGGCTTGTTGGCGCAACTGCTGCAACCAATCAAGCTCTTGACCGGGTAAAGTCTGAGTCGCGGCGATATCGTCAAATGGTGTTGTGATATCCGTTAACTGTTTCATGCAGTCTCACCTTCAGGCGCATCATGAATCCAGCTATAACCTGATTTTTCCAATTCTTTTGCCAGTTCTTTATCACCTGATTTAACGATACGTCCTTCAGATAACACATGAACAAAATCAGGAACAATATGATCTAATAAGCGCTGGTAGTGGGTAATCATCACGATAGAACGATCTTCAGCACGAAGCGCATTCACGCCTTCTGAAACGGTACGTAATGCATCAATATCCAGTCCTGAATCGGTTTCATCAAGAATCGCTAATGCCGGCTCTAATACCGCCATTTGCAGAATTTCATTACGTTTTTTCTCACCACCAGAAAAACCTTCGTTAACGTTACGGTGAAGGAATTCTTCATTCATCTTAACCAGTTTCATTTTTTCACGAACCAGTGTTAAGAAATCCATCGCGTCGACTTCTTCCAGGCCCTGATATTTACGCACGGCATTCAAAGCCGCTTTCAGCAAATAAACATTACTGACACCAGGAATTTCTACCGGATATTGGAACGCCAGAAAAACACCACGTTGCGCACGTTCTTCAGGCTCAAGATCTAATAAGTTTTCACCTTTATAGATGACTTCACCTTGGGTAATTTCGTAACCATCACGTCCGGCAAGAACATTCGACAGCGTACTTTTACCAGCACCATTAGGGCCCATGATCGCATGGATTTCACCAGGGTTCACTGTCAGGTCAATACCGCGAAGAATTTCTTTGCCATCAACGCTGGCGTGTAAATTTTTAATTGTTAACATCTTCACTCTCTAAAATTTCTGAATATTGTTTGGCAGTTCTCTTATGGTTTAACCCACGGAACCTTCTAATGACAAACCGAGTAGATTTTGTGCTTCTACCGCGAATTCCATTGGTAATTCACGTATGACTTGTTTACAAAAACCATTCACGATCATCGACACAGCATCTTCTGCATCTAATCCACGCTGTTTACAGTAAAACAGTTGGTCTTCACTGATTTTCGATGTGGATGCCTCATGTTCAACTTTTGCAGTCGGATTTTTCACTTCGATATAAGGAAAAGTATGCGCACCACAGGTATCACTCATTAATAAAGAGTCACACTCGGTATAGTTGCGAGCGTTTTCCGCGTTAGGTCCAATTCGTACCAGACCTCGATAAGCATTTTGTGAACGACCAGCCGAGATACCTTTGGAAATGATCGTTGAACTGGTGTTTTTACCCAGATGAATCATCTTGGTACCCGTATCGGCTTGCTGCATATTATTGGTGACGGCAACTGAATAGAATTCACCAACTGAATTATCACCTTGCAAAACAACGCTCGGATATTTCCAGGTAATAGCAGAACCGGTTTCTACCTGTGTCCAGGAGACTTTTGATGACTCACCACGGCATGCAGCACGTTTTGTCACAAAGTTATAGATACCACCTTTGCCATTTTCATCACCGGGGTACCAGTTTTGAACTGTCGAATACTTGATTTCAGCACGGTCCATTGCCACCAATTCCACAACCGCGGCATGGAGCTGATTTTCATCACGCATTGGTGCGGTACAGCCTTCCAGATAACTGACATAAGCATCATCATCAGCAATGATTAATGTACGTTCAAATTGTCCAGTATTGGCGGCGTTGATACGGAAGTAGGTTGATAATTCCATTGGGCAACGCACACCTTTAGGAATATAAACAAACGAGCCATCAGTGAATACCGCCGAGTTCAGCGCGGCATAAAAGTTATCTTTATGTGGAACGACGCTACCAATATATTTTTTCACTAATTCAGGATGTTCCTGAATCGCTTCTGAAATAGGCATAAACAAGATGCCTTCTTCAGCTAATTTATCCTTGAATGTATTGGAAACAGAGACACTATCAAAAACGGCATCAACAGCCACACCAGCAAGACGCGCTCTCTCATCTAATGGGACACCGAGTTTTTCATAGGTTTTTAACAGTTCAGGATCGACTTCATCCAGACTTTTAGGACCATCAGTTTTTTTCTTTGGTGCAGAGTAATAACTGATTTCCTGATAGTTGATAGCCGGATAATGGACATGAGCCCACTCTGGCGTTTCCATAGTTAACCAGTGACGATACGCTTCTAAACGCCATTCGAGCATCCAGTCAGGTTCATTTTTGATGAGTGATATTTGTTTGATCACATCCTCATTCAAACCCGGCGGCAGGCTATCTACTTCAATATCAGTGACAAACCCTGCTTTGTATTCTTTCTGTGTAATCGCTTCAAGTTGTTGACTTTGTTCAGTCATGGAACTCACCATCCTGTAAAGTTGTTTTATTCACCTCGTTATAAGATGAATAGAATCTGATCGGGCTGATACCCAGTGAAGTCTGTGGTGTCAGCATATCCGATAGTTTTACTTCGTCTAATGCCTGAAAAACGGCATCATTAATTTTGGTCCAATTAGTCTGTACGGCACAGTGCGTTTCCTGATCACAGTGGCTATCACTGCTGACACACTCGGTCAAAGCAATCGGTCCTTCTATCGCTGTAATAATTTCTGCAATGGTAATCTCATCAGCTTGACGACTCAGACTATAGCCGCCCATTACGCCGCGTTCAGACTTTAACAGCCCTGAATGAGACAATAACTTTAAAACTTTTCTTACCGTTGGCAGTGGTACTTTTACTGCTTCAGCAATAGCATGTGCACTATGTTGAAGTTGAAGATTTGAGGCAAAATAGCTCATCAGCACAATGCCATAATCTGTCAATTTTCCCATTCGCAACATTGGTGCACCTCCTAATTGGTACTATTATAGTATCAATTAAAGCAATAACCAAGTGTTTTTCTCAGTTATTAGCTCATTGTAGTCGTGAAAATATTGTGGATTTAGCGTATGGTATTGAACTTTTAGCCTATGCTAATGAACTTTTAAGGCAGAGCATTGTACTAAATCGGGCACACACCTTATCTATACATTGAGAGCATTATATGAAATTAAAAACACTCGCGATTTTACCTTTACTATTATTTGGAGCAAACGTAATGGCAGCTGACAACGCCACAACATTAGATACAGATAAACAAAAAATTAGTTACATCTTTGGTATTCAAGTTGGTCAGAATATGATGCAAGAAGGTGTGGATCTTGATATTGAAGCATTTAAAGCGGGTGTAGCAGATATGCTGGCTGGCCAAAAACCACAACTTGATCAAACGACAGCGGAACAAGTTGTACAAGCTTACCAAGCACAAAAAGCACAAGAATTAGCAAAAGTCATGAACGAAAAACAAGCTGAAGCTAAAGCTTACATGGAAAAAAATGCTAAGAAAGAAGGTGTTGTAACGACTGACAGTGGTCTGCAATATGAAATTCTGAAAGAAGGTGATGGCGCCACTCCGACAGAAAATGACAAAGTTATTGCTAACTACAAAGGTACTTTAATCGATGGTACCGTTTTCGATAGCTCATATGATCGTGGCGAACCAGCTACCTTCCCTGTCAATGGCGTTATTCAAGGCTGGCAGGAAGCATTAAAAATGATGAAAGAAGGTTCAAAATGGCGCATCGTTGTTCCTGCTAACCTGGCCTATGGTCCACGTGGCGCCGGTAACCTCATTGGTCCAAACGAAACCTTAATTTTTGAAATTGAGCTGATTGCAATCACTAAGTAATTGCCTGCTTCGATTCTTAAAAAAGCCGCCTTTAAGGCGGCTTTTTTATTTCTCTCTTTTTAGCATGGTTGTTAATTTTTGCCAGTCAAAATAAGGGCCAGGATCGGTTTTCCGTCCTGGAGCAATATGCTCATGTCCGGTTATTTTCTCGTATGTCAGCTTTGGATAGGCGTGGCATAATGCTTTTATTACTTGCACAAGTTCAGTGTATTGAACTTCAGCAAACGGTTTGTCGTCACACCCTTCCAGCTCTATTCCGATAGTAAAGTCATTACACTTTTCCCTTCCTTGCCACTGCGATACGCCTGCGTGCCAGGCTCGTTGATGAAATGGTACAAACTGAACAACTTCACCATTACGTCTAATCAAAATATGCGATGAGACTTTTAAGCCATCTAACTGCTTGAAGTAAGGATGAGCGGAGCAATCCAGCTTATTCAGAAACAGATCATCAATAAATGTGTCGCCAAACTTACCAGGTGGCAAGCTGATATTGTGTATCACAATACCGCTAAGATCATGTTGGTCAGGCCGCTTATCATAATTAGGTGATAGCGTAATTATTGCGTTTTCGATCAGACCCGATTGCTTATTTATTTTCACTAAGACGTCTCATTATGTAGATTAATCATGCCGCACACGTTAACCTGTTTTGATTTGCCATTACCTTATCGATATGACCATAGAAAATCCACTCCCCGACGCATTTATAGATTCACAAGTTAAACTTGCTTTGCTTGAAGACATTGGTCAGGCAGATCTGACCGCTAATCTGATTCCGATTGATGCAGTATCAAACGCCACATTAATCACACGTGAGGATTCAACAATTTGTGGCATGCAATGGTTTGAACGCGTTTTTAAACAACTTGATGCATCAATAAGCCTTAGCTGGAAAGCCCAAGATGGTGATCGAGTGAAGGCCAATACGGTTATTTGTGAGTTACACGGACCAGCCAGAGCCTTATTAACAGGTGAGCGTACGGCAATGAATTTTTTACAGACATTGTCCGGCACCGCAACAATCTCTTCGATTTACAGCGATGCTGTAGCAGGGTTGCCTGTTAAAATATTGGACACGCGTAAAACACTACCAGGCTGGCGTGTTGCTCAAAAATTCGCAGTAAAATGTGGTGGCTGCTTTAATCATAGAGTCGGTCTATATGACGGTATTCTTATTAAAGAAAATCATATTATGGCAGCGGGTTCCATCAGCAATGCTATAAATCAGGCGAAAGCCCTATCTGCTGGCGTACCAATAGAAGTTGAAGTTGAAAATTTCTCAGAACTCGAACAGGCGCTTGCGAGCGGAGTCGATATTATTATGTTAGATAATTTTGGTATTGATGATTTAAAACAGGCCGTTGCTATCAACCAAGGCCGAGCAGAACTTGAAGCTTCGGGTAATATTACTTTGGATAATATTCGCCGTGTTGCAGAAACAGGTGTAGATAGAATCTCAGTAGGCGCACTAACAAAAGATATTAAAGCCGTTGATCTTTCTTTACGTTTTTCATAGATAAAAAAAACCGCAGTGCACTTAGCGAAATATGCACTGCGGTTGAGAGTAAAACGAGAAAATTTATTCTAAACCGACTTGCCAGAGCTCAAGATTTTTCTCAATAATCTTCCCAGAACTCGCATCGACCTCCACTTTCATTTCTTTTCCATCTTTTGTGGCAATATCAAATTCATAGGTGGCTTTTCCACCTTGTTCAATTTCATATTCCACTTCAACCACTTCGCCAGGATAGAGCGCTAAGGCAATTTGTCTTGCCTCTAACTCGCTAATTTTGGCGTGTGCTTTAAATTTCGGATGGTTCGGATGATCGACTTCTTGTTCCACTTCTATAATTTCGCCCGTTTTTACTAAGCACTCAAGGTCCCAGTCAGCACCGTCAATACCACGGATATCAAATTCATAAACATCACGCTCGTCTTCGACTTTACGTTCAACCTTAATAACATGACCTGGTTTCAAGGTTTTAGCCGCTGTTAAACAACGCTCAAAATACTGAGGTGTTTCCTCAGCCCATAGCAAACAGGGAAATAATAATGTGAAACAAAGAAATAGAACTTTCATTTATGTACCTTACAAATGAAAAGGGGCTGAAATCAGCCCCTTTTAAATAGATGATTACATGGTTAGTTTGAAACCAATCCATCCTGCACGAGGTGCACTTGTACCGACGAAATGTTCATCACTGTCATAAGCATCCAGACCCGGTGCTTCATCAGGCTCACCGTATAAACCAAAAGTGTTGTACTCGCTGTCGAATAAATTATCGACTTTTGCGAAGAACTGCAGATGCTCATTCACTTTGTAACGGCTGTGCAGGTTCACAACACGATAACCCGCAATTTTCTTATCGTCATTCGCTTCATCACCACGGTAGTACTGACTAGAGTGATATGACGCGGTTAAACCTGCAGAAAATTGTTGCGTGAATGCATAGTCCAGACCTACATTTAAGTTATGTGCAGGAATGCTTGGCAGACGATCACCTTTAGACACGTTATATAAATCACCATCACGTGAATAAGTGAAATCATCTTCAAATGTCGCACGAACATAACCATAGTTTGCTGACCAGCTTAGCTTCTCATATTGTCCGGCCATACCCAGTTCAACACCCGCACGCGCTGTTTTATCAATATTTCTGAAGTTACCTAAGCCTAAACGACCACTCACATCATCCGATTGACTTTCATCTTCTGGGAAAAACAATAAATCATCTTTTAACTGGGTGTAATAAACATTGGCATACCAGTTGAATAATTCTTGTTGGCCACGTAGACCTGTTTCAATGGTTCTGGCAACAACATCATCTAACGGTGGATCTGCTAAGAACGCATTTGGATAAGCACAAGGTGAATCTGGTTCAGCACAAGTCAATTCAGTTGCTGTTGGTGCACGATTTGATTCGTTATAGCTGACATAAGAAGTCATAGTATCTGTCAATTTATACGTTAAACCCAATGAAGGATTTAAACGTTTAAATGTATGAGAATTTCCTGACTCATTCAGATCTTGATCACCACCTTCACTCGTACCTGAAATATCCACTTCAATCCAGTTATAACGAGCGCCAACCGTCATGGCTAGACGATCAGTTAATGAATGCGTATTAGTGAAGAAAATACTATAAGTATCGGTCTTAACGTTACCATCGACTACTGTGTCATCAAGAACATATCCAGTACCTACTGTACCTCGAGTATCATCGAAAGTAGCCAATTCTGTTTGTGAGGAATAATCCACATTTGAATGATCAAAACCTACACCCACAATTAATTGATTATCGCGACCAAACAAATCATTTAAAAAGGTTGATTGTAAAGCAAAGCCAAAGCTGTCTTGCTCTGTTTTACTTGTATTATTCGCTGCAAGGTCTTCAGTACCATCTAGACCCAAGGTAGTGCCATCAACAATCGGATTACCATCTTCATCTTCAATGTCTGTGCCATTAAATTCATTCTCGGTACCATCACCATTAAATGAATCACGATCACTCTTACGATAGTACGTGTTAGCAGCCAACATAGTTTTATCATTTAACCAGTGAGTGCCATTCAGGGTAAACATACGCAGTTTATTTTGCGTATTATCTGGATGCGTGAACACTGCTTCACGGTCTGCATCGACTAACAGAGTAGGAGATGCCCCATTACCATTTAAATCACTATCAACCGCAGTGATACCAAAATCTAATGTGGTGTCTTCATCAGCATAGCTTAAGTTTGTGAAAAACTGCTCTACACGCGATGGAGAGTAATCACGCCAGCCATCTTCTTTAGTAATAGAACCAGTCACAAAGTAAGCAAAATTACCATCACTACCACCACTTTCAATGGTGCCTGAGTCACGACCAAATGAGCCTGTATATGCTTCTAAGCTATGGCCTGGGTTAGTAAAACCGTTCTTAGTTTTGATCGATAAAGCACCGCCCAGCGTATTCAAACCAAACAGCGGGTTTGAGCCTGGAATCAGGTTCATGCTGGCAATCGCAGACTCTGGAATTAATTCAAAGTTAACCGCGTCACCAAACGGCTCATTAACACGAATGCCATCAACATACACAGACAAACCTTGAGAGTTACCGACTAAAGGTGAAGCCGTAAAGCCACGGAATTGCAGATCAGGCTGGAATGGGTTGTTTTGTGCCTGATTCAAACTGACACTACCCAATGTTTTGTTCATGAAATCAGAAATGTCTAACGCCTGAACACGTTCGATATCTTCATCAGTTGCTGTCTGCACATTCGCAGCAACTTGATCCTTAGGTAAGCCTACTCCATGTAGAGGGGTTGTTCCCACGACTTCAATGTCACTTAATTTAACATCATCGTCAGCAGCAAAACTCGCACTGGAAAACAGCGCGGAAGCTAGCATGACGCAAATCAGCTTTCTCTTTTGCGGAAATTGCATTACCTATACTCTCCTGAGTTATTTTTATGGTTGTAAAACTCAGATAAGATTGCACATATAGTGCCAACTTCCTTAATGCTTTTTTTACAAACACTTACAAATCTTTAACTTTATGGATATGGCACAAACGGCTGCAATAAACCAACCACAATGGCTGATATCAACCAGATCTAAACCAGGCCAATTTCTCATGTAAGCGTGTGACTTCACCAATGATAAGCAATGTAGGTGCTATCGGTTTTTCACGCTCAGCAAGCTCGGGTAACTCTGCTATCGTACTTAACCAGACTTTTTGATTTTCAGTTGTTCCTTGCTGAACCAATGCGGCAGGCATATCGGCTGGCATTCCATGCTCTTGTAACTTCTGACTTAGCTGGGGCAGGCCCGCTAACCCCATATACACAACCACTGTTTGTCTGGGTTTGACTAATACTGACCAATTTAAATCTAATTCACCTTCTTTTAATTGGCCGGTTACGAAGACGCAGCTTTGTGCATAGTCTCTATGTGTCAGGGGAATACCGGCATAAGATGCGCAGCCTGATGCTGCTGTGATGCCCGGTACAACCTGAAACGGAATAGCATTTTCAGCCAGTGTATCGATCTCCTCACCACCACGGCCAAATATAAAGGGATCGCCCCCTTTTAAGCGTAATACCCGCTTACCCTGCTTCGCGTGTTCCAGTAATAAATTATTGATTTCTTCCTGTCTGACGGCATGCCATGCCCGCTGTTTACCAACATAGACTAATTCAGCTTCTTTACGAACCAGCGCCAGAATTTCTTTACTCACCAGACGATCATAAAAAACAATGTCGGCCTGTTGCATGAGTCTTAGTGCTTTAAATGTCAGTAATTCCGGATCACCAGGTCCAGCACCCACCAAAAAGACTTCGCCGGTTTCAACAGTTTTGATTTCATCAGCCAGTTGCTGCTGTAATATCTGTTCGGCAATCCCTTCCCGCCCAGCCATCACGTGATCAGCAATAGGACCAGACAAAACGCTATCCCAGAACTGTCTTCTCTGACGGAGTTCACCAAATTTTTGTTTGACTGTCTCGCGGTACTTACCCATTAATTCACCCAGCTTACTATACGCAGGCGGAATTAATGTTTCTAAACGGGCACGTAAGTTTCTGGCCAAAACTGGTGATTCACCACCACTGGATACCGCTACAATAATCGGCGATCGATCTAATACAGAAGCAAAAATAAAGTCGCTGTCATCAGGGTTGTCTGTCAGATTAGTTAATATATGTTTTTGCTTAGCAATATCATGTACCAGATGATTAACTTGTTCATTATCTGTTGCCGCAATAATCAGGCGTTGATCCGTAATATGCTCAGCTTTAAATATGGATTGCACCCAGCGAAGCTGGCCTTGTTTAACCAGCGTCCCAAGTGCATCACTGATTTCAGGTGACACCACGCTGACCTTGGCCTGTGCTTTCAGTAATAACTTCACTTTTCGTGTAGCAACGCTACCACCACCGACAACCAGACAGTCTTGCTGTTTTAAATCTAAAAATATTGGTAAATAATCCATCTATCTATCTTTTAAAGGTAAGGCCAGCCCTTGTAAGACATAACCATTTTCCATATTTTGAACAATTGCCACTAATGACATATCAGCTAATTTCCACGACTTTTCAAGAGCAACTTCAGTCGTCATATCCGCTTTACCGTTGGCATCTAACTTAAACGGCCCTAACCACTTTCTTACGAGATGTTGATGATTAAATGTGGCGCCGGCATTATCGCCTCCCCTTACCTCACTAATCACATTATTTTCAGTCAAAGCGAGATACAACTGGCTATATTGCTTATTTTCATCGCCTTCAACGCTTACCCGACTATGAACAGAAAGACTGTTTTTATCTTGCTTTGCCTCGAGGTTGATATTGGCTTCAGGCTTAAACTCACTGACAAAATTGATGGCATCAAGCCCATGAGCGCGCCAATCATGTAGCACTTCACCACTGATAAAGAACTCAGGGGTATACACTGTTTGGAATAAATTTAATCTGGTCAGCTGCTTTTGTCTGTCAGTAAAAACTGGACTGGCAAATTTATCAACCCAGCCCTTCTTCTGGTCAAGATAATCGACATGGAAATTTAATATCACCACATCGTTATCTGTAAGCCCTTTCTGTGGCAGTTGTTTAACCCAGCGTTCTGCCGCCGGACATAAGCCACAGCCTTCAGCAGTAAATAGCTCTATTACTACAAGGTGCTTGTCAGTCGTTTTTGCCTGCCAATCACCAGCACAAGCGAGAGAGCTTATAAGCATGCTAGAGAAGGCAAATATTAGACATAATCGTTTCAACATAGCGCCTTCCTCCTTTCTGTCATTACTATACTGACTCTCTGTCAGCCTGAATAATTCTCTCACTGCTATCTTCAACAACAGCCATTTCTCTCAAAACGGCTGTCGCAAAACAGCCCGAAGGTAAAAAGAATGTGAGTTGTAAACGTGAGTTATGCCACTGCCAGTTAAATTCTGTCGGCACCAGACGTAAAGCCCGTCGCTCCTGTTTCAGGCCCTGCCTTGATAATCCCTGAACCCAAGCCTGCCATGCGTCAAGCACGGCTGTTTCCAGCTGCTTGCATTCATCATGACTCTGAAGTTCTCCCTGCCCTGCAAGTGCCCCTGTAGGGTGAATATCAAAGGTTTTCAGGCGCTCAAATAACTCAGTATCATCATTTTCTGACTGAAAACAACTGTGGTTGCCATTTAACTGCATCACATCACCCGGAATAAATTGATTCCAGTTTTGTGCTTTTACTCGCTCGCTGACAACAAGATTAAACAACCATGACCGTGCAGCAGAAAGATACAGACTTTTTTTATTACGGCTTTTAGGTTTTCTACCCTGCTCAAACCACTGCTCAACACCATGTAAATTGCCCATCTGATAACCAAAGCGCTGTTCACCAAAATAATTAGGTACGCCTTGCTTTTGTATCTGACTGAGTGCCGATTCCCAGCTATCTCTGTCGCCATCAAGTACTTCAAGATTTAGCTTAAAGCTATTGCCAGACAAAGCGCCTCGTTTTAACTTCTTATTATGGCGTGTAATAAGGTTAATTTTTATCAGATCCGACTCAAAGGCAGACCAATCAGGTTCAGCCACACCCTCGGTATTCACACTAAACCACTGTGTCGTCACCGCATGGCGATCTTTTAGTCCTGCATAACCAATGGCCACCTCATCGACACCTGCAAATTGTGCCAGCTCTTTCGCCAGCCAATCGGTATTGGTATCCGTTTTGGTGATCTGTAACATCACATGTGGACCAGACCCAGCCGGTTCGAAAGGCAGTTTTTCTTCCACCTTAAAATCTTCCGGCGTTTGGCGAATACGGCAACGGTGACTCAAGGCGGCCGGATTAACTCGGGCTAATGACTCAAAATCAAATGCTGACAATGTCATTAGTCCGCTTGTCTAATCAAGGCAACTGCATGCGTGGCAATACCTTCTTTTCGACCAGCAAAGCCTAATTTTTCGGTCGTGGTTGCTTTGATATTAATCGCCGTGACATCTACTTCCATGTCTACAGCCAGTAACGCTCGCATTTGTGGAATAAAAGGCGCCATCTTGGGTGCCTGAGCAACAATCGTGGCATCCACATTACCAACACACCAGCCGCGTTCTGAAAGATCACTGATCACTCGCCGTAAAAGTACACGGCTATCTATTCCTTTAAATGCGTCATCATTGTCAGGAAAATGATGACCAATATCCCACAGGCCAGCAGCACCTAACAAGGCATCACAGATCGCATGAATAAGCACATCACCATCTGAATGCGCTTCAAGACCATGTGTATGTGGAATGGTGACCCCACCGATGATTAATGGTGCATCCTCAATAAAGCGATGAACATCATAGCCATGCCCTATACGCATTAATTGCCTCCAGCCTGTTGACGTAAATAAAGTGCTGCAAGCGCTAAGTCCTGCGGTACGGTGATTTTGATATTGTCGCTGTGCCCTTCCACCATGCGCGGCTGATAACCAGCTAACTCTATCGCGCTGGCTTCATCCGTCACAGCTAATGACTTTTCTGCCGCTGAGATTAATGCCTCAGAAAGCGGTGCCAAGCGAAACATCTGCGGCGTGGCAGCTCGCCATAAACCCTGGCGGCAAACGGTTTCCTGGATCATATTATTGTCATCCACACGTTTAACGGTATCGGAGACGGGAATCCCGAGAATCCCCCCGACGGCATCATCCGCAAGTGTATCTAACATGGCATCAATATCAGCATGTCGCAGACAGGGTCTGGCTGCATCATGCACTAATACCCATGGGTTATGCTCAATGTGCTGCTGTAATAGTTTTAAAGCATTAGACACGGAATCTGAGCGATCTTTACCGCCTTTAGCGATTAATAATTCACAGGATAAAGACAGTGATAAAGACGGCCACCATTGATCATTTTCTGCTAATGCAATCACAATCCCTTCAATGGCTGGGTGTGAAGCCAATCTCTCAAGCGTTAACTGTAAAACAGGCTTATCATCGATCAATAAATATTGCTTTGGTATCTCAGCCTGCATTCGACTACCAATACCGGCAGCAGGCACTACAGCCCAAACAGCCTGTTTACTGCTCATCTGGTTTATCAATAATCTGGAAAAAGGTTTCGCCAGGTTTCACCATACCGAGTTCGCTACGCGCTCTTTCTTCCAAGGCATCAAGACCACTTTTCAGATCTTGCACCTCAGCAGCTAACACTTGATTACGTTCTTTTAACTCAGTGTTATCAAGACGTTGCTTTTCTACAGCTTGGTGAAGGCGTAATAAAGAAGGAAGCCCGTCATGACTGAGCCACAATCGGTATTGAAGTAATACCAAAATTGCGGCTAACAAAATCATGACGGGTTTAGACATAAGACCTAGGCTTGTTGGACGTTAAACGCCTTCATCCCAGGGTAACTGGCGGCATCACCTAATTCAGCTTCGATGCGAATTAGTTGATTATATTTTGCTACACGGTCAGAGCGTGATAATGAGCCAGTTTTGATTTGGCCAGCATTTGTCGCTACCGCTAAGTCAGCAATCGTCGTGTCTTCAGTTTCACCACTACGATGAGAAACAACAGCCGTGTAACCATTGGCTTTCGCTAAGTTAATCGCATCCAGTGTTTCAGATAAAGTACCAATTTGATTTACTTTGATAAGAATCGAGTTGGCAACGCCTTTATCAATACCTTGTTGCAGGATTTTCGGGTTAGTCACAAACAAGTCATCACCGACCAACTGTACTTTGTCACCGATTTTGTCAGTCAACAATTTCCAGCCTTCCCAATCGTTTTCATCCATACCATCTTCGATACTGATGATAGGGTATTTGTTTGCCCAGTCAGCCAGTAAGTCAGCAAACTCTGCTGACGTTAATGAGCGGTTTTCAGAAGCCAGCACATACATGCCATCTTTGTAGAATTCTGAACTCGCAGCATCCAGTGCCAGCATAATGTCTTTACCAGCTTCATAACCGGCATTTTTGATCGCTTCCAGAATGACTTCGATCGCTGACTCATTAGACGGTAGATCCGGTGCAAAACCACCTTCATCACCCACCGCTGTATTCAGACCACGGCTATGCAGCACTTTTTTCAATTCATGGAAGACTTCAGCACCATAACGCACGGCTTCTGTCAGGCTTGATGCACCGACAGGCATAATCATAAACTCTTGTAAATCAACGCTGTTATCCGCATGTGAACCACCATTAATGATATTCATCATCGGTACTGGCATCACTGCTTTTTCTTCAGTTGACAGGTATTTGTACAGCGTTTTCTTTGAATCAGCAGCGGCTGCTCGCGCTGTCGCCATAGAAATAGCTAATAACGCATTGGCACCTAAACGGCTCTTGTTTTCCGTACCGTCAGTTGCAATCAATTTATTGTCTAAAGCACGTTGGTCATGAGCATCCATCCCCAACACCGCTTCTCTTAATTCGCCGTTAACCGCTTCAACCGCTTTAAGAACGCCTTTACCCAAGTAACGGCCTTTATCACCATCACGCAATTCAACTGCTTCACGCTCACCAGTTGAGGCACCTGACGGTACGGCTGCACGTCCAAACGCACCGTTTTCCAGAATAACGTCAGCTTCGACCGTTGGGTTACCACGTGAATCGATGATTTCTCTTGCTTTTACATCAATGATTTTGCTCAATGCTCTGCTCCCGTAATGTTTTTTTGATATCGACTGTTATCGACGAGCTAACAGCTCATCTTCGATAAAGTCTTGTTGTTTTACTGTTGCATCTATTGCTTGCAGCATTTCTAACAATGCTGTCATTTTATGTAATGGCCAGGAATTAGGCCCATCACTTAAGGCTTTTTCAGGTTCTGGATGCGTTTCCATAAACACACCGGCAATACCCGTGGCTACCGCAGCACGTGCCAATACGGGTACAAACTCACGTTGGCCGCCTGAGGCTCCACCTTGTCCACCGGGTTGCTGAACAGAATGTGTCGCATCATAAACCACCGGACAATCCATATTTCGCATGGTAGGTAGACCACGCATATCAGAAATTAAGGTGTTATAACCAAAGGATGTGCCACGTTCACACAACATAATTTGTTGGTTACCGGTCGACTTGGCTTTGTCTGCGACGTGTTGCATATCCCAGGGCGCTAAAAACTGGCCTTTTTTGATATTGACCGGCAAGCCTTGACTGGCCACATTGACGATGAAGTTCGTCTGACGGCATAAGAACGCTGGCGTCTGTAACACATCCACGACACTGGCGACTTCGGCTAACGGCGTGTCTTCATGCACATCTGTCAGCACTGGCAGATTAAATTCTTTTTTCACTTTTTCCAGAATCGCTAAGCCTGCTTCCAGACCCGGTCCACGATAACTCTTTGTCGAGGTACGATTGGCTTTATCGAAAGACGATTTATAAATGAACGGAATGCCCAGCTTGTCAGTGATTTCTTTCAACTGACCTGCCACATCCATGGTCATTTGTTCACTTTCAATGACGCAGGTGCCCGCGATTAAAAATAAAGGCTGTCTGCCGCCCACTTCATGACCACATAACTGCATGGTGTTACCCTCTATTTTTTTTGTTAGCTTTGGCCGCATTAATAAACCCTTCAAATAAAGGGTGGCCATGGCGCGGTGTCGATGTAAATTCTGGATGGAACTGGCAGGCAACAAACCATTGATGTTCTGGAATCTCAATCATTTCGGCCAGCGTTTCATCTTTCGACATGCCAGAGAAAACTAAACCTGCTTGCTCAAGTTTCTCTTTATAGTTGCTGTTGAACTCGTAGCGGTGACGATGACGTTCGACAATTTCTTGCTCACCATAAATTTTCTGGGCCAGACTGCCTGGTTTCAATACACAGGGATAACCACCTAAACGCATGGTACCGCCAAGATCAGAATCATGATCACGCTGTTCCACACTGCCGTCTTCTTTTTGCCATTCCGTAATCAGGCCGATAACAGGATCAACAGTATTTAAGTCAAACTCTGTACTGTAAGCTTCTGGCATACCGGCTTTGTGACGGGCGTACTCAATCACAGCAACCTGCATACCTAAACAAATGCCCAGATACGGAACATTATTTTCGCGGGCAAACTGGGCAGTTTGGATCATGCCTTCAACACCGCGTTCGCCGAAGCCACCCGGCACCAGAATCGCATCCATATCTTTGATGCAGTCTGGTCCTTGCTGTTCAATCAGCTCAGAATCAACATAATGCACGTTGACTTTAGTTCTGGTGTGAATGCCCGCATGTATCAATGATTCAGACAGTGATTTATAAGCTTCAGTCAGTTCCATATACTTACCGACCATAGCAATATTGACTTCACCTTCCGGCTTCGTCAGGTTGTTATAAACCTGTTGCCATTGGCTTAAGTCAGCCGGTTTGGCATCTAAGCCTAATTGCTTGACGACGATGTCATCTAAGCCCTGGCGGTGTAATTCCATTGGAATTTTATAGATACTGTCGACATCGACACATGACACAACGTTATTAACGGTCACATTGGTGAATAAAGCAATTTTCTTACGTTCAGATTCCGGCAGAGGACGATCCATTCGGCAAACCAGCACATCAGGCTGAATACCAATGGTTCTGAGCTCTTTAACAGAATGCTGAGTAGGTTTGGTTTTGATTTCACCCGCAGACGCGATATACGGCACCAGCGTCAAATGTAAGAAAAGTGCACGTTCACGGCCTAACTCAGACCCCATCTGACGAATGGTTTCAAGGAACGGCAAGGATTCAATATCACCGACCGTACCACCAATTTCAATCAAGGCGACATCGGCATCACCAGCACCTTCAAAAATACAGCGTTTAATTTCATCTGTAATGTGCGGAATAACCTGAACGGTATTACCTAAATACTCACCACGACGTTCTTTACGAATCACGTTCTCATAAATCTGTCCGGTCGTGTAGTTATTGCTACGGGTCATATCCGCATCAATAAAACGCTCATAGTGACCGAGATCAAGATCAGTTTCTGCACCGTCTTCTGTGACAAAAACCTCACCGTGCTGAAGCGGACTCATCGTGCCGGGATCAACGTTGATGTATGGGTCAAGTTTTACCAACGTGACTTTCAGTCCACGAGCTTCAAGAATAGCAGCCAGTGACGCCGCGGCAATCCCCTTACCCAGGGAAGACACAACACCACCAGTGACGAAAATAAATTTAGTCATAATATGGAGAGTTCAATAAAAAACGACGCGGCCAGAATGGCTGCGCTCAAAATAGCGTATAAATTATCAGAATTGCCCTTCTCGCTCAATCTAAATCTGGTCGAAAATCTCCTGTAAGATAAGGCAGCCAGCCTTTTTCGCCAGTCTCGGCTGCATAATGTTCGGCATAACCATAGCCAACGACAGCGACTAACTCGGTTCCAACAAAAAACAGCGGAATAATTGACCGCTTCCAGGGGGGGACAGACCACTCCTGAAAAAGCTGTTTTAATGATTTATGTTGCGAATGTTCCCTGAGCCGAATCTTTTCCCCACCCTGACGATAACGCATGATTACATCGCCATTGAGTACCGATGTTTTCAAGCCATCACCAGAAGTGAGCTGCCATTTGAGCGTGCAGCCGTTGGACAAAACAAGTTCAGCAGGACCAGTGAAAGTGACTTCTGCTTGTGGGGGTTCTGAATGTTTGGATGTCTGAAGATATAAATCATCACGATAACGCCTGACTTCAACATTGGACCAGCGAACTATCGGCGTTTTGTCTTGAGCGGCACTGATCACATCCTCAATAATGCGCTGTAAAATCGCGGTAGACGGCAACTCATAACCAGCTGTTTCAATCATAAACCGCAACAGGTTCCGTTGTCGCTCTGCAGGCAGTTGCTTCACAGCAGCAATAGACAAATGTCCATCATCTTGCAGCTGACACTGTGCTCTGTCCTGTTCCGCCAATTGTGCTAATAACAGGCTAGTCTCCTGACAATGCGCGGCACTACGAGCGATTGTTTTTTCCAGCGAGGGCCAGCGCTCCTGTAATAAAGGCCAGAGGGTTTGCCGTAAATAATTGCGATTAATCTCAGTGTCCTGATTACTGGGATCATCAATCCAGTCAAGCTGATGAAGTTCAGCGTAATGAACAATCTCGTGTTTAGACACATCCAACAGTGGTCGGATAATGGTCATACCATGCGACTGACTTTCCGGCCACATAGCAGAGAGTCCTAATGGACCGGCACCACGAAATAATTGTAATAAAAGTGTCTCGGCCTGATCATGCTGATGTTGTGCCGTCACCAACACTTCATCAGGCAACAATTCATTACTCAAAGCCTGATAGCGGGCTTTTCTGGCTGCCGCTTCCATCCCTAATTCATCAATGTCCCGAACATCGACATCAATATTTTTAAATGGCATATCAAGCTTGTTGGCAACCTCAGCGCAGTGTTGAGCCCACTGCGCTGCTGCGTTATTTAAACCGTGATTGATATGTACTGCACGAACCTGAGCGAGCTGTGGATGCTGTGTGGTTGCTAACAGGTGCAGCAAGACGTGAGAGTCAACACCACCACTGTAGGCAAGACAAACAGAACGTCCTGCCGCCAGTGTTGTGATGTCAGTGATGATTTTCTGGGGATTTAATGCCACCCCGTTATTTATCCCTCAAAAGCGCCGTAATTCAGTAGTTTTTCCTGACGGCGTTTGATTAATTTATCTGTGGGGATTTTCTCTAATTCTTTCAGTTTGTTTTCAATAGCCTGTTTGACACGTTTTGCCATCTCAGGAACATTGCGATGCGCGCCACCTAAAGGTTCAGCAACCACTTCATCGATTAATTTCAGTTCTTTCAATCGTGATGAGGTCACACCTAATGTGGCCGCTGCATCCGAGGCTTTTTCTGCACTTTTCCACAAAATAGAGGCACAGCCTTCTGGTGAAATCACTGAATAAATACCATATTCAAGCATCATGAGATGATCAGCCACACCTACTGCTAAGGCACCACCAGAACCACCCTCACCGATAACCGTGCTGATAATCGGCGTTTTTAATTGCGCCATTTCAAACAGATTACGGGCGATCGCTTCACTTTGACCACGTTCTTCTGCACCGATGCCAGGGTATGCACCAGGCGTATCAATAAAGGTGATCACAGGCATGCCAAAACGTTCCGCCATTTTCATCACACGTAATGCTTTACGATATCCTTCTGGTCGTGGCATGCCGAAGTTTCTGGCGACTTTTTCTTTAGTATCACGGCCTTTTTGATGACCGATAGCCACTACCGGGCGACCATTCAAACGGCCAATACCTGTTACCAGAGCAGCATCATCGGCATAAGTGCGATCGCCATGTAACTCTTCGAAGTCAGTCAGTAATAATTTAATGTAATCAAGTGTATATGGACGTTGAGGATGACGCGCCATTTGGGTGATTTGCCAGGGCGTTAATGAGGCGAAAATCGATTTTGTCAGACTTTCACTTTTTTCCTTTAACTTTTGAATCTCTTCAGTGATGTTTAAATCACTGTCATTACTCATATAACGCAACTCATCAATTTTCGCTTCCAGCTCAGCGATGGGTTGTTCGTAGTCAAGGAAATTTAACTGCATCAGGATTACCTTAGATATTCAAAAATGGGTGAATTATACACATTAAGCCAGTAATACACTTAGCTGAGAATTAATTCATCTGGTGCGTCTGACCCGGCACTGTCATCACCAAGACGAATGGCCAGGCTCAAATCGTTACGTGAATCAGCATTCATCAATGCGTCTTCTTCTGTGATCTTACCACTGCGATACAGGCCAAGCAGCGCCTGATCAAATGTGATGGTGCCTTTTTCATTACTATCACGCATGGCATCTTTGATACTGCCAATTTCTCCTTTATTAATCAAATCGGAGATATAAGGCGAGTTGATCATTACTTCGACTGCCGGCACACGACCCGCGTCTTTCGTGGGTAATAAGCGTTGAGAAATAATGGCACGTAAGTTCAAAGATAAATCCATCAGTAACTGACGGTGCAAAATTTCAGGGAAAAAGTTAATAATCCTGTCCAGCGCCTGATTCGCGTTATTGGCATGCAGTGTCGCTAAACATAAATGACCGGTTTCAGCGTAATTAATCGCGTGTTTCATCGTTTCCATATCACGGATTTCACCGATAAGAATCACGTCAGGTGCTTCACGTAAGGCATTCTTTAGGGCATTTTCGTAAGATAAGGTATCGATACCCACTTCACGCTGTTGCACAATTGAACGTTCGTGTTTGTGCACAAACTCCAGCGGATCTTCAATGGTAAGAATATGCGAACTGGAATTACGGTTACGATGACCGATCATTGATGCCAAGGTCGTTGATTTACCGGAGCCAGTTGCCCCCACCACCAGAATCAGTCCGCGTTTCTCCATGACCACATCACCGAGCACATCAGGCAGGCCAATTTGTTCAAAGGTGGGGATCGTCGTTCTGATATAGCGAATGACAATCGAACACTCACCACGTTGACGGAAAATATTCACCCGGAAACGCCCAACACCTTTAAGCGGCACCGCGAAGTTCATCTCAAGCGTACTTTCAAACTCTTTTGCTTGCTCATCCGTCATCATCGAATAAGCCATTTCTTTCACATCACCCGGGGCTAATTTCTGGGTGCCGACTGGTCTGATAACGCCCTGAATTTTGATATGGGGTTCAGTGCCGGTGCAGAAAAACATATCTGAGGCATCCTTGTCTGCCATCAGTCTGAAATAAGGTGTCATATCCACTTTGCGAGTCCTCTTGCAACAATGCTCAGATAGTGTCTTTATCGTACAACAATGCGAGTTTCCATACTATTATGCCTGTCACGCTTTATACGCGTTCAGTTTGCCACTGTGGCGCGGTATCTGATCGTGACTTTTTGACTTTCTGGCAGCATAGCTAACTGACTCATCAATGTATCACTCGGGGTAACCTGCCAGTCATCACCTAACATAATTACCGTACTCGCCTGTTCATTCTGATATAACAATTCCAGTGATAAAGTGCCGCCTTTGAACGGCGTGAGCATATTTTTTATTTGCTCAACCCATTGGCTGGCCATCTCTTTATTATCAATATTAATCTGCAAGGAATGACCAAATGCTTCACGTGCACCTGTGATATCAAATACTTTTTCTGCGGTCGCGGCCAAGCCACCGGTAAAGTTATCCTGGCCTATTTTGCCTTGAATCACCACCAACTTATCTGGCTGAATAAAGCTCTGATATTGGTCATAGACATCAGCAAACACACGCACTTCCAGACGACCACTCTGATCATCCAGCGTGATGAAGGCCATACGACCGCCATTTTTTGACTTCATGGTGCGAATCGCCACCACCAATCCAGCAGTTAACACAGGCTTCTCATTACGCTGGTAACCTTTTGACTCAGGTGCATCCAGTTCATTAATACGTTTAGGAATAAATTCAGCCAATTCTTGCTGATAACGATCAATCGGGTGACCGCTTAAATATAAACCTAAAGTGTCTTTTTCAGCCTGTAATAAATGCTCTTCTGCCCATTCCGCTGCCGGTTCCAGAGGCTCATCCTGACCGTTGTCTACTTCCGGACTGAGACCAAATAAATCATTCTGACCACTATCTTTATTGCGACGATGTTGATCAGCAATCTGCATGGCCTTGGTAAGGCTGGCTTCAATACTGGCACGATGACCACCTAATGAATCCATCGCCCCCGCTTTTACCAGTGACTCCATCACGCGTCGATTAATCTTACGCATATCGACCCGGCGGCAGAAATCATACAGCGAGCTAAAAGCATCGCCTTGTTCTCGCTCAGAGACAATACCAGCCAAGGCTGACTCGCCTACCCCTTTAATCGCGCCTAAGCCATAGCGAATCGTTCTTTCATCTTCAACGGTAAACTTGATTTTGCTGTGGTTAACATCCGGTGGTAACACCTTCAGTTTCATATCACGACATTCATCAATCAGGCCAACGACTTTATCGGTATTATCCATATCCGCTGATAACACGGCCGCCATAAACGCCGCTGGATAATGCGCTTTTAGCCACGCCGTCTGATAGGCCACCAAGGCATAGGCTGCTGAGTGAGATTTATTAAAACCATACTCCGCGAATTTTTCCATCAGATCGAAAATAGGACCGGCTTCTTTTTCTTCAATGCCCCGTTTAGCTGCGCCTTCCAGGAACAATAAACGTTGCTTGGCCATTTCTTCCGGTTTTTTCTTACCCATGGCTCGACGCAACATATCGGCGCCACCCAGACTGTAGTTCGCTAGAATCTGAGCGATCTGCATAACCTGTTCCTGGTAAACAATAACCCCATAGGTCGGCTTCAATACAGGTTCAAGATCAGGGTGCGGATAATCGACTTTTGCCCGACCATGTTTACGGTTAACAAAGTCATCCACCATGCCTGATTGCAATGGACCTGGACGGAATAAAGCCACCAGTGCCACGATATCCTCAAAGGTATCTGGCTGCAGACGTTTGACCAACTCTTTCATACCGCGCGATTCAAGCTGGAATACCGCTGTGGTTTCACAGCGTTTTAATAAGGCGTAGGTCGGTTTATCGTCCAACGGTAAGTTGGCGATATCGATTTTATCGGCTTCTTCCTTAGGTAACAGGCTGCGAACATTTTTCATCGCCCAGTCAATGACGGTCAGTGTTTTCAGCCCCAGGAAGTCAAACTTCACCAGCCCGACACTTTCCACATCATCTTTATCAAACTGAGAAACCAGCCCCGCCCCGTTGTGCTCACTATAAATGGGCGTGTATTCCGTTAATACTTTCGGGGCGATGACCACACCACCGGCATGTTTACCGACATTTCTTGTCAACCCTTCCAGCTGTAAGGCCAGATCAATCAGGGTTTTAACTTCTTCCTCATTGTCATAACGCTCTTTCAGCAATGGCTCCTGTTCCATTGCTTTACTGAGCGTCATTTTTAATTCAAACGGGACTAATTTCGCTAACTGATCAACAAAGCCATAGGGATGACCTAATACACGCCCCACGTCACGCAGTACCGCTTTGGCGGCCATGGTCCCGAAAGTGATGATCTGTGATACGTGATCCCGGCCATAATGTTGTGATACATATTCAATGACCCGGTCACGACCATCCATACAAAAGTCGACGTCAAAGTCAGGTAAGGAAACACGTTCAGGGTTAAGGAAACGTTCAAACAGCAAGTCATACTGCAAGGGATCAAGATCGGTAATTTTTAAGGCATAAGCCACCAATGAACCTGCACCCGACCCCCGTCCAGGGCCAACGGGAACATCATTATTTTTGGCCCACTGAATGAAGTCAGCAACGATCAGGAAGTAACCAGGGAAACCCATTTGGTTGATCACATCCAGCTCAATCTGTAATCGTTCTTCATAACGGGGTTTATTCGCTTCTCTGTCTGCTTCATCAGGAAACAAGACTTCTAAGCGTTCAGCCAGACCTTTGAAAGACTCTTCACTAAAGAACTGTTCAATGGTCATGCCTTCCGGTACCGGGAAGTCAGGCAGATAATGTTCGCCCAATGTGAGTTGCAGATTACAGCGTTTAGCAATTTCAACGGTGTTTTCTATCGCTTCCGGAATGTCCTCAAACAAGGCGGTCATTTCTTCAGCGCTTCGCAGATATTGATGTTCAGAGTAATTACGTGGCCGACGCGGATCATCCAGTTGCCGACCTTCGTGAATACACACTTTGGCCTCATGTGCTTCGAATTGATCCGGCGTTAAAAAGCGCACATCGTTGGTCGCAACCACTGGCAAATCTTTTTCAGCCGCTAACGCGATAGCCGCACGGATAAACCGTTCTTCATCTTCCCGTCCGGTGCGGATAAGCTCCATATACAAACGATCAGGAAATAATGGCTGCCAGAAGGCTAATTGCTGCTCAATTTCGTCTTTCTGATGATTCAGTAAGGCTTTACCCAAAATACCTTCACGACCGCCCGACAAACAAATCAGTCCATCAGTTTGGCCCTGCAACCAGTCAGCTTCCAGCATCGGAACCCCCAGATGCTGACCTTCCATATAGGCTTTTGATAACAGGCGTGACAGATTATGAAACCCTTCCAGATTCATACATAACAACACAAAGCGTGTGCTTTGTTTTGCATCACTAGGATCGCGCAAACGCAGATCAGCACCTAATATCGGTTTCACACCGGCTTGCATGGCGGCATTAAATAATTTCACTGCCGCGAATAAATTATGATGATCGGTGATCGCAATAGCAGGCATACCTGCATCGGCCACATGCTTGACCAAGGGTTTGACTCTGACTAAACCATCAACTAACGAGTAGTCAGTATGCAAATGAAGATGGACAAACGATTTTGGCATTAATGTATTAAACCTATTTTCTGTAATTAATTTAGCGAGGGAACTCAACTGGACCAGGGATTCTATCGCCTAGCGTCTGACTGACAATAGACTCAGCTTCTGCATGGCCTTTGGCAAAGGCCTCTTCCTGAGTCATTGCTGGGGAATAAGGTGAGGCTTTGGGTACACCATTTTGACCCCGTTTGAGATAAAGCGTCTGGGTCGGGAAAGCAAACTCGATTTCCATCTGGCGCGCCAACCTGAGTACATCTAATAGAAAGCGATGGCGCTCCCGTAGCTCTGTATTCCAGTCCGGGGTAGCCCAGAACACATATAACAAAATATCTAGTGAATCCGCACCATAATCATTGAAATAAACCTGATATAGATCTTTTCGCATATAGGGATGTAACTGAATAATACGGCGGATACCTTCACAAAAACCTTCGATTTTTTCTGGCGGCGTATCGTAAGTCACAGCCAGTTTTGTCAGCATACGACGATAACGACGCGCGCCCATATTATCAATCTTGGTGGTCGTTAAAATGGAATTAGGCATGGTGACTAGAGAGTTATAAAACGTGCGGATGCGTGTACTACGAAAACCGACCTCTTCCACCATACCTTCAATATCACCAATGACGACCCAGTCACCAATATGAAAAGGACGATCCATCAACACGGTGAGTGAACCAAAGAAATTACCCAATAAATCTTTAGCGGCTAAGGCAAAAGCTAAACCACCGAGACCAAGCCCCGCTAATAAACTGGTAACGTCAATATTCAGATTATCGGCGGCAAAGACGATTCCCATCACCACCACAAACACCTTCATGCTCTTAGTGATCATGGGCACTAATAAGTCATCGTATTTAGTCTGGGTTTTACTGACTCGGGCGGTCCAATAAGCATTGAAAATATCGACCAGGCGGAAAGCACTCCAAATGCCTGAGATAGAAACCAATAACTTCACCGCTACCAGCAAAATCAGCAACGCCGTATCGGGTAAACCCAGTAAATTCAGACCTGACCACCACATCAAAGCCATCGCCATTAAACCTAATGGACGAAGCACATCATCATCTAGTTCGGTATACAGAGCATGATTATGTTTGCGACGTTTGATATGGAGTTTTAATAAAAAGGCGAGTGTTTTATCGGCGATTGAACCGATAACAATAATCAGAAATAAACCTACCCATTGCCAGTATTCTAATAAAAATCCAGATTTCAAAAATTCGGGTATGTCTGATCGTAATCTGACGCTGATAGGCAATGACACTTTTTCTGCAGACTTTTTAACCAGTTCTTTGTTATCACTCAGTTCATTGAAAATATCAGGAATGGCTTCAACTGATTCTGAGCTAAATAACCAGTCACCTTGCTCATCAGCCTGTAACACAATATCACCGCTATCGGTTCGTAAGTAAGTGTATTGTTTTGTTTTAGGATTTTGTGGAATCTCACTGAGTTTCGGCATCTTGGCGATTTGCATAATCGTATACAACAACCGGGCAGTTTCGCGGCCGCGCTCTGTTCGTATCAGGGGACTAACAGCAGATAAATCAAATGTCGAAACAGCTTGTTCAATGGCACTATTATCACCATTGGCCACCTTATCCATTGCTTTGATAAAGTGTTTTACCGTGATTCTGGGCTGTGTCAGATTCAGTTTTTCAACTGGGGGCTCGACTGCTTTTTCCTGAGTGCTTGCACTCTGCATCCCAACAATAGCCGCAGGATTGATTCCCCCGCCCGCTTGCACTGACAAGCTTAATATCATCAAAAAGAAAAACAGTAACCTCGTTGTCATGTGAGATTTAACTCCATCTCTGGGTCAGGCGCGTAATCCATGACTGTTTGAACCGCTTGTTTCCATTCAGCACTTTGTTGTAACTCATGACGCGGTGTAGCGTGTCGACCATGCAATCGCATCAAACGTGCATTTCTCAAAGGATCGGTACTGACTTTTAAACCGTCAATCACCTGCTCGACACTGCCTGGGTTATTACATACCAGCACCATGTCACAGCCGGCAGATAAAGCGGCTTCAGCACGCTCTAGTGGGCCGCCCATAATAGCCGCCCCTTCCATGCTCAGATCATCGCTCAAAATGGCACCTTGAAATTGCAGCTTACCGCGCAACATTTCCTGTAACCAAAACGGTGAAAAACAAGCCGGTAGTTTGTCATTATTTTCGTAAACAATATGGGCTGGCATAATGCCCGCCAGCTCTGTCTGGCACAAACGCGTGAACGGCAACATATCGGCTTGAAGCATATCTTCCAGATGACGGCTATCCACAGGTAACCCCAAATGTGAGTCAACTTCTACTGCGCCATGGCCTGGAAAATGTTTTCCTACTGCTGACATCCATGCCCGTTTCATGCCCTGAATATAAGCACGAGCGATGTCTGTAACAGCTAACGGGTCGCGATGAAATGAGCGATCACCAATTACCTGACTGACACCATAATCTAAGTCCAATACTGGCGCGAAGCTAAAATCGACACCGACGGCTCTTAATTCCGCCGCCATTAACCAACCGCTTTCTTCTGCTCTTTCCAACGTTAATTTTGGATGCTGATGATATTCCTTACCAATCGCTGCTACCGGAGGTAAACGACTGAAGCCTTTTCTAAACCGTTGTACTCGGCCACCTTCGTGATCCACAGAAATCAACAGATGCGGCTGCCTCAATTGATGAATCTCGTCACATAAACGGGTAATTTGCTCTACCGACTCGAAATTACGACTGAATAAAATCACCCCACCGACCAAGGGATGTTTGAGAATCTCTTTTTCTGTCTCGCTCAGCTCGGTAGCGAGCAAATCGACCATCAATGGGCCTAATGCCATAGTGATTTAACCTTATTCGTGAATCCAGACTTTAAGACCGGCATCTACCCGATCAAACAACGTCACTACATCCTGATTACGCATACGCACACAACCATGAGAGAGCGCTTCCCCCATAGGCAGTTCATCAGGACAACCATGGATATAAATATATCGGCGCATTGTATCAACATTTCCCAGTCGGTTTTTGCCGACTTCCAGCCCGCTAAGCCAAAGAATTCGGGTCAGAATCCAGTCACGATTGGGAAATTGCGCTTTTAGTGCATCATTAAAAATCTCAGCGGTGGGGCGGCGTCCAACAAAAACGCTATTGATGGGCTGATTATTGCCAATTTTTGCACGAATTTTATGCCAGCCTCGTGGTGTACAACCGCTACCATTCTGCTCACCAGGCCCATTAAGCGCTGTAGACACTGGTGCATCAAACAAAACATCATCAGCCTGGCGCAGCCAGCAATGTTGCTGTGTCAGTGAAATATCCAGCCAGACTTCATTATTATCAATCACGTCGATTTTATTCATTGGCTGATGTTTGCTGTTCACTGTGAGGCAATAACTGAGCCTCATCATCTTCCTCTATGGCTTCAACAATCATAGTCAGCGGTTCAGTCTCATAATCACGTTCAATCGTTTCTAATTGTGGCAACGATTTACTGACCTTCGTGGATAACTGACCAAAACGATCGACTTTGCCATAAAGCCCTTGTTTGCCCGCGACACCTTTGATGACCTGATTATATTGATTACTGACAGTGCCCAAGGTATTACCTAGTTTTTGCAAACGCTCGGCAACAATCGCAACCTGATTATAAATATCCCCAGCTTTTTCGCTGATTTCGCGTGCTTCAGCATTACTTCGCTCCATCATCCACAGATTCGATACCGTTCTAAGAATCGGTATCAATGTGGTGTGAGACACCAGAACAATGCCTTTTTTATAGCCATACTCAAACAGATCTTTGTTATTTTTTAATGCCTCGATATAGGCCGGTTCAATCGGCATAAACATCAATACAAAGCTGGGACTACGCATGCCGACCACATTGGTGTAATCCTTTGAAGCCAAATCATCAATATGCTTACGCACCGCTCTGACATGGTCAGCCATCGCCACCGTGTAGGCCTCTGGTGTTTCTGCTGACACAGCCCGGTCATAGGCATTCAAGGACACTTTGCTATCAATAATGATGTGTTTATTGTCAGGCAGTTTAATCAGATAGTCGGTTTGTTTCTGTTTACCTTCGTTATCTTTAAACGCCGTCTGCACTTCAAAATGGGCATCTTCAATCAGGCCACTCATTTCCAGTGTACGTCTGAGTTGTGCTTCACCCCAGGCACCGCGTTGCTGGGAGTCACCTTTTAAAGCAGAAGTCAGGTTGTGCGCGTCTTCACTCATTTTCAGGCCGATATCCAATACCTTTTTGATCTCGGCATTCAGATTGGTATTGCCTTTAATCGAGGCGTCATGGACTTCGTTGATACGTTTTTGAAACCCTTCAATTTGCTCACGAAACGGTTTCAGTAATACATCAATACTGGACTTGCTGGTATCGGTAAATGTTTTGCCTTTTTCTTCAAAAATCTTATTGGCAAGATTCTCAAATTCTTTGGTCATGGCCTGTTTGGTTTCAGCCAATTGCGCCATTTGTTCTTTGAAATGCTCTTCCCTTCTCTCGAGTGTCGTTTTTAACTCGGTATGTTGATTTGACAATGACTGATAGGCTTGTTGTAACTCTTGAAACGCGTCCAACTGCTGCTGCAGCTCTGTCTTTTTATCGCTGAATTGTTGTTGTAAAGACTGGTTATTAGCCTGTGCTGTTTCAAAGTGTTTTTCGGCCTGATGTAACTGTTGTTTTGTCTGCTCAAGACTTTGATTTAACTGCTGAACCTGCTGTTTATATTCAGCTACTGTCTCAGTCAAGCGTGACTCGGTCGAGAACGCCGTTTGTAACTGTTGCTCCTGTCGGCTGTGACTGAGTTGTAACTCATATAATTGCGATTGCAAGGCGGTTAATTTGCGACTATGACGCAAGGCAAATAACAAATACGCCAGTGCAGCAGAAACACAGCATACAATCACTAATAAACCAATAAGTTGATCGGGTGACAGACTTTCTAGCATTGTGATTCCTGCTGGTTAGAGGGTGATTTATCAACCTTCCATATGACGGCTGAATAAGCCTTACAAGATAACAAAGCCAGCGTAGAAATGCGATATTAGCTAGTGTTTATGTGCAGCCCTTTTGACGCCCCATACGGTGATAACTCGACTCAGCATAAGTGGAAACAAGCTCAGCAAAGCAAGCCATAAAAATACATCATGATGATGCTGTTTAGGCACACGTTCTTCCACAATCAATGGTTGTGATTGCTGTTTATGAATTTCATCGATGGCTTGTGCAAATTCATCTAAAGAACCAGCTTCAAAAGCCTGATAAGGCACACCCAGAGTTTTGAATGTCTTATGCAATTTCCGTTCAGGCATATCAATCCACAGCAGGCTGTCATTATCGCTGGGTTCCAAAGTCATTCCTCGCATCGAACGCAGATAAATCCAATATAAGTTCAGGCGCATTTTCTTAAAAACCTTCTGCAGATATTGTTTCTGTTCCGTCGATAAAATCTGGCCACCATCGGAAATGAGCAGAATATTTCGTGAACCCCGGTAAGGTTGGTCTTTATACATATTGACGGCCAGACTCAGTGCTTTAAAAATATCGGTTTGAGATAATCCTCTTCCAAGCCCACCGGCATTGATAGTCGCCAGCACAGCATCTTTGTTATAGGTGAGCTTCAATATTTCCGTTGATTTGGTGCTAAAAAATACATAGCCAAAACGATCATCCGGACGGCGTTTCACAAATTCAGCCAAATAATCGCGCGATACTTCGCGTTTGCTTTTTTTAACGCCGGTATAGCGTTGTAAGGTATTGCGTGGCGGACGGGCAAATTGGTCGTCCATGCTGCGGCTGCGGTCTAATAAAATGACAAACTCCGCTCCCTGACGGCTACGCTCAACGGTCTGTTCAGGAATATACGGGTCTGCCAGCGTTAAAAGCAGACAAATCATCACGATAGAAGTGGCTAACTTGCTGAGTATGAAAAGAATGCCTGACAAGTTGTCTTTCGGTATAAAGCCTTGCCAGGCTATTTTTTTTGTCGTGTTTTGAGAAAGCCACGGCAACAAAGCCAATGGCATTCCGTAGAAAAAAATGGGATGAGCCCAACTCAGCTCAAACACTATGCACTCCGATACACTCAGGTATGGATATCCTCAGATAGCAAAGACAATCCATGTCAGACACTTTTTCATTTCCGTTATCTGTTAGTCGTCTATTCGTACAAACCACCTGTAAGGTAAAAATACCAATAAAATTAGCAATAATGCCGCCCCGGAAAACCAGGCATATAAATCGTAATCAATGGTTTGCTCACGGGTATTAGACTCATCACGAATAGTGTCTACCAAATCAACCGGATCATTAGGGGAAGACACAAAAGCAAAGCCGACACGATTCGCCAATGTGGCTAAATGTGATTTTTTCTGTGATGATAAATGCTCAGTTCTGGGTTTATTCACCTGCACATCTTTATCTGCCCGCATGGAAGCATAAACATCTTCATGCATGACTTCATTCACACCCCAAACACCTTCAATCACGCCCTTATCATTAGTTTTAGGTATAGGCAGTAATTCATCTCCCCCCACACCAACAAGAATCCCGTGAACTTCACCTGGCGTACCAGCAAATTTAGGGAATAAGGTCGGGTTAATCGGCGGTGACTCATGACCATCCGTTAGCATGACAATCGTCGGTTTTGGTTCAATCTGTTTGGCCTGACGAATCGCGGTATAGACCGCTTTTGACACTTCACTAGAACGTGCCCATGCCATATAGGGGTCGACTTGCTCCAACATCTGGGTCAGATCATGATAAGAAGAACACACTTCTACCGGGTTCATCAGAATCAAACTTCTGGCTTCACTGAAAATGGCGAGCCCGGCATGAGCGCCACATGGCATTTCTAACAATGTCCTGCGAGTAAACTCTTTGGCCCAAGCCAGGCGACTGACTTTTTCACCATCAATTTCAGCGTCTTTCACGTTCATACTGTCAGTGATATCAAGGACAAAAATAGCATCCATGATTTTGACATCACGCTTGACCAGTGGGAACCATAAAGCCGCCATCACTAAAATTAATGCTGTCACCATGATAATCGCGGTCAGCAAAATACGTTTTTGGTAACTCAATCTCATGGAAGATCTACCTTGAACGCTTTACTCTCAATAGAACGCTGACTGCTGATGATGTTTTTCTCAAAATCAGGATTCACATCCGGATCTTCAGGTACAGCCCGTAAAGCCACTTCCAGATTATAGCGGGCATCCCACATATCAGGATTGATAGCCAGAGCACTACGAAAATCCTGCTTCGCCAATTCAATTAATGGTAATTGACGAGCATCTGCCTGAGTCATTTCCAGTGCTGTACGTAGGTTGATATTGCCGCGATTGTAATAAGCGAGCGTCATTAGTTCTTTCGGTGCATCACCCAAAGCAATGGTTAACTGATCCAGTGCCAACTCATGTTTTTCCTGCTTTTCAAAGTCAGCTGCTTTGGCAAAATGCGCGCGAGGATCATCAGGTACGTCTTCACTACTGGACGGTGAAGCAATGTATCGTTCAATTTGTATTTCCTGCCACAATTTAAAGCCAAGATAACTCGCCGAAGCAGCACTACAAATAATCAATAAAATCAGCACAAAACGTAATGTTTGTAATTTTTTATTCATGGGCTTTTTTCACTCCCCACCATGTGTATAAATGTGAACTTGCCAGTAACAACATTGCTAACATCGCCAACCAGAGAAAAACATCTTCCTTGGGTTCATGAGGCAGTGTTTCTTCCACAATCAGAGTTTGATAGTGGCGTCTGTCGATTTCGGCTAAGGCGTCAGCAAAGCTCTGCAAAGAACCGGCTTCGAACGCACGATATGGCACACCTATAGATTTAAAGAATGTATGTAATTTCCGTTCCGGAATATCCACCCATAACAAGTTGTCATTATCACTTGCTTCGAGTGTCATCTCCTGTCTGGACTTGAGATATATCCAGTAGATAGTCAGATTCATTTCACGGTAAATTTTGGCAATTTTCTCTTTTGCCTCATCCGTTAATATCTGACCACCATCAGACACCAATAAAACAATCCGCGAACCACGATAAGGCTGGCCTTCAAACATCTTGGCACTACTGAGCAGCGCCTCGGCCATATTGGTATCGGATAAACCTTTACCCAAGGCATTGGCATTAATGGTTGCCAATACAGCCTCTTTGTCATAAGTCAGCGGTAAAAGATTGATAGCTTTGGTACTGAAAAACACAAAACCAAAACGATCATCCGGACGATTTTTGACAAACTCGGTTAAATAATCACGGGCGACATTACGCTTGGAGTTATCGCCCCCCACACTCACCGAAGCCGCCTGTGTTTTAACGGCAAAAGGATCATCCATACTACGGCTGCGATCCAACAACAGAACAATCTCAGCCCCTTCACCGACACGCTCCCTTTTTTGTTCTGGCAGGCTTGGTGCAGCCAGAGCAATAATCAGACAGGCAATGGCTAGTGAAGACAGTGTTTTTAGTGTGAGATTGATGACTCGTGATAATGGGTCAACTGGCACAAGATTCACCCACGCCACCGTTTTGTCGAGGTTATGATTGAACCAGGGTAATAATGCCAATGGCAGTAAAAGTAATAGCCATGCATGACCCCATTCAAAGCCAGCTAGCATCATGCCATTTTCTCCTTAGCACGACATTTTTTAGCCAGCTCGAGTGATTCTGAAAAACTTTTTTGTTCCATCGGTTCGCGACTAAAAAAGTGACTTGCCGATTGCTGATAAAAGCTTTCAATGTCTGCAGCTAAGGGTTCCAGCCAAGGACATTCTGCCCAAAGAAGTGGCAGATCATTTTTGACAAGCACACGTCCGGCACAACGATTAAATGCATGGTGTAAGTGACGACTGGCTTCATCGGCATTTTTGCGACCGAGAAAACGCATCTTATTAAGCTCAAAAACCGCCGTTGCAAAAGGCAGACGATGGCGAGGACGTAAACCAAAGTGCCAGGCCAGCCAGATCAGAATGGATAACAGCAAGACAGCGATGGCAATCCACAAGTTTGTCAGCAGCTGCTGATGACTCTGTGCAGGTAACACCGCATCGGCTCGCGGCTGATGTTTGCTACCTTCCGCATTGGGTAGAAACGAGCCCAACTCGATTGTCGCTGCAGGAATCGTTAAAAACTGCCCATCCTGTGTACGCAATTCCAGTTCAGGTGTTTTTACATCGCGGGTATGAGCAGGCACGTTAATGATCTGAAACGTCAATGACATAACAGAACCTTCTGACTCACGCTTTAATAATTGAACCCAAGGTCCATAACGTTTATCAACTTGAGGCAGAGAGTGTTCCTCAAGTTGACTGCTATCAACAGGTAAATTGACCGTTGCATGAATTTGGTCACCGACCAGTAATCCCCAGCTACGATCAAAACGAATAGTGACATCTTCCGCATACACGTTAGTTGTCACCAGAGTGAATAAAAACAGAGCAAATAATCGCATTGTCTGCATTCCTATGAGTTTTTCATGGCGTAAAAATATTCGGTCAACTGCTGTGGTGTGATATCACCCTCAACATAAAGCGGTCTGATGCGATAACGCATAAAACAGGCTGAAAGTTGAGAAAAATGATCCTCCATCTGCTGTTGCCAACGCTTCTTAATACTGGGTCGCATCCACACGCTGTGCCGTTGTCCCGTCTCTGCATCTCGCGTTTCAGCCCAACCTGCGTGAGACGGAAAATGATCAACATCATCATGTCGCCATACAATCGGAATCACCGTGTATTGAGATAATTTGCGCAGACTTTGTTCTAACAAACTGAGATCAAAACAGAAATCAGAGGCTAGAAAGATCATGGCCCGTTTACTATTAATCAGATCTGTTGCCTGTGTCAGTCCCGCCGCACCCGCCGCTTTTGGTTTAGCAGCGCCCATCAACCGTTCAGCTGCAAACGCGGGCATACTGCGTTGTCTGGTGGGCATAATGGTCATGTCCTGACGCCATTCACTATCAAAGGCGGTCATGGCAAAACGATCACCAATACCAATCGCACTATGGGCAATCATATGGGCCAACTTAGCCAATCGTTCATGATTAACACTGGATACGGTCATCGATTGACTGATATCTGACATTAACCACAGCGTGACGGAAGCACGTTGCTGATAACGTTTTACCAACCAGCGCTGCTGACTCTGCTGTGTGACATCCGCTGCCTGCTGACGCAAGCTGGCACGAATGTCCAGGCGCCGTGGGTCAGGGTAATCAAACAAGTCAGCAAACCCAGCAAAACGATCACCACTACCTAATGCTGTGCCGCTGTGAGCACCAGGCACATGACTGAACACTTTATCTGGAAAACGATAAACAAACTCCTGCTGAGGCAGGTTTCTGGTAGCCATACGACTTAAGGTGTCGCAATATGATCGCGGAGTGCTCGAACAAATTGCGGCATAATTTGTTCACGTCGACCTTCATATACTGGTGAAAGGAAAACGCGGTGCGTCATCGATGGTAATAAAACAGTATGAATATCATCCGGTAAAACATGATCTCTGCCATCAAGCCAGGCCGCTACTTTCGCCGCTCTGACCATGGCTGACATACCCCGTACGCTGGCGCCAGCCACCACCAGATCTTCCACGTATATATCAGGCATCTCGATACCTAACTCATGCGGTGTCCAACTGGCATCCCATAATCGCACCACATAATTCTCAATTTCCGGTGATACAAAAATAGCGCGTTGAATATCATGATCCAGTGCATTTAATTGCTGGTAATCCAGTAGTGGTTCACCAATGGTACTCAATAGCTGATCAACATCATGGAAGGCGGGATCAAAAATAAGCTGGCGACGAATCGCATCGTCTGTTGGGCGGCTGATATTAATTTCGAATAAGAAACGATCTCGTGCTGCTGCACTGAGTTCAAAGGTTTCTTCTTTTTCAACGGCATTACGATCAGCAAAAACCACCATATGCGGGAAACGATATTCTTTACCAAAGGCTTCAACACTGCGTTCTGCCATCGCACGCAGTAACAAAGACTGCACCTGAGGACGGGCACGGTTAATTTCATTAAAGAAAAAGACGGCTGTATCTTCACCGTGATTAATCAGCGGACCAGGATCAATCACGGGTTTGCCATCTGCATTAACCCAGGCACTATAGAGCAGGTCATTAGGCATCAAGTCCACACTACCCTCGATACGGCCAAAGGCACCGCCCAATGCTTTTGAAAAGGTACGCAGTAAAGTGGTTTTACCGACCCCAACACCACCTTCCAGTAACACGTGGCCACGAGCATGTAAGGCAATCAAAATCAGTCGAACTGCTTCTTTTTGACCAACGACTACCTTGTTAACAACATCTTCTAATTCCAGCGCATGTTGTCTCGCTGTTTGTAAAAGCTGAGATTCAGCCATTTTCTCTCCCCTTATTGGTTTTTTGTTTTGTTACTTTAGCAAGTCCATTTACAAAAAGTCATTGTGAATCAAAAATTAATCTATTTAATTTCTCATTCAGACCGCTTCGTTATACATATAAAAACGAATGCGTTTAGATACGAACCATGTTCAATCAATGAATGCTATTAGAACTGTATCCTAATCTGTGTTCAGCCGAAATATGCCTAGTATCATCGGGCAAATTTCCCGATGCCTGAAACAGCACTTTGCAGATGTCAGGATTACTCCTAGACTAGTTCTATCTTTATATTAGTGAAAAACAGATGAATCTACAGCTCCAACTCTTTGTGCGAATTTTGATTATCGCGATCATCTGTATTATTGGCAGTACCTGGTATGTCTTATATCAAACTAATCAGCAGGCATTGAGTGAGGCCGAGTCGACTGCAACCCGGATAGAGCATCAAATCAGACAGCAACTGTTACAAATGTTTCAACGTTATGACTTTTCTCAGTCTTTTCCTGATATTGGTTTGTGGCAAAAAATTGAAAGTGTGCCCGGTTCATGTACTCAGTTTTTATCACGTACGCAAAGCCGTCAGCGTAGTTTATGCAACGCCACACAAACATCGAATAAAAATTATCCCATTTGGTTCGGGCATTTTTATGCACAGTTTTTTAACCCCGGTGTGGAAGTGAAACGTTCTGTCAGCTTTAACGCAATAAAGTACGGCACGATACTGGTGACCCTAAATGTCGATATTGAAACAGCCCGTGCCTGGCATAATTTACAAGCCGCACTCGGTGTTCTGGTAGTGACCATCCTGGCATTATGTTGTCTGGTATTTATCACCATTAATCGTATGTTAAAACCGGCAAAAGATATTGTTAGCGGCTTGGAAAAAATGCGGGCCGGTGCTTTATCTGTGCGCTTACCAGATTTTGATATCGCTGAGTGGAAACGCACCAGCCATGCTATCAATGCGTTGGTCAGTACTCAGCAAAATATTCTGGCAGAAAACAAACAGCTGTCTATTAAGATTATGAACACGCAGGAAGAAGAGCATCGTTATATTTCGCGTGAGTTACATGATGAATTTGGCCAGTGTCTTGCCGGTATCAATGCGGTCACGACATCCGTTTCACAAACAGCAAAATCATCCTGTCCAGAATTGGTTGATGAAATACAGTCCATTCGGCACATTACTGCACATATGATGAGTGCACTACGTGATTTGTTAACGCGTTTACGGCCAGCCGAACTGGATGAACTTGGGCTGGAAACCAGTTTGAAACAACTCATAAAAAGCTGGAATCAACGTAGTTCAGGGAAAACCAACTACGTACTATCACTCAGTGGCAGCATTAATGACTTACCAGAGACTTTGGCCGTGCATGTTTATAGAATCGTGCAGGAATGCCTGACGAATATTGCCAAACATGCCAGTGCTGAAAATGCTGACGTTGTCTTGGATATTCAAGATGGCACACTTTTATCATTGATCATTAAAGATGATGGTATCGCTGATTTAAGTGCCTTTTCTAGCAGCAATGGTCTGGGCTTACTCGGTATCCATGAACGTGTGGCAGCCCTAGGGGGTGATCTCAGTCTGGATACACAAACCAACGGTGGCCTGGTTGTCACCATTATCTTGCCGATGAACCCAAAACCGGAAACCAAACTATGAGCAACTCTATTCGAATTATGTTAGTTGATGATCATGCCATCGTCAGAGAAGGCTATCGTGCATTATTACAGAAACAAGCCAATTTCGAAGTCATTGCTGAAGCATGTGATGGTGCTGAGGCCTACTCTCTCTATAAAGAACATCGTCCTGATGTGGTGGTGATGGATATTTCCCTGCCCGGTCAAAGTGGTCTGAAAGCCATTGAACGGATTCGACAGTTTGATAATCAGGCGAAAGTCCTGGTATTCAGCATGCACCAAAATCCCAGCTTTGCCCTGCAAGCCACTCGAGCTGGTGCGCTAGGTTATATTACTAAAAGCAGTGATCCGGAAGTTTTGATTCGTGCCATCGTGCAGATAAGCAATAATAAACATACTTTAAGTGCCGATATCGCTCAGGCGCTGGCAATGGAAAAATTAGGACAAGATCAATCAGCCATTGATGAACTGACCGTTAGAGAGTTTGAAATATTACGACTTCTGCTCGAGGCTAAATCAAGTCAGGAAATAGCTGACTTATTGAACATCAGCCCAAAAACGGTAGCCAACTCACACTACATCATTAAAAAGAAATTAGGGGTCAACAGCGATATTGAACTGACTCGCCTCGCCATAAAAATGAACCTCGTCAACCTGCTTGAGCTGGTTGACGAGGCAACATAATCAGATGATTATCTAATCAATAAGCTATTAACGTGTGTATTGGTAGATAAAAGGTTCACTTCCATCCATGAAATACAGACATTGAAAGCTGTCTTCTTTGATATTGATCATTTCACACACCAGTGTTTCTTTAGTCGCTTCCTGCTGCCACTCATCCTGGCAAGAATCACGGTATTGTGGTGCTGAGATATCAGTTAGCGTAAGTGTTCTGCCATTTTTTTCCCATTGGTAGTTAGATTTGTAAAGATCACAGCTTGCTGCATCATTGCTTTCCTTATAACTACCCGTGCCGTCCTCATTCCATTGCTCAGCACCATCTGACACCCAGTGACAGGTATCATCCAGATAAGCGGTTTTCCACTGGCCAGTGATATCGATATCGCTTGTTTTCAACTGTGGTTTGTTGAGGATCATGCTACCGTCAAGGCTCAAACCACGCTGCTCGACTGCAGTTTGATAACTTAATTGCATTTCCGTACCACGCAACGTGTCCAGTGTAGAGTACATTTCCATACACCCTTCCATACTGGTTCCTGGCAATGCACTAAAGTCAGTCTTTTCAATAAGCTCAACCACTTTTGTGTAGTTCATGCTTGAACCGAAGCCTAGCGCATTTGGGCTTAGGTCTTCAGAACTGATTGCTGCGACAGCTTGTTTCCCTTTCTCGCCACTATAAACAACCACATGTGAGCCTTTAATAGCCGCATAAACCGGGAAGTCCACGGGTAATGGCAGATCTAAAGTCACCTCACTACCATCATCTGGAATACGGATACTGGCCAATTCAGGCACCATTTGTAATAACGATAAAATCCCGGTTGGATTGCTCGTTTCAACACTAAATAAAAAATCGAGTCTCAGAGGAAGCTCACTTTCAGCATCCAGTTCTAAATCAAATAATGATAGACCCACGCCTTTGATACCCTGGGCCATCCCAGTAAGTGCACCTAAGACCATCGGACTCATCTGTTTAGACTTAATTTGGGCTTCTTGCAAATCTGGACAACTAAAATCAGCGTTGGTAAATGCCGTCCATAACTTGGTAACGCCAGGCGTTAAGTTATCCATATCGAGAGCCAGTCCCAGACTGGTAATCTTATCGCCTGGATTGCCCACATGATTTGGGATATGTCCTTGTAAACTTTCCAGAACATTGATGACCATCTCATTGTTTATCTCTAATAGAGCATTTACTTTAGCAATGAGTTGATTACCCTTCACTTCCATATCGTTATAGCCCATCAGTACCCGTGGTGCCTGACTAACCAGTTTTAATGTGTCGGCCTGGCATAGTTGAGCAGCTGGATCATTTAGTGATTTTTTGGCTAATGGCGTATCAGAAAAATAGCGTTTGAAATCTTGTGAAGCCCTTGAGTTGTCAGCGGTGAACAGGCCTTTTAGTAATTTTTCAATATCAAACATAAACACCAAATCGTCGGTGTAATCCTGCTGCTCACGAATATCCGCTAAGGTTTCCTCAAAAGAAACAGGTACGGGTTTCTGGGCGAGACGTTCATCAATGTCTGTTTCCGTATCTTTGGCTGTAATCATGGTCACAATAGCGGAAGAATCAGTTGTGGCTAGAATTAATTGCAGATCATTTTTATCAATCACCCAACTTAAAACCGATTGCTGAGCTAAGGTTTTTTCTTGATAATTCACGCCCACTTTTTCTGAGATGGTTTTAAACAGATTAACGATTTTTTGTTTATCCGCTATGGGCATGTTAATGACAGGGACCAAACCATGTAAGTAAACCGCATAGTCACCTTCATAAGCTAAACCAAAATAGTCACTAAACGCACCATAAGTGCCATCTGTCTTTTCAGTGTAGTCGGTCAATAAGGCGTTTAGAAATTTTGCGGCAGGTGTATCAGCCGTGAGGAGTTCTGACTGAATTTCATTTAAAGCACGTTTTTCTGATGGAGAAAAACCTAAAATTGGCGAGTCAACAAAAAAATCAGCTAACGACTTGCTCGTCGTCCCACCCATATAAAATGCTGTGTCATCAGGCACATACCGCACAATCGCTGATGTCGAAGAATGCTGTTGTTTGTATTTCCAAACACCTAATCCAGCAATAATAATAAGGGCTAACACAAAAAATACTTTTTTCATTACACCTCCCTGTCCTATTCAAAAAAGCTAACATGGTGCAACAAAACAACATCAAACAAAAACCGTTTTTGCAAAAACGTTAAGTACTTTGCAAAAAAAAAGCCTGCTGAGATTTATCAGCAGGCTTTTATTCTTGAAACAAACAGGATTAAGTCCTAGGCTGCTTCACTTTTTTCGTCAAAGTCATTACGAATCAGGTAATCGAATGCCCCTAGTGCAGCTCGAGCACCATCCCCCATTGCCATAATGATCTGCTTGTATGGAATGGTCGTCACATCACCTGCGGCAAACACGCCGGGTAATGAGGTTTGGCCATGGTTATCAATTTCAATCTCACCAAATTTACTGAGTTCGATAGTGCCTTTTAACCAATCAGTATTCGGTATCAAACCAATCTGAACAAACACAGCATTTAATTCAACCGTATGTTCTTGTTCAGTCGCTCTATCGATATACACCAATCCATTAACTTTGCCATCATCGCCGGTAATTTCCGTGGTTTGAGCACCGGTAATGACTTCAACATTATCAAGCGAGAACAGCTTTTTCTGTAACACAGCATCAGCGCGTAACTCACCATTAAACTCAAGCAATGTCACATGACCAACAATACCCGCCAAATCAATCGCCGCTTCCACACCTGAGTTACCACCACCAATCACAGCAACAGGTTTACCTTTAAACAAAGGACCATCGCAGTGAGGACAGTAAGCCACACCATGACCACGGTATTCCTTCTCACCGGGTACGCCCAGTTCACGCCAACGAGCACCTGTCGCTAAGATAACGGCTTTACTAGACAGCGTCGCTCCACTTTCCAGCTCAACGTCAATCATCTTGCCATTCTTTTTCAGACCTTTTGCCCGCTGAAGATTCATCACGTCCACTTCATATTCTTTGACGTGTTCTTCTAAAGCCGCTACTAACTTAGGTCCTTCCGTTTCTTTGACAGAAATGAAGTTCTCAATCGCCATAGTATCCATTACCTGGCCGCCAAAACGTTCAGCCACGATACCTGTGCGGATCCCTTTACGTGCAGCATAAATAGAGGCTGACGCACCGGCAGGGCCACCACCGACAATCAGTACATCAAAGTCTTGTTTCGCACTGATTTTTTCTGCCTCGCGTTTAACCGCACCCTTGTCTAATTTGGAAATAATTTCAGGCAGACTCATACGGCCTGAGCCAAAATTCTCGCCATTCAAATAGACAGTAGGCACCGCCATAATTTTTCGCTGATCCACTTCTTCCTGGTATAACGCACCGTCAATCATAGTGTGCGAAATATTCGGGTTATGAACCGCCATCACATTTAATGCCTGCACCACTTCCGGGCAGTTTTGGCATGAAAGCGAAATATACGTTTCAAAGTGATATTCCCCTTCCAGCCCTTTAATCTGGTCGATCACTTCCTGATCGAGTTTTGTTGGATGCCCACCGACATGTAGCAGAGCCAACACCAGCGATGTAAATTCGTGGCCCATAGGAATACCGGCAAATCGAATTTTTTCCTGTCCATCGGGTTGTTTAATCTGAAACGACGGTTTACGTGAATCGCTATCAGCATCATCAATAAAGCTGATGTCCGCTGACATATCGGCGATTTCTTGCAATAGATCGCGCATTTCAGTCGCTTTAGCACTGTCATCTAATGCCGCAATCAATTCAATTGGGCGTTTGATGTTTTGCAGATAACCTTTCAGTTGTCCGGCGATATTTGCATCCAACATAATAATTTACCTTAATCAATAAGTAGTTTAGTGACGCTGCCCGGGCAATGCCCGGACAGGTCGATATAGCCTGATTAGATTTTGCCAACCAAGTCTAATGATGGAGACAGAGTCTCTTCACCTGGCTGCCAAGAAGCAGGACATACTTCACCATCGTGAGTTGCAACATATTGTGCAGCTTGCACACGGCGAACTAAGTCTTTGGCATTACGGCCAATACCCAGGTCGTTAATTTCAGCGGCTTTGATAACACCTTCTGGGTTAACAATGAATGTACCGCGAAGTGCCAGACCTTCTTCTTCAATCATCACTTCAAAGTTACGGCTGATAACACCTGTTGGGTCACCAATCATTGGGAACTTAATTTTTTTGATGGTTTCTGATGCATCGTGCCATGCTTTGTGAGTGAAGTGTGTGTCAGTTGATACTGAGTAAACTTCTACACCCATTTCTTGCAGTTGAGCATAGTGATCAGCAACATCACCTAATTCTGTAGGACAGACGAAAGTGAAGTCAGCTGGGTAAAAAACGAAAACTGACCATTTACCTTTCAGGTCTTCACTTGAAACTTCGATGAATTCACCATTGTGATAAGCATTCGCTTTAAATGGTTTGATTTCTGTATTAATCAGTGTAGACATTATTTGCTCCTTAAATTTTGCATTAGTGTCGTAAGTGACAGTTCGCATTGTAGTCGAGGTAGATAAATAGGTACAACGACTTAATTCTATTAGTATGATTGATAAAACCGATTAACCAATCGGAAAAATAAAAAAAGCCCTTGAAGTCAAACTCCAAGGGCTTTTTTATTATTATTTATCAATCTTAACGATTGCAAATATACATAGTAACTTCAAAGCCGAAACGCATATCTGAATATTCTGGTTTAGTCCACATAATCAATTCCTCTTTTTAGGGTGCGTTGTTTCTAGGAGTAACAACGTGAGTACATAATAGTAAACCGCCTAAAAAGTCACATCAGCGTATTGCTTGATTCAACTCAGGATTATGCTTATCAAACGATAAAGCAGCTAAGGCAGACACGCTGCTCTCTGCAGAATATGGCTCAATAATCAGTTGGAACTCAGTTTATTCAAAATATTGCCTATAGCATCACATAACAAATGAAGATCAGATTCATCGATAATGTAAGGCGGCATAATATAAATCATGGTTCTGAATGGTCTGATCCAGACGCCCTGATCAATAATAAATCCGGGCAGCCAATCCATCGCTTCATCAAGAGGCTCATTCAATTCAACCACACCTATCGCGCCCTTAACTCTGACATCTTTGACTAATTCATGATCACGATATTTTGTCAGCTCAGTGTTAAGCCTGTTCTCAATAGTTGATACCTGGGTCTGCCAATCACTCTCCAACAGCAAATCAATACTGGCAGCTGCCACACGGCAAGCCAGCGGATTCGCCATGAAGGTGGGGCCATGCATCAACACACCTGAGCCATCTGCCGCAATACCATCAGCCACCCGCTGATTACACATCACCGCCGCCAGCGTCATATAACCACCGGTCAGAGCTTTACCCATACAAATAATATCCGGAACGATACCAGCCTGTTCGTAAGCAAACATGGAGCCCGTTCGACCAAAGCCAGTCGCAATCTCATCAAAAATCAACAGGATATTAAATTCATCACATAAAGCACGGATCTGACGAAGATACTCGGCACAATACACACGCATACCGCCCGCCCCTTGAACCAAAGGCTCGACGATAACAGCGGCTAATTCATGGTGATGTTTTTCCACCAATTGTTTGAAATCTTCGATATAGCTGTCCTGCCAATCAGCATCATGCCGACACTCTGGTGCAGCAGCAAACAAATGCTTCGGCAGCACTTTCTCAAACATCTTATGCATGCCATTAACCGGATCACAGACCGACATCGCGCCAAACGTATCACCGTGATAGCCATTTCTAAACGTTAGCAGTCGATGTTTTTCGGCTTTGCCCTGAGCGAACCAGTATTGAATGGCCATCTTAATCGCCACTTCAACAGACACAGAACCTGAGTCGGCTAAAAATACATACTGCAAACTGTCATCAGTAATCTCTACAAGCTTTCTGGCAAGATTGACTGCCGGTGCATGTGTCAGCCCACCAAACATGACATGAGACATCGAGTCTATTTGCTGATGAGCGGCTTCATTAAGCTTCGGGTGATTGTAGCCATGAATGGTTGACCACCAGGATGACATGCCATCAACCACTTCACGACCATCAGCCAGAGTTAATCTCACGCCTTTTGCTGACACAACCTCGTGTAATAGAGGCGGATTGGTCACGCTGGTATAAGGGTGCCAGATGTGAGCGGCATCAAATTCAAGGTTACTTAGTTCTGTCATGTTATTCACTAGATATTAACTGGCTCATACTGAGCTTTATTTAAATTCATGGTGCTAAAAACAATAATGCCCGCATGTAGCGGGCACTAGTGAGAATAAATATTATCGCTTATTTGGTGACACTGAAACTTTCACCACAGCCACACTCAGAAACCACATTAGGATTTCGGAATTTGAAGCTCTGGTTTAACCCTTCGCGAACAAAGTCGAGTTCCATACCATCCAGTATCGGCATGGCCTCTTCATTAATAACGACTTTGACATCACCCTGTTCAACAACGACATCGTCAGCAGACACGTCGTCTGCATAGTCAAGTGCGTAGCTGTAACCTGAACAACCACTTTTGACGACACCGATTCTTAAACCGACACCTGAAGCACGTTTGGTCATCATATCTCTGACACGGTTAATGGCAGATTCTGTCAATGTAATCATATTTTCACCTATATCACTCAGTGATTAAGACGCTAGCTTATTAAGGATGTTCAATCTGAATGAGAACAAAAGCACTCATCAATTGACATTGAATAATTGGATTGGAAAAGTCTACTACTTAACAGCAGATGCAGTCAGTCGCCGAATAAGCTAAATCATATCAAATGCGATGACTTTCTCGCCGTTTCGACTCTTCTCAAAGTTAGACACAACTTGAGCCAGAGTAATGCCATCAAGATACACACGAATCTGATCACTTAGGCTTTGCCATAACTCATGACTTAAACACTGCTCATGGCCATGACAATTTTGTCGGCCTTCGCACTGGGTACTATCCACTTTTTCATCAACAGCAGAGATAACATCTAAAACAGTAATGGTGTCTGCCGCCCGACTTAATCGATATCCACCACCCGGACCACGAGAACTGCTAACAAGACCTTGTTTTCGCAGTCTGGCAAATAACTGTTCCAGATAAGATAAAGAGATACCTTGTCTTTCTGAAATATCTGCCAGTGTTATCGCGCCTACGCCATAATTGAGGCTGAGATCGAGCATCGCAGTCACCGCGTAGCGACCTTTTGTGGTTAAACGCATTCTTACCAATCCAGAATAAACTTTATCCAGTAAAGTTTACATGCCTGACTATTTTAGTCAACTTTTATTCTCTTCATTATCTTTATAGATATCACAGCCTTCCAGATCCGGCATTTCCACGTCTGGTAACTCGCCTCCGAGCCTGTGAATTGTTTTGCACATGGCATCAACGCGCTTATCCATCGCATGAACATGCTGAATTAAACCATGAATAGCCGTAGCGACCGGGTCCATGGTTTTACTCGATGTGCCATAGGCATCAAAGCCCACAGACTGAGCCAGTTTCTGGCGTTGTTTTTCATCTTCACTCAGATTCGTTTTAACGACCCTGCCCGGCACACCCACAACGGTGTCGCCTGATGCCACATCTTTAACCACCACGGCATTAGAGCCAATACGAGCACCATCATGAAGTGTAATAGGCCCAAGCACTTTCGCTCCGGCACCGACTACAATATTATTGCCCAGCGTAGGGTGACGTTTGCCTTCTTTCCATGATGTACCACCTAATGTCACACCATGATAAAGCGTCACATCATCACCAATTTCAGCGGTTTCACCAATCACGACACCCATGCCATGGTCGATAAAAAAGCGACGGCCAATCTTCGCGCCAGGATGAATTTCAATCCCTGTCAGCCAACGAGCAATCGAGGAAATAAACTTCGCCAACCACTTCCAGTTTGAACGCCACAGCCAATGGCTCAACCGATGACATTGCAGTGCATGCACACCAGGATAAGTTGTGACAATTTCAAAGACATTACGCGCTGCTGGATCACGATCAAATACACAAGAAATATCTTCTTTGATACGTTCCCAACGGCTTATATTTTCTGTCATTCTTTCCTCGCTTTGGTTTCTGCTGCACGCAAAATACCATGCATAATTTGTAGTTCATTACGATCCAGATCAGCCCGGTTGAATAAGCGACGAATCCGCCGTAATAAATACCGTGGATTCTCTGGGTCCAGAAAACCAATCGTCGTTAATGAACGCTCAAAGTGATCATATAAGTGAGCTAAATCGTCGGCTGTTATCGCTTCACGCTCTTCACCAATTCGGCCATGATCAATATTGGGCTGAAAGCTCATTCTGAGTTCATAGGCCACAACTTGTACAGCGGCCGCCAGATTCAAAGAACTATAGTCCGGGTTGGCAGGAATATTAACTAAGTACTGACAACGATCGATCTCTTCATTAGAGAGGCCAGAGTGTTCACGACCAAACACAATAGCTATATGCGTGTCATCATCGAATTTTTCAAGTTGCGTGACGGCTTCACGTGGATTCATCACTGGCACATGCAAGTGACGCAAGCGTGCACTCATCGCAAAAGCATAATGACATCCAACCAGAGCCTCATCGAGACTATCATGAACCACGGCACGGTGTAATACATCATCAGCACCCGATGCCCGCGTAGTCGCTTCAGCACTTGGGTAAATTTTTGGCGAGACAAGATGTAAATTCGTTATCCCCATCGTTTTCATTGCTCTGGCAGCGGCACCAATATTACCCGGGTGCGTTGTCCCTACCAGCACAAAACGAACATTATCCAACGACTTCATTATTATTCCTTGTTATAAACATGGCATCACCGTAACTGAAAAACCGATAACGCTGCTGGATAGCATGCTGATATGCATCCATGATGTGCTGTTTACCTGCGAAAGCAGAGACGAGCATTAATAATGTTGACTCAGACAGATGAAAATTCGTCACCATGGCATCAACACTTTTAAATTGGTAACCGGGATAAATAAAAATATCCGTTTCACCTTGATAAGCTGAAATCTCGCCATTAGCAGAAGCCGACTCTAAAGCACGAACACTGGTAGTGCCCACTGCAATTACACGACCACCGCGTGCCCTTGTTGCTTTGACTTGTTCTGCCACCTGTTCGCTGACATCGATCACTTCTTTATGCATTTGATGCGACCGAACATCATCCACTCTGACAGGTTGGAATGTACCAGCGCCCACATGCAAAGTTAACTCTGCTGTTTCAATACCCGCTTCACGGATTCTATTTAATAACGCTTCATCAAAATGCAGACCTGCTGTTGGTGCTGCTACCGCACCGACATTTCGGGCATAAACGGTTTGATAACGGTCTAAATCTTCCTTATCAACTTCCCTTTCAATATAAGGTGGTAACGGCAGTCGTCCATACGCTTCTAATGCATCAATAACAGACTCAATACCGTGAAACTTAAGTTCAAATAAGGCATCGTGACGGCCCAACACTTCTACATCAAGGGCGCCCTCCAGTTGTAAATGACGGCCTGCAGCAGGCGATTTACTACTTCTTATATGGGCTAACACCCGACTTTCATCAAGTACACGTTCAATTAATACTTCCACTTTGCCACCACTATCCTTCACGCCAAACAGTCGTGCAGGGATGACTTTGGTGTTATTAAACACCAATAAATCAGTCGGTTTCAGCAGAGATAAAAGATCGGTAAATTGTAAATCCTGACGCTGTCCACTATTCCCATCCAAAAACAATAATCGACTGGACGTTCGGTTTTCAGAAGGATATTGGGCGATCAGCTCTTCGGGCAAATCAAATTGGAAGTCACTCGTTTTCATGGCGCGATCATAGCAAAATGTCTATGAAAACAGCATTTAATTAATACAAATCACCATGATTCGTGTGGAATAAATCTACCTTTAGCTATTACTATCAACCAGTTAGATTTTAGCGTCAGTAACAAATCAAAATCGGTCTTCCCATCGACATAGCTAGACGTTATAATTTCGCGCTTAGGTTGCCGGGGTGGCGGAACTGGTAGACGCGCCGGATTCAAAATCCGGTTGGGGAAACTCAGTGTGGGTTCGATTCCCACCCTCGGTACCAACCTAATATCTAGCTCTCATAAATCTATATATTTCTCAATAGCTTAACAAGAACATGATTATATAGTCATGTCTGTCGGCTTTCGATTATTTTAGAAATTCATGCCAGCACTAACATCCAAGAAACTTTTTCTGGATTGTTTTAACAAATTTTACTGTTTGTTAATTGCTAATACATTTATCCGTTTTGCAATCATGGTAAAAACCTTGCTCTGTATAGCTTAATCGCTGGATAAAACTTGGGGCGGCAAACGCCCACTTTGGATGACATCAGGGGTGTAATGTTTTGTTAAGTGGGGCTTGCCATAGAAAAAAAGCGGGCATCTAAAAAGCAACAATTTGAAGCCGAGGAGAGTAAGAGAGAGGTGTAACTGATACCCGCGATTTAGAAAATATAGCATTCAATTATGACTGTTTTATGAATCGACCAATTATCTTTGTTTGAGCTCTGCAAATAACAAAAGATAAGTTTTAACGGCTTACCCTGAATAGCAGATAACTTGCTCAGCTTCACTAAAGGCATAGATAAAACAGTCTCTCTCCTACTCGTAAATTGGTAGCTTGTTTCCCCTACCACTTTAAATTCACAGCTAGCCATTTATCCTGTCTGTTTTTCAAGTAAGCGTTTTATCAAGGCAAAAGATACCGGCTTTTCTTCTAAAATCACATTGTCTGGCAGGGTCAGCTTTTTCATTAAAGCCGCTTTATCGTGTTGGGTCATGATAATAATTTTGGCATGCTGGGTTTCGTTGTTCTTTCTGATAGCACGAGCCATATTTATCACATCGATATCATCCATATCCCAATCAACCATAATGAGGTTTGGTTTATGAAGACCAGACATAATCAACGCATCTAAGCCACAATCTGTTATGTGGATATTGGTCGGTAAGCCTTCCTGCCACTGCAGCAACTGGGATTCATATAATTTAGATAGGTCACGGTCTTTATCAACAAGTAAAACTGTCAGCTCAGCGTTCAGATTGATCGTCGAGTTTTTAGATATTTTTAGCTCTTCAGGAATCGGTTTCCCTAATTTCTCAGCGAGTCGAATCACTTCATCTTCAGAGATTCGTCTATGGCCGCCCAGTGTTTTTACAACATTAATTAAGCCGTTATTTGCCCATAGCTGTATGGTTCTGGCGGTAACACCAAGTAAGCTGGCAAGTTGAGTAGTGGTAAACAATCTTTTTTCCATAACAATCACACCATATTAAGTTGTGTGCAATAGTTTACACTAATTTAAGCTTTTTTTTGATTTTACGCTTAGATTGGGGCAATAAGTAAAATTAGTTATAAATTTGAAAGCCAGGAACTAGCTATTGTACTAATATGAAAGACAATTAAGACTTTTGAAAACAAGAGGTATTACCATGGATACAAGTTTGCATTCACTGGAAAATTTATTTCTTCAGTTGGGTTTGGATAATAGTTCTGCAGCTATGGATGAGTTCATAAAACAGCATAAGCTAGAGCCAGAACAGCCTATCGAACAAGCTGAGTTCTGGACAGCCTCACAAAAGGCATTCATTCAGGAGTGTTTATCACAAGACTCAGACTGGGCAGAGGTGGTCGATCAACTCAATGTGCTGCTTCATGAATAACTAGCGAATAGATCGATACGTTTCTAAACGGTCACGCTTGGTCAAAACAATTTGCCATAGCTGACCCTGGCGTGACTTGAAGAATCCGGCGCAGCTCATCAGGTAATATTTCCACATACGGTAGAAACGCTGGCTGTATTTTTGTGACAGCTCTGGCCAGGCTTCCTCAAACCTGTCCCACCAGGCAAGAAGTGTCAGCGCATAGTCTTGCCCAAAGTTATGCCAATCTTCTATCACCATACGTTTGTTTAAAACCCCTGCTATCTGCTCAGCTGAAGGCAGTTTTCCATTTCTGAAAATATATTTATCAATCCAGGGGTCCACACGGTGGATGGTTTTGTATATCCCGATTGTATGCAGAAGAAACAAACCATCGTCTTTGAGTAAACGATTTACGGTGTCGAAATAAATGGGGTAATTTTTTTCACCCACATGCTCAAACATCCCCACTGAAACAATCTTGTCAAACTGGCCATCTAAGTCGCGATAGTCAGTCAGACGAATTTCTACAGGTAAGCCTTGGCAACGTTGTTGAGCTAATTTTTGCTGCTCTTGAGATATGGTGATTCCTAACACTTCAACACCATAATTTTTTGCTGCATGTCTGGCTAAGCCACCCCAGCCACAGCCTATTTCAAGTAGTTTCTCGCCAGGTTTGAGCTGCAGTTTTTTACAGATCATGTCGAGCTTATCAACCTGGGCTTGTTCCAGTGTATCGGCCTTTTGCCAGAAACCACATGAATAACTCATCGTCGGATCCAGCATGGCTTCAAACACATCATTGCCAATATCATAATGCTGCTCACCGACCTGATAAGCGCGCTTGACGGTTTGCAAATTAAAAAAACGATGACGGAGACTTTGAAAAATTAATGCAAATTTGCCCACACCGACCAGGTGTTCTTCAATATTGGCTCGCATGATTCGATAAAAAAGCTCATCCAGGCGTTCACAGTCCCAAAGGCCATCCATGTAACTTTCACCAAAGCCTAATGAGCCTTTGGTTAATATCTGGGAGTAAACATCACGATGATGAACCTGAATGTCCCAGGGTTCATTGCCATTAAAACGTACATCACACTGTTTGGCTAAATCACGTAGAACGGCAGGTGGAGTTAAAGAAGCCCGGCTTGGAGGGGAAGAGACGATGGCATCATCACTTTTATCATACTGCTTAAACCTAGTCATGCTTTTCCCGACCTCCAGAGAATGAGCGTGAATAAATTGAAGAATCTACAATAATCGGTAAGTTACCTAGTTACAGGATAAATTACAATCCGTGTAATTACGTATGCCAATATAAAAAAACCCGAACAGACTTTGTCATGTTCGGGTTTATGTAATTGGATAATGCGTTAGTTATTATTCTGCTTCTTTAACAATTTGTGCTTGATGGTAGTTTTGTAGACCCATTTTCTCAATCAGACCAAGCTGTGTTTCTAACCAGTCAACATGCTCTTCTTCTGAATTTAAAATATCCTGGAATAAATCACGGGTAACGTAGTCACCCACTGACTCACAATATTTAATCGCTTCCTGTAGATCCGGAATAGCGTCTAATTCTAGAGCTAAATCACTTTCCAGCATTTCTTTTGTGTTTTCACCGATACGCAGTGCACCAAGATCCTGCAGGTTAGGTAGACCTTCCAAAAATAAAACACGCTCGGTTAATTTGTCAGCGTGTTTCATTTCATCTATCGACTCATGATATTCATGTTCGTATAGATTATGTAAGCCCCAATCTTTATACATTTTGGCATGAAGAAAATATTGGTTAATGGCTACCAGTTCATTTCCTAATACTTTATTTAAATATTCGATAACTTTTTTATCGCCTTTCATAACAACCCCTCATTTTTGTATAAAGTTGCCATGATTATCGTTTGTCTTTTTCAAATGTCAAAGCTAAACGACTGTTTTAAAAATAAAATCGGAATTATTATCATCTAGATTGAAATATATCCGTCGCAGTAGACGAAATCCGTTAAGTGAGATTTTTCGGGATAAAAATCAAAAACACCTTAGTGTTTATCAACTTAGCTTAGATGACTAGAAAGAACTTGGCCTTGCTGGAAACAGCTAACTGTTACAGATTGGACTGATGGTAATAATAAGAATCGCTAAGGATTAAAATGAGTTAAAAACAGATTGCGGGAAGATTAGCCTTCGCCTGAACAAGCTGAAGCCATAACATCAGTCTGTTCGAAGTCATTCAACATACGGTTGACTTTAAATTGGCATTTACCACAACATGCAGATGCACCCGTCTGTTCACGAATATGATGCAGCGTGTTTGCACCGGACTCCATCGCCTCGGTAATGGTGTCTGAGTTCACATTGTTACAGATACATACAATCATTGTAGTGCCTATTCTTTAAGTCTTGGATGTTAATGATAATGATTGTTATTTAATGAGTCAATTGTATTTTTAGATTATTCCTAAACAAAATAATGACTTTTTCACAAACCGCATACATCAATACGTTATGCTTACGCTGCACCCGATAAATAGTAAGGACGAAGAGATGAAGATTAACCCAGCCACCGTACTCATTGTCGAAGATCATCAGGATCTTGCGGCGAATGTCGGGGACTTTTTAGAGGAAGGCGGCATGACGGTCGATTTTGCCGCTGATGGTTTGACCGCATTAAAGCTATGCAGCCAGAACCACTATGATGCTGTTGTGTTGGATGTGATGATGCCGGGCATCGATGGATTTGAAGTCTGTGAACGTATACGCGGTGAGCTACAGTTGGACATGCCCATAGTCATGCTGACAGCCAGAGATACACTAGATGATAAATTGAGTGGCTTTGAATACGGCGCTGATGACTATTTAATCAAACCATTTGAGATGAAAGAGCTGGAAGCAAGATTGATCTCGCATATCCGCCGCCATCGGGGTGAGATGGATACAAAATCATTACAGATTGCTGATATGGTGTTTGATCCGAAAACCATGCGCGTCACTCGAGAAGGTGAAACAATTCGGCTCTCGCCGATCATGCTGCAGATTCTAAAAATTCTGATGCGTGAGTCACCCAAGCTGGTCACCCGCGAAAAGCTGGAAACCGAAATCTGGGGTGAAGACACACCGGATAGCGATACATTACGTAGCCACCTCTATAATCTCAGAAAACTGATTGATAAACCGTATCAGCAGCATTTGCTGCACACCATTCCTGGTGTAGGTTATAAGTTATGTGAAGAAAAAGACTTGTAAAGACTAGATTTCTATCTGTGATTTAGGGAAATGCACACTCACTTCCGTGCCTTTGCCTAATTCACTGGTAACGCGAAGATGCCAGTCATAGCGATTACACAAGCGTTTTACGATGGTCATGCCCAAACCATAGCCCTTCTCGTTATTATTCCCCTCTCCCCGATAAAAAGGCTCAAACACATTTTTGACTTGCTGTTCACTCATGCCGACACCACTATCGGTGATCGAAAAACCTTGCTCCCAGATTTTTATCACTATATTTCCTTGGGGAGTGTAATTAAAGGCATTACGCAGTAAGTTACTCATCAAAATAGAAACAACCGATTCAGGTGCCTTCACGACTAATTTCGCTTGTTCATCAACGCTGACACTCACCGCTTTATCTTTGAATAAAGACTCAAGCGTATCCAGCTGTTTCAATGCCATCGAGTTAATATCAACATCCTGAACCGGCAGTACCGCCTTTTCTTCTCTGGCCAGGATTAGTAAGGTTTCAATCAACGATTCCATATCATATAAAGTACGATATACCCGTCGCATCGTTTTATCATTAGCGACATCATAGCGACGTTCGAGTAATTCCATCGCACTTCGGATAACAGCAATCGGTGTCCTCAATTCATGGCTGGCATCACGGGTAAAATGACGTTCCCTATCAATAAACAGTTCAAGGCGCTGAGTAAATTGATCCAGCGCTCCCACTAAACTCGACACTTCATCATCAGGAATATCACGCAATTCCTGCAAATCAAAATCAGGGAGACTGCCATATCTGATTTCGGCTTGTCTCACTGACTTAGCTAACTTCACTATTGGGGATACGGCTTTATGGGATTGACGATAAGCTATCCATGCCAGGATATATAACACGACTAAGACCCCCGCCAGCGGCAATATGCCAAACAATAAGGCCAGACGAGAGACTTTCACTTCATCAAAAATAAGATAAAGTCGCTGATTACCTTTATCTTCTATATAAACAATTGGTGTTTCCTGATTCACTTTTGTGCGCTGATAACCTGGTGACAGGTGAATCAAATCTTTAGGTAAAGAGGAATAATCGCCATTCGTGCTCAGGTAAGCCTTTAAATTCATGGTATCGGGTGGAGAGAAATTGGGGTTTTGCTCTCGCATTTCCCAAAAGTGCTGAGCTTCGCCCTCTAAGGCTTTGCGAACCAACATCCCTTCCACCATCACTTTGGCAGCATAGATGCCGCCGACGGTCACCAGACTGATTAATGCAACCTGTATCAGGAAGACTTTGATTAACTTGGCATGAAGGGTGGTTTTATTTTTCGCCATCAGTTACTCATTTTTCACAAAAAGATAATGCCCCACTAACCACTGATTACCATTATCAAAGCCAAATAATTCGGCACATGCCATAAAAAACAAACGCCAGCGCTGTAACCAGGTATCAGCCTCATCCCCATAGACTTGCTGGAATAAACGTAACACATTGGCCTCATTTTTATCGGTATTTTCCAGCCAGGCCTCGGCTGTTTTCTGATAGTGGCTGCCATTGATCAACCACTGCTGCTCTATGGACAGTTCAGACTGGAAATACAATAAGGTATCAGCAGATGGCATTAAACCACCGGTAAAAAAATAGCGTCCCATCCAATTATCGTCCCCTTCCGTTTCAAAGGGATAAACCACTTCTCGATGACAGAAAATATGAACAAATAACTTACCTTGCGGTTTTAGCCAATGAGCAATCTTATCGAATAAGCGCTGATAATTACGCATGTGTTCGAACATCTCCACCGACACTACTCGATCGTATTGCTGGTCCAGTTCCAGCTCATTGACATCACAGGTGATTACCTGAACATTACTTAGTCCCCGCTCGTGTAATTGTTTTTCGATATATTTTCTTTGTGAGTTAGAATTAGACACGGCAGTAATTTTGGCAAACGGCAGCTTTTCTGCCATATAAATTGTTAACGATCCCCAGCCACAGCCCAGTTCAAGGATCTGCTGTCCATTCTTGAGCTCGGCTCGCTGCAGGTAAATATCCAGCATCGCTTCTTCGGCATCATCGAGCGTCAGACAACTGTTGGTCCAATAGCAACCGCTGTACTTAAAGCGTTTACCCAGCACTTCTTTATAAAACTCGGCCGGCACTTCGTAGTGTTGTTCATTGGCCGCCTGTGTTTCTATCGCTATTGGACTTCGTTTTAATTGTTCAATACAGTGTTGTTTACGCTGACTGAGTTTATCCGGTTCAAAGGCAGATTCATCTTTTAAGCGCTGTTTCAATAATTGCCGTATCCCTATGCGAATCAGGCTATCCGGAAACCACTTTTTTTCTGCCAAATCAATCATGCCCATTTTTCTTTCTCCAAGGGATAAATGCACTGGTTGTTTGTTGATACTGACGGTAAGCCTCACCGCGACTTCTGATAGCTTGTTGTTCGGTATAGGGAATACCGGTAATGAAATACAAAAAGGCAAACATCACCACGGGCATTAGCCATAACCACTCACCACCAACCATGCCAATGGCCATGACCGGGTAACAGAACCAGTGACACCATTCAAAAAAATAATTGGGATGACGAGAATAAAACCACAAACCTTGTTGGCAAACCTTGCCTTTATTAGCCGGGTTTTGTCTGAACTCGGCCAGTTGTTTATCAGCGATATATACGCCTACCCAGGCACCAATGGCCAAAATAAAGGCAAGCACAAGCCAAATGATTTGAAACGTCTCAACCTGTGCCAGCCACCAAATCGGTAAGGTAAATCCCCATGCTAATACGGCCTGAAACTGGAAAAAGAAAAAATGATTGCGGTGGGTATTATCCCCCCAATAGTCGCGAAGATAGCGATAACGACCATCTTCAGGTTCTGAAAAAACACGTGCTGAAAGATGAACAAATAAGCGTAAATACCAAAGGCTCATTAATGCTGCACTGGCAATTCTTAATACAATGTCACCGTCCATCTGCCAGGCATACATAATGGGCAAACACACCATCAGTGCCGACCAGAGCACATCCACCACACCGGCATTATTGGTTTTCCCTTCATAAATCCAGCCTATCAGCATGGTGATGCTGGCGATTAAAAGACTCAGCTCAAGCATGTTGTTCTGCCTCCTCTCTTTCTCGCCAATGATTTGCAAAACGCATTAGAACAGGAATCCAGATAGCCCAGCTTATCGATACCAGAGCTAATGCCAGAAATGGCGTATTGAGCGTGACAGCGCCGGCTTCACTGCCGGCATAGTAAGATAAAGGAGCCGCCACTATGCACAATAACGCTAATAAAACAGGCTTTTGTTGTAGCCAGCTCAGCGAATGATTCAAGGTCAACATAAAGTTGATCCATAAACAGCCAATCCACCAGGGAGCAAGATAAACAAAGGTTTTATCGGCATAGTTCATTAGCATCGTATTCAGCCAGATACTGTCTAACAGCATCCCTGCTATCAGCCCCAATAAAATCAGCTTGATATCCGTTTTTTTCCATGGACTCAGCCAGAGCTGGATAATAATAAATAGGGCGGTTGCTATCAGCGCATAACGGCTGCTCTCAGCAGCGGCAGAGAAGATACTGATAAACCAGACCAACTGAAAAGCAATAAAGTTAAAGATATTAGCCACGTCCGGGAATCCACGATGGCTGTCGGTTTCCTGGTTTACTGAAAACTAAATGAACATCACTGATGCTGCGTTCAATAAAACCACCTTCGCAGTAACAAAGATAAAACTCCCACATTCTTATAAAGCGATCGTCGTAACCCATCACCTTGACGTCATCGAGTTTATCGAAGAAACGTTCACGCCATATCTGCAGAGTTTTGGCATAACTTGTACCGATATCTTCCAGATTACTGAGTTTCATTTCCGCTTTTGCTGCTGAATTCACCAAGACACTGACACAAGGAATAAAACTACCGGGGAAGATAAATCGCTTAATAAAATCGACCGACTTAACAGCCTGCTGATAACGGTGGTCTTCCAGTGTAATTGCCTGAATCACGGCGATACCGTCGGCTTTTAACAAATCACTACAACGCTGAAAAAATTCATCAATAAAATGATGGCCTACAGCCTCAACCATTTCTATCGAAATAAGCTTGTCGTACTGCCCTTCTAAATCCCGATAGTCTTCCAGTAATACGGTGACTTTGTCTTGCAGGTTATATTCACGAACACGACGAATCGCGTAGTCGTATTGTTGCTGAGAAATAGTTGTGGTGGTTACCCGACAGCCATAATGAAGGGCAGCATAAACAGCACATCCGCCCCAGCCTGTGCCAATTTCCAGTAAATGATCGTCAGGCTGTAAATCCAACTTATCGCATAAGCGCGCGAGTTTATTACTTTGTGCCTGCTCTAAACTCTCAGCTGAATCATAATAAAGTGCAGACGAATACATCATGTGCTCACGATCCAGGAATAACTCAAACAGGTCGTTACCCAGATCGTAATGGGCGGCAATATTTTTGCGGCTGCCAGCACGAGTATTTTTTCTCAGCCAATGCACACCTTGCATTAATAACCCCGCCAGTCTGGCTATTCCCTGCTCCATGCCATCCACCAGATGACGGTTTCTGACAAATAAACGTATTAGTCGGGTTAAATCATCCGTTTGCCATTCGGCATCCATATACGATTCAGCCACACCGACTGAACCGCCTAATACCGCTGCTTCAAAAAAATGCGGATGTATAACAAAAATATGACTTTTTAATTCAGCCGTTGGGTCACCAAACTCAAGTCTTAGGTCAGCCATTTCAATCACTAAAAATCCTTCTTCAAAACGCGCTAGCTGCTTACAAAGAAGGTGCATACAAAGACGATGAAATGGGCTGATTCTCAAAGAATTTTGTCGGTTTGCATGAATTGGTGGTGTCATGATTTATCCTTCAAAGAAGCTTTATCTCGATCGCGATGATTTTCTGATGATGTGTGTGGATGACTATAGAAAGGCACTCTGCGTAGCCAGAGTTTTAGCGCATGCCAGTAGATTCGCCAAACTATTTTGACGGTCTGCATAGGAAAATCTAAAGGTAATCGTGACATGGCCTTTTGGCTGAGAGCCTCGGCTTTTAGGGTCATGTCGGCTGTGAACTGTTTTTCATTGTGTCGAAACAAATGCATATCGATACTCAACGCATCGTCACGCCAGTAAAAACGCCATTCATATTGAATATCCATCGGCATAAAAGGCGAGATATGGAATTGTTTATCAAATACAGAAATGACCGACTGTGAATGCGTATTTTTCTCCGCTTTTAAAACATAACAATAACGTTCATCCCATGGTGTGTTATTGATATCAGCGAGTACATATTCCAGCTGTCCCTGATGATTAACACAAAAGTAAAAACTCACCGGATTAAAGACAAAACCGAGGTAACGGGGGTGTGTCAGCAGATAAACCTTGCCCGAGAATTGTTCTCCGGTACGTTTAAAAATGAATGACTCAACGGTAGTTTTTAAATCACCGGAATGCCTGCCAAGATAATCTTTACGCTTAAAGCTGATTAGATTAAACCGCTCAACAGACCACCAGCGATTTTCCTCAAAGGTGGAAGCAATCTCATCAACATCGAGCATTAACATAGCGATGGGATAGCGAAATTGATGAAATTTCGGGCTTACACGGGTGTGGCTGACTTCTCCTTTCATTAATGCTGTGGAAAACATCTTATTCAGCCTTCCCGTTAATTTGCTGCACAACGTTTAGAGCACTGCGAACCCCATCTTCATGGAATCCCCATCCCCAATAAGCGCCACAAAAGTAGGTTTGGCGCTGGCCAGAAATATCAGCCCAGCGTTGCTGTGCAGCCATGGTTTTTTCGTTATACACCGGATGAGCGTAATGGCGCTCCACCAATACTTTTTCAGGATCAACACGCTCTGCAGAGTTGAGAGATACAACAAACTCCACGGGAGCCTCTAATTTTTGCAGGGTATTCATGTGATAAGAAACCGTGCACTTCTCTTGTAGCGCAGGGCTCACATATACATTCCAGCTTGCCCAGGCCGCTTTGTTAGGCGGCAACACTGACTCATCTGTATGCAATTGCATATGATTTTTCTGATAGTCGATATTGCCCAAGACGGTGGCCTCGTCATAACTGGAGTCGGCCAGAATTGATAAGGCCTGATCGGAGTGGCAAGCTAATACAACAGCATCAAATGACTGTTCTTGACCATTGACTGTCACTATCACACCGTTATCGATACGCTGAATTTTTTCAACGGCTGAACTGTGATGAATCTGCCCAGAAAACCTTTTAATAAATTGGTTTATATACTGATTTGATCCACCATCAACAACACGCCACTGTGGACGTCTGATCAGCGATAACATCTTGTGGTTAGCCATAAAGGCAATCAGGTACCGTACTGGCATTTCCAGCAGACTGACAGAAGGCCCGGACCACAATGCACAGGCCATGGGAATCAGATGGTCATGAATAAAAACATCACTGTAATGATGTTTTTTCAAATACTCGCCAACTGTTTGAGTATTATTCGGCTGTTTAAGAATATCGGGAGATTGTTTATAAAATCTCACAATATCCCTAATCATGCGATAAAAGTTGGGGTTGACGAGGTTTTTACGCTGACAGAATAATTTATTGAGATTGGTGGCATTGTAGTGCAAGCCGGTATCAACGTTATGCACACTGAAGCTCATTTCAGTGTCAAAGGCATCCACTTCCAACTCACGTAATAACTGGCTGAAATTGGGATAGTTGTATTCATTAAAAACAATAAAGCCAGTGTCTACGGACCACGTCTTACCGGCGATATCAATTTGATGGGTATCGGTGTGTCCGCCAATGTAATCATTAGCTTCAAACAAGCTAACATCATGCTGTTTAGCTAAATACCATGCGGCTGTTACCCCAGAAATCCCGCCACCAACAATCGCAATTTTCATTTAATCACCCGTATACCAGCTCGGTGATCACGCTTTTCAGCTGAAATGGTTCGCATATCCCATATCAGCCCTAGTTTTTTCATTAAAACAAGTAAATAGAAGCTGATATCAATTTCCCACCAATAAAAGCCTTGTCTGGCCGATGACGCATGATAATGATGATTGTTATGCCAGCCTTCCCCCAGTGTTAATAACGCCAGCCAAAAATTGTTTCGGCTACCATCCTCGGTGTTATAGCGGCGTTTACCCCATTTATGGGCCAGAGAATTGATGAGTAAAGTTGCATGAAGCAGCACAACGGTTGAAATGAAATAACCCCACACAAGCATCTGCCAGCCATTGGTCTGCCACTCAGGTTTGATCCAGTTTAACCATTCACCAAAGCCAAATAAGGCTATCGCCAGTATGGCTGGCATCGCAATATCAAACCTGTCGAGCCAGCGTAACTCAGGATAACGCGTCAAATCTTTCACAAGGCGATAGTCCGCCTGAAAGTAACGCTTTGTCAGAAACCAGCCGAGATGACTCCATAAAAAACCATCATTCGGTGAATGCGGATCCGATGCGGTATCAGCATGGCGATGATGTTGACGATGATGGGCAGCCCACCAGATGGGACCACGTTGTGTTGAACAAGCACCAATCGCCGCAAAGATAAACTGTACCGGCCTACTTGTTTTAAATGACTTGTGAGCAAAATAACGGTGATAAAAAGCGGTGATGGCAAACATTCTGATGAAATACAACAGAGCAGCGGTTATCAGAGCAACAGGTGATACGCCCACCCAAAAAACAGCGAGACAGGCTAAATGCAGTGCGATAAACGGTATGATTCTAAACCAATCAATCGTGTTATCGACCGTGGCATTCACCTTGTCGTATTTACTATCAAACCAGTATCTGAGCGATTTCATATCAGTCCTTCAAACATGGAAATAGCGTATTGAGCAATCTGTGAATTTGATGTGAAACAAGTACTGGTGCGGTTTCACCTTAAATTCACAGTGTGAAGATTGTAATGCAGGCTTGTTTCATTTCTACAGAGCAGGAAAGCAAACTGATGATGCTCAAACTATTCCCCATGATTATGGCAATACTTTTCCCAAGCGTGACATCGGCAAACAATAGCTTTCCTGATTCAGTGGTAGACACATCGCCATCATTACAAAAATGTCATGAAACCGCGATTAGTGTGATGGCATTTATCGATGTCGCTGATGCCGCCATATATCGTCCTGATTGCAGTAAACTGCCTGAAATTCGTGGCGAGAAACAACTCTCTTTTCTTTATCACCGTAGCATTAAAAGCAGTGATTTTATTGAGGCATCGGAAACGCTACTGAAGCGTAATCTAACAGCAGCTGAATACAGAAATATTGAGACAGAGTTACAACAGTTTAATGCTGCTTATGAAGATGTTAATGCAGGTGATAGTTACGATATAAGACAAACACAAGACGGTTTGTATTTATTTAAAAACGGCCGTCAGCTCTCCCATAGTCCGTCATCCACACTGGCAGAATCCTACTATCAGATATGGTTTGGTGCTGACCCTTTTGATACAGATCTGAAAGAGGACTTACTTGCCCCCATATCAAATCAACCTAACTAAGATGAAGAATCAGAAACGACTCTATGTGTCGTACCCACTGTCTTTTTTTTCCAGACAAGTCCAGCAGCCAATATCAGCAAACCACTCATGATGCCCGGCAGGCCTTCGTAAACAGCATTGTGCAAACCAAAATAGCGCCACAATAAAGCCACAGATAAACCAATTAACATGGCAATAATGCTAAGTCGTTGACTCGGTCTGAACCCCATACATAGAGTAATAAGCAAGGGAGCAAATGCACTCGCCAGACCAGACCAGGCAAAAATGACCAGACTGAATACACTCTCTGAACTGGTTAATGCCCACAGCAAGGCAACCGTGACAATGCCAATCGTGCTCAACTTCAGAATCAAGGTATTTTCTATGTTATGTGGCAATAAATCATGGGTTACTGCTGCCGAACAATTTAAAACAAGTGAATCAGCGGTCGACATTGTCGCAGCAAACACACCAGCAAGCACCAAACCGACTAGAGCGGGAGGCAATAATTCCATAGCCATCCTGGGTAAAGCCAACTCGGCATCAAAAGAACCTGCATCGCCAAGATAAACACGAGATAACATACCTACCCCGGTAGCAAGACAATAAAATGCTGTAAACCACAAGTAGTACCATAAACGTGCTCTCATCATTTTATTGCCATGGCTCAAAGCCATAAAACGAATCATCACATGCGGCTGACCAATGACTGAAAAGCCAGCAAACATCCAACTCAGGGCAAATAAGACACCACCCGTTAAACCGGGAATCACTAAATCCTGAGGGAACAAATATAGAAAACCATCGACCTTATCCATTTCAACGATCGCGGCTGAAGGTCCACCCAATGTGGTTACTGCAATGAACAACATTAAACTCATCGCCACAATCATCACCACCGATTGAGCAGCATCTGTCCAGATAGACGCCCTTATTCCGCCAGCAAAACAGTATAAGGTCACCATAATGGCGCCGATAATCGCGCCGGTGTAGGTAGGCCAGCCAAATAAAACGTGCAAAGCTTTACTGCCAGCAACCAATTGAGCACCAGCATAAGCTAGCAATAACACTAGAGAAATCAGCGCAATGAGTCGCTGCAGGACAATATCATTCTGTCCATACCAGTTACTTAATACACCGGCATAACTCGGTTCAGCACTGTCACTGGTGGCACGACGCAGACGGGAATGAACAAAAGTAGATGCGATCAGATCGCCTAAAATCCAGCCAATCATAATCCAGATGGAAGCGAGACCTGTGGCGTATGTATAACCAATCACGCCAATAAACATATAACCACTATTATTTGTGGCTACGGCAGATAAACCAACAAGACTAGGAGGAATGTCACTACTGGCCAGGTAATAATCTTTCTTAGTGCCACGACTGAAAAAAACAGAACTCACACCAATAGCCACAAAAATGGCAAGAAATCCTAAAAAACTCCAAATCATGTCATCCTCCTTTTGCAAAAACCACCGCGCTAGGAGGCTTAACTTTCAACTGTATTTTTTAGTAATAGTTCCAGTTCTGGATGTGACTTCAACGGCTCAAGCGCCGGATCATCTTTGCACTGTTCACGATAGGTATCACTGCACTGAATAGCTTGTTTCAGATAACGAATAGCCTCATCAAACTGATTCATGGCGGTATTGGCACACGCCAACTGATAAAAGGCATGGCCATTTTCCGGATCAGACTCCAAGGCCTGATGACAAAGATTAGACGCCCACTGTGGTTCATCAAGCTCCAGTACAGCATCCGCTTTATACGTTAAGGCTTCAACGTCATAAGGTCTTATCGCCATGATCTGGTCATATACCGCAATTTTGTTACTTGGACTGGTTTCCTGTCCTGCTCTTAACCACAAGGACTGCACTTCTTGTGTGTGCTCAATCTTCTCGCGATTTTCTTCGATCTGTTGTGTTTCTTTACTGAGTTGCTGCTCAATAGCATGAAGACGTTTTTCATACTCATTGATCAGGCTGTTGATTTCTTGGTCTGCCAGTGTATGAACACGCTCTTTAATTTCACGAATAGATGACCAGCCCACCAAAACTAACACTGATGAGGCTGCAGCAATAAGATAGAAAAAATAGGTCACCGTATCGGTTGCATACCCGACAGCCCTGTCCGCGGCTGACAGTTCTTTATCAACGGTCATTTGAATCATTTCTGCCCGCTGAGCAGCCATATCTGTGCGTAGTTGTTTTAGCTCATCCAGCACATAGCGTTCTATAAACGGGGTATATAACGGTTCTTTTAGGTTATCAACTGACTCTCGCATCTGCTGTTCAGAAGGAACCTGTTCAGCCGCAAATAGCTGAACAGGTAACAAGAGTGCAATAAACAAACTAATCGTTAAGAAGCGAGGCATATAGCTTTACCATGATCGTGAATTTCTACCAGCACACTGTGCAGGCTCTTGATGGCATCGTCATAATCATCTTCATTGATAATAAACTGCATATCAACCTGACGCATGGACTGATGCATGGCTAAAACACTGATGTTTTCTTTCGCAAGCGCGCCAACGGTTTTTGCTAAAATACCCGGGATCTTCATATCACTACCGATGGCAGACACAATCGCCACTTTTTGTTGATTAATTTCAGCATCAACAAAGCGTTCTTGTAAGGCATTACGGATACGTTTTATTGTTTTGAGATTGGCAGAGAGATAGTGGGTAATCGTGTTGGCATTGATATCTTTAGAGATAATATGTGCTTTAAATCTGTCTATCATCGTCAGGATTTCACGATCATAAACGTCAATATTACCTGCCATATCTTGATCAAAGAGTTCAAACGCATACACCCCTTTACAACCGGCAATGATCTCAACACAGGGTGTTGCACTTATATAGTCACCCGTAATTAATGTGCCGGCATGTTCAGGTTCAAAAGTATTGCGTACACGCAGAGCAATTTCGTTTCTGCGTAAGCCTTTGGCTGCTTTAGGATGAATGGCTTCCATACCTAAATTGGCTAATTGATCAGCAACATCGTAATTTGTTCGGCCAATAGGTACGGCATTATCTTCACCCACTAATCGGGGATCAGCACTGCTGAGATGGAATTCTTTATGAATGATGGCTTCGTTTGCTTCTGTAAGCACAGCAATACGGCTGAAGCTCATTTCACTGTAACCACGGTCAAATGTTGACATTAGACCATCATCGCTATGTGCATAACCGGTGACGATAGGCAATTGCTTTTTGAGGTCGACATCCTGAAAAGCGATTTTGATACGTTCGTCTAAAGGTAAGTGCTTGTCTGTTTGCCAGCCGGTTAAATCAACAAAAATAGCATCAATACCATCACGCTGAAGCAACTGCGTCATATTCCATGCACTGTGAGCTTCACCAATGCTGGCGAGCATTTCCCGCACGGTTTCAAGATGCATATCCAGCTCAAAGTGGCCATGCTGGCAAAGTCTTTGTAGATCAGCCAAACAGCGTTCAGCATCATCAAGACGTTCACCTATGAACTGATTAGCACGTTCAAGATTGTCAGGTTTTTTATAAAAACTTTCATTGATAGTGAAAATCTTTTGCTTTAAATCTGCTAAAGCTTGTTTCCAGCTATCATCATGCAGTCCGTTTGCAAATAAGCCGAACACACCTGGTTGTCCGGTCTTTTTATGTTCCAGCAACAGGTCGGTGATACCGCCATAAGCTGAAACAACAAATATTCGATTGTAGAGCGAGTCGTGATGAACCGGTTTCAGAATAATGTTATCGCGCACCGCAACATAGTCGCTCATAGAAGTGCCGCCGATTTTTTCTACCGTATGAAAACTCATTGTATTCTCTCTATTTCATCCTTTTTGGATTAGTATCTTGTTCACCGTCAAAACGACGAGTGAACAAGATATTCATTGACTGTTATAGCTTGAGGTAGGCACCGATCATGCCCTGATCGATGCCTGAGCAAGTTAGTCTTTAATAGTCTCTGCTTCTAATTCATAAGCACCATCTTTGTTATGAACTTCCGTGCCATGTAGTGGAGGGTTAAACACACATGCCAATTTCATTTCTTTAAATGCACGCAGCATGTGTTTATCGTGTTTATCAAGGTTGTATAAGGTACCTGGCGTGATGGCATATTTTTTCCCATCATCCAATGTTTCAACTTCACCTTCACCACTGATGCAATACACCGACTCAAGGTGATTCTGATAATGCATTCTGAAATCAGCGCCTTCAAAGATAGTCGTAATATGGAAAGAGAATCCCATATTGTCATCTTTTAATAACAGGCGGGTGCTATCCCAATTACCATTAGGATCAACAATTTTACGGTCGGTTTTTTCTGCTTCCTGAAGTTGTCTAACAAGCATTTCATTTCCTCTTATTTGATTATTATTTGGAATAGAAACGGGCGGCGAACCACCCGTTTTCTTATAAGCAATTAAGACTGACGAGACATTTTCTCGACTTCTTCACTGACTGAGTAATCACCTTCGAAGTAATCTTTTTCTTCTGGAATATTGTCAGCTTTAGCACAGACTTCTTTAATTGATTGCTCAAGAATGTCGATACCTTTTTCCAGGTTTTCTTGAGTGATAGTCAGTGGACATAAGAATTTAACCACGTGGTCATCGGTACCACTTGTCTCGATGATCAATCCTTTTTGGAAAGCGTTATGGGTGATTTTTCCAGCAATTTCACCACTCACACAGTTAATACCACGGAACATGCCACGACCATGTGAGTTAAAGTTGCCTTCACCATATAGCTCAACAATTTTGTCTACGCGATTGGCAATGTACTCACCTTTTGCCTGTACTTCTTTAGCAAATTTGTCGTCTTTCCAATAGTTATCCAGCGCTGCCTTAGCAGTGATAAATGCAGGATTGTTACCACGGAATGTACCGTTATGTTCACCCGGTTTCCATTGATCCAACTCAGGTTTCATCAACACGATAGCAAATGGCAGACCGTAACCACTTAATGATTTTGATACGGTAACGATGTCAGGGTAGATACCCGCTTCTTCGAAGCTGAAGAAGGTACCAGTACGACCACAACCCGCCTGGATATCATCGATAATCAACAGCACATCATGTTTTTTACATACTTCTGACAGGCTCTTTAACCAGGTTGTTGAGCAAGCGTTAATACCGCCTTCACCCTGAACTGTTTCAACAATTACAGCTGCAGGCTTGTCTACACCACTGCTTGAATCTGAAAGTACTTTATCAAGATAGTTGGTGGTATCTACATCATCACCCATATAACCATCATAAGGCATACGTGTTGCACCACTCAGGCTAACGCCAGCACCACCACGATGATGACCGTTACCAGTAATAGCCAGTGAACCTAATGTCTGACCATGCCAACCATTAGTAAATGAAACAATATTTTCTCTGCCAGTATATTTACGTGCTGTTTTTAACGCGGCTTCAACGGCATTGGTACCAGTTGGGCCAGTAAACATCACGATGTAATCAAGATCACGAGGCTTAAGAATGTTGTTATTAAAACTTTCTAAGAATTCACCTTTAGCACGAGTGTGTAAATCCAGGCCTTGGGTAATCCCATCGTTATTAATGTATTCGAGAAGTTTCTCTTTGAACAGGTCATTGTTGTGACCATAATTCAATGAACCAGCCCCTGCCAGAAAGTCAAGGTACGCATTCCCTTCTTCATCATAGATAAACTCGTCTTTGGCACGGTTAAACATGCGAGGAAAAGAACGAGCGTAAGAACGAACTTCTGATTCAATTTCATCAAAGATTTTCATAGGTTTTTTTTCTCCTAGTAGTATTTTTTATTCGTGTCCAGATGTGCAGAAATTAATGACTTACAGCTCAAAAGGACCGACTTTAACCAACATTTCCGTTTCATGTTGGCCAGCAAAATGTTGTTGGCGATCAAACATCACTGAACGGTTTAGTTGTGTATTCAATTTATTCGCCAGACTCTCAAATAAGGCCCATGACGCACGATTATCGGGAGTGATAGTGGTTTCGATATATTTCACGGGTTTGCAGATATCACGTTCTAAGATGTGACGGAGCATGCGGCTTGCAAGCCCTTGTCCTCTTGCTTTTTCTCCAACCGCGACTTGCCATATGAATAAGGTGTCAGGTTGTTTAGGCAGAACGTATCCAGAAATAAATCCAACGAGGTTTCCATCCATCTCTGCAGCCACTGAAGTCTGAGAAAAATGACTGCTTTGCAGCAAATTGCAGTACATGGAATTGGTATCAAGAGGAGGACAGGCTGAAATTAAATCAAAGACGGAAGCACCGTCTTCAGCTGTTGGCTCTTTTAATGTAATTGAAGCTTTTTCAGGTTTATTGTTAGTCATTATGTAAATAGCTCTATTGTTTATATCTCTATTGTTTTTTTACTTATAAAAAGCCTGTAAATAGTTAAAGACATCTTATAATTCATAATAAACAGCAAGTTGTATAAATAATTCGGGCTGTTATTGATTTAATATATATAGTACACTAAATAATTATATTGTCCACCCCGAGATTAATAACGTATATTCAATAGATGACATTAGAGTTACATGACAACAAACAATGGCTTTGTTTTCTGATTGAAGATGAAACCTATGCACACGCAGTAAGTAAGATAAGGGAAGTTCACGACTATATGGCAGCGGTCCCTGTACCCGGTGCCCCTTCATATATAGAAGGAGTACTGAACATAAGAGGCGAGATAGTCAGCATTGTGAGTAGTAGGAAATTATTAGGAATTGATGAGGCAGATGAGCACCGTCACATCATTATTATCAAATCAGATAATGGCTTAGTTGGTATTACTGTTGATGAAGTCGTGAAAATTACCTTGCTGGATTTACAACATATGGTACCTGTAGAGCAAAAAAATACATTGAGCCCTATCTATGCCACCGTAAAACATAAACAACAGCTAATTATATTGGCCGATTTTGAACGTTGTTTTAATCAAATGGAAAATTATGAGTAAAACTATCGGTTTAAATTTAGATGCAGTTTATAATCTTGATCTGACTGATGAACAGAAGGATCACCTGTTGAACCAAATTGAAGAAGTATTGATTGCATTAAGACGCGTTATCCGTGCAACTGATTTGCACTCTAAATATCTTGCAAAGACAACCAGCCTTACCGCGCCACAAATTTTGCTGCTACAAAGCCTCAGAGATAAAGGGCAAATTACGATTGGTGAACTTGCAAATGAAATGAGCCTGAGTCAGGCAACGGTGACAACCATTGTTGATCGTCTGGAAAAACGTGAACTTGTCTATCGTATGCGCTCTGAGTCGGATAAACGTAAAGTTCATGTGCATCTAACAGACAGTGCATTGGAAATCCTGAAAAAAGCGCCGATTCCTTTACAAGAGCAATTTACCCGCCAGTTTGGCGATCTACAGGAATGGGAGCAAACAATGATTATTTCTGCCCTCAAGCGTGTGGCTCAAATGATGGATGCCCAGCACATAGATGCCTCACCAGTTTTAGATATTGGTTTGTTAGACAGGCACGATGGCTTGATCGATACCCACACACCTTTTCTCGACGAAAAAGACAAAAGCTAATGCTTGAGTAATAAACTCAGTTGAGAGACAGGCAGTGGATGACTGAAATAAAACCCCTGAAACTCTGCACAGCCTAACTTTCTTAATACGTCAGCCTGCTCGCTTGTCTCAACACCTTCCGCAATAGTACAAAGCTGTAAGTTATCGGCTAACTGCACAATGGTTTGTGCTATCGCACAATCTTTACTATTGGTAACAATTTCTTCCACAAATGTACGATCAATTTTTAGGGTATCAATAGGAAAATTCTTCAAATAACTCAATGAAGAATATCCCGTACCAAAATCATCAATCGCCAGACGTACACCCAATTTTTTTAATGAGAAAAGTAATGGAATCGTCTCTGCGGTATCCTTTAACATGGCCGTTTCTGTGATTTCCAGCTCAAGTGTCTCTGGCGGTAAACCACTGTCTTCCAAGGTTTTTCTTACGGTTTCAAGCAGGTAAGATTGCGTGAATTGTGAAGCAGATAGATTCACAGCTATCCGATATGCACAGCCTGATTCTTGCTGCCACTGTCTCACCTGACAGCAAGCCTGCATCAATACCCAGTTCCCAATCGACAATATCAGACCTGTTGATTCAGCAATTTCAATAAAGTAGCCAGGCGTTAATAAGCCTTTTGTAGGGTGACGCCAACGCAGTAATGCTTCAAGACCAACAATCGCCATACTTTCAGCATCATATTGAGGTTGATAATAAACCTCGAACTGATCGTCGGACAGTGCTGCCCGTAAATCATTCTCCATTTCTAAACGTAATTTTAGGTAGTTATCCATGCTTTCAGAAAAGAACTGATAATTATTCCTGCCCTTCTCTTTTGCGTGATACATAGCGACATCAGCATGCTGTAACAGTGTCTCTACATTATGGCCATCATTAGGGTAAAGCGTAATCCCGACACTAATCGAAATATGTAAGTGTTTTTCACTAATAAAAAAAGGAGCCGAGAAAGCACCAATGAGACGGTTTGCAATTTCAGCAACCTGCTCAACTCGACTTATATCATCAAGTAATACGGTAAATTCATCACCGGCTAAACGGGCAACCCGGTTATCAGTATCATAATTGGCTTTAGCCACCAGATCCGAATCTCTCACACATTCACGTATTCGCTGTGCAGACTGGCATAACACTTCGTCGCCAATGTGATGTCCATAGGTATCATTAATATATTTAAATCTGTCCAAATCCAGAAACATCAAAGCAAATTGCGCCTGATGTCGCTTTGCACTGGCAATAGCTGTTTCTAATTGTTCAATGAATAAACGCCTATTGGGTAAGTCGGTCAGCGTATCGTAATAAGCATAATAGGTAATTTCTTGTTCAGACTGTTTTCTTGAGGTGATATCGTGCAAAGTCCCGACAATCCGCCACTGACCATATTCAAAGCTAATATCTGTTCGTTCATTCACAAACAAAACACTGCCATCAGATCGGATTATTCGGTATTCGATATCGTATGACTGTTTTTCATAGATGGCTTGCTTAAGCGCTATGATTAATTTTGTCCGATCTTCAGGGTGTATTTTTTTCAGAGCAGATCGGACGGTCAGGTTCATTTCTTTGGGGAAGCCCAACATATCAAACATATCTGAGGAGCACTCAAGAAACTCTGACTCAAAATCCCACTCCCAATACACCAGATTAGCAATGGATTGCGCCTTAGCTAATTTGTTTTTATTAAGGCTTAATTCTTGTAAGGTTCTGTTAGCTTTTAGAATATAACGAACTCTGTGCTTGAAAAGTGGCCACTTTAGAGGTTTGGTAATGAAATCTGTCGCACCGGATTCAAATGCCTGCTCAATATCTTCAACATCATCAAGTGCCGTAACCATAACAATGGCACATTCTACGCCTTTAGGTAAGGCGCGCAGTCTGGCGCAACATTCAAAACCATTCATACCAGGCATGGAAACATCAAGTAATGTGATATCAGGCTTGTAAAGAGTGAATTGAACTATAGCTTCTTCACCAGAGGCAGCCTCAACAATCTGTAATTCAGTCGATGTTAAAGCTTGTGTCATTAACATCCTTGTGACTGGATTGTCATCAACAATTAACACCACTTGCTTTTTGATGGTATTTGCCATCAAATCCTCCGCCATTGTCCATTTAATAGTGACGTCAGTTCATCATAATAAGTATCTAGTTTATCTATATATGTATCAATTTGGTCAAGATTATTTTCTCGACCCAACTGTTCTATCTCTCTTGCCAACTCAGCGATAGCTGTGGCACCGATATTCAATGAACTTGATTTAAGCGCGTGTGCAGATTTAAATAATTGTTCTGCGCTTTCCTCTATAAACGCCTGTTTAATTGCTTGTATCAAATCAGGCGTATGTTGCATATAGACCTGAAATATTTGTTGTACGATCTCATCGCCATTCTCGCCTATACCGTCAACAATCTCCATATTAAGGGTAGGATTCAACTCACTAACTTCTTTGTTGTTGTATGATCCTGAACCAGGCTCAATCGCTTTTCCTAAAAATTTATTAACTAAATCAATTAGTTTATTCAGTTCGATAGGTTTTATTAAAATATCATCAGCACCAGCAGCATAAAAATCTAACTTAACTTGTTCATTTGCATCTGCCGTTAATGCAATGATTGGGGTGGTAATCTGTAAAACCTTACGTAGATGATCTGTCGCCATAACACCATTCATCAAAGGCATGTGGTAATCCATGAATATCATGTCATATGCCTGCTCACTGCATGATGCTATTGCCTCTTCACCATTAGCTACCAACGTTACTGTGCAACCCAGTTTTTCTAACAAGCCCAAAGCAACAGATTGATTGACTTCATTATCCTCTGCAACAAGTACATGATTAGTTTTTTTATCATCACCGCGTGGGTTGATTTGAACTCTTGCCTCAGGCGACGTATTAGTCACAGAGATAATATCAACAGGAATCGTGAACCAAAAACTGTTCCCTTGCGTGGAAGAGTTCACGCCATATTCGCCATTCATCAACTCAACGAGATGAGCATAAATAGTTAAGCCTAAACCGAGCCCTGAGTATTGCTGATCATGCAACGGGAATTGCTGAAATGGCTCAAAAATACGTTCCTTATCATTCTCATTGATAGCTCCAGCAGAATCTTTCACTGTCAAGGTTAAAAAATGCTGTTTATCTCTTGAAAATTCGCTGACATAAAGTTCAATATTCCCCTGCCTAGAAAACTTTATTGCATTATCAATCAAATTATTTAGCACATTTCTGAGCATATGTGGGTCGAGCATCACTTCCATGCCAGAACATTTCATATTTAAAAATAATGTATTTTTTTTCTGATTTGCTTTGGCATAATTGGCCTCAACTACAGACTTAAGAAATCGATATAAATCAACCTGTTTAACATCAAGAGTCCATTGCTTTTCACTCAGTTTCACATAATCTTGTAACTGGTTTATCACCTCTAATAAGTGATGCGTTGAGTCATTTATCAGACTCACTGTTTCATGAGCCTTAGCCTCTGTCACATATACCTTTAACAGCTCAATATGACTAATCACTTGAGACAAAGATATTTTCAGCTCCCGGCTGATAACATTAATCATTCCGCACTTAGCATCTTCATCGTATTCAAGTCTGTTAATGGCATCAGTTAATAACTTTTGCTGCTCCGCCAACCTTAATTCTAATTGCTGTTTTTGTTCTGTCAGATCCTGCTTATCGGAGCTGAGTTTGACGAAGTTTTGCCTTAGTCTTTCAAGCATATGTCCAATACTGGTCTCTGAGCTATCAGACTCTCCCGACACTTGGAGGCTCAAACTGTTTATTGGCAAGAGATAGTGCGTTATGAATAACCAGACTAACGCCACAATACAAACAAAAAGGACAAGAATGGCGATACAGGACCAATCGAATAATCTTTTGAATGGTGCCTCAAACAAATACTTATCGACTGAAAGATAGACACTTGCCAAAGCACTTCCGTTTTCTACTAGTGGGTATAGAAAATGAATAACATCAGAGTCTGAATAAATCTGCTTTTCACTGACTACTCCATTTTGGAGCCTTTGTTTGATGAAGGTGTTTGTAACCGATGTATTAAGATTTTGATAACGAAAAATACCCGTTCCATTTTTATCAAAAATGATGGACTGTTTGATATAGGGGTAAGCTCGCAACCATGACAAGGAACCACCTTGCTCAGCTGTCGAAACCGGTTTATCTGCCACGGTTATACTAGCTGATATAGCTTGAGCAAGCTGCTCAAGCTGTTGTTGGTTTGCTTTATCAATGAGTGATTTGTATTGAAAAACGACAGCGATCAAAAGCAGGGTCAATATCAATAAGAGAGTGCCGTATCTTATAGTTAAACTGCTCTTTCTAAGCATAGAGACAGTCGTCATTTAAAAGGTGGCAAACTGGTAAATAATAATGAATTGATGAAAAGTGAATATAAGACTAAGTCAGAAAAAGGCAAATCAACTTTAGAAAGCTTATTGTCGAAAAAACTCATATTGCCCCTCCTTGTTATAAAACCATAGAATTTATGGTCAGTATGCTCAGGTCACTCTATATGTTGTCGTCCCTATCTTGGTTATATTTAATAAAAATGAAAAAGTTTATATTTTATGGTGCAGGATTAGGAATGCTTTGGTGAATCAGCTCAATTTCTGAGAGTATTTCTTCAGTTAAAATCAATTTTTCACTAGCGATATTATTTCTAAGCTGTTCCATACTGGTTGCTCCGATAATATTAGCTGTTAAGAAAGGTCGTGAATTAACAAAAGCCAATGCCATTTGGGCAGGATCCAGCTGAAAGCGGCGGGCAAGCTCTACATATCGACGAGTTGCCTCAATGGCCTGAGGGTTGCTGTAACGGCTATAGTTACGCCAGCGTGTCAAACGAGCATTTTCAGGTTGTTGATCAAGATATTTCCCTGTCAGTACACCAAATCCTAATGGTGAATAGGCCAGCAAACCAACATTTTCACGATGACTAATCTCAGCGCAACCTATTTCATACGTTCTGTTTAATAAGCTGTAGGGATTTTGCACACTAACTACCAGAGGTAAGTCCATCGATTTAGCCAAAGTAATAAATTGCATTATTCCCCATGGTGTTTCATTGGATAAACCAATATGTCGAATTTTTCCTGCTTGAACTTGTTTTTTCAAACCACGCAGCGTATCGATAATGGGAGTCAGCTTTTGCTCATCAGCCGCCTGCTGATAACCCAATCGGCCAAAATAGTTTGTATTTCTTTCAGGCCAATGCAATTGGTATAAATCAATATAATCAGTCTTGAGCCTTTTAAGACTTGCATCAACTGCCGTTTCAATTGTTGTCCCATTAAACCGGGTACCACCACCTCGAATATGTGAAACCCAATCACCGCCCGGACCAGCCATTTTACTGGCAAGAATGATGTCATCCCGCCGGCCTCTTTTTTGTAACCAATGACCAATAATCTCTTCTGTTACACCATAGGTTTCTGCACAAGGAGGGATTGCATATAACTCTGCGGTATCGATAAAGTTAATTCCCTGGCTGACAGCATAATCTAATTGCTGATGTCCTTCTGCTTGCGTGTTTTGCTCGCCAAACGTCATGGTTCCCAGACAAATACGACTGACACTCAGATCAGTATTACCAAGAGTATTGTATTGCATGCTAAACATGGCCTTTTTATATCGTTAGAAGGCGTCAATCATACAGCAGCTATTCAGTTTACTTAACAAGGTATAAAAAAAGAGGGTGGCAGAAGCCACCCTACTCCAAAAAGGAGATTTACGCAGATAGGATTACTGACGTACAGGTCAGTGAACGTCAGTACAAATACGACTGCAGTATTAACGAATCTATCCATTGGAATTAACGAATGAAAATGACTTAGTGAACTGCTAAATAAGAAAAAGGCGATGATGTGACCATCACCGCCTTCTCAAAACAAGGAGTAGAAATTACACCATTGACGATAGTCTCAGGTAACGTTATGACACACCTGATAAATATTGGTTGCGAAAAAGAATGTAAAGTTATGAAAAAAATAAGCCAGCTTATCGGGAATAAGCTGGCTAAGGGTGGTTGAACTGTTAACAAGGATAGTTCGTAGTTGATACTAACAGCTTGATGCGAAAATTCTGTGAAATTGATTGAGGAGATTAGCATCATCCACGATATGAAAATAACGGTTCATGATTTGCATCAATTCTCATATCACTTTGTAATCGATAATTTTTATATATAAAAGCTATTAAAGATCATGCACTTAATATTTTCAAACAATAATAAATAGATTTTAAGTATATTTTTGGTGCAATGACTATTAATTAAGGTGCATAAAAAAGGAAACAATATGCAATCACTTGCATTGCTTAAGCCTATTCAATCTATTTTATGGAGCGTTGCTTTGCTTCTATTGGGAAATGGATTAATCAGCACTCTCCTTACCCTCCGCGGCACAAATGAAGGCTTTTCAAGCGCCACCATGGGACTGATCATGTCGAGCTATTTTATTGGGTTCGTATGTGGCACCTGGGTCAGTGGCAGACTGATTCGTCGCATGGGGCACATCAGGACGTTTGCATTCTGTGCATCTATCTGTGCTTCAGCCACACTTTTGCATATTATTTTTATTGATGCTTGGGTATGGATTGTTCTTCGTTTCTTTTATGGGCTTGCTTATATTACCCTGATGACTGTCATCGAAAGCTGGTTAAACAGTCAGGCTGCAAGCCATGAGCGTGGACGTATTTTTGCTTTTTATATGGTAGTCAATTTAGGTGCTTTAACAATTGCACAGCAAATGTTGCATATCGCTACGCCCGATAATTTTCTGCTATTTGCCATTGTGTCTATTCTGATTAGTTGGGCCATACTGCCACTGACACTCACCCGCCGAAACCAACCGATGATTAATTCGGAAAGGCCAAAAAGTAGTCTAAAAAACTTATTAAAGATCGCACCACTCTCGGTAGCTGGTTCAACTCTCTCAGGTCTGGCAATGGGCGCTTTTTGGGCGATGACACCTATTTATGCCACTGAACTAGGATACGATATCAGTGGCATCGCACTGATAATGAGTTTAACTATTCTAGGTGGCGCTGCCTTGCAGATCCCTATTGGCCGTTATTCAGATAAACACGACAGACCCAAAGTCATTACATGGGTAGTGGCATTAGCAGGGATTATTGCTCTATCCATGGCAGTGATTCCTTCTCAAACCGCCTTATTAGCCATCTTTTTTATCTGGGGTGGCTTATCTTTTTCCATCTACCCACTGTCCGTCGCTCAGCTTATTGACCAACTCCATCCTGACGAAATTGTGTCTGGCTCCTCAGATATGCTGGTGCTTCATGGTTTAGGCTGCGCTTTTGCCCCGGTGATAGCTGGTTCATTAATGACCATTATTGGTTCACAAGGCCTGCCGCTCTATATTGGAACAGTATTATTAATTTTAGCCGGATATACGGCCTATCGCCGCCGTCGCGTCGTTGATCTTGTCAGTGGAGATAATGCCCACTTCGAACCGATGGTTCAAACCAGCTCGCAAGTGCTCAGTATGATGTTTGATCAACCGCAAAGAGACTTATTTGATGACCCAAGTTTTTATGAAGAGGAAGAACGTAATCGCATCATCAATGCCTTAAGGCAAAGTGGTTCGTAATCAGATGCTCTGAGTTGCTTTGGATAAACAAAAAAATAATTGGTCGGGACAGAAGGATTTGAACCTCTTTGACCTTTATATAAAATCAAGCATTATCAATACATTAAACAAATCATCAAAAAATTAGTGGCTGTTAAATGGCTGTAAATATTTTCAATAATTAAGACTTCATTGCAATTTTTGAACAAAAAAACATCGAATTGATGACGCCTTAAAGCTGCTGCCTTGCTGTTTTCGTCTGATATTTGTCGATGCACTTCATATTTCAAAACTCAAAAAAAATGCAAAAACATCGCGGGTGAGGAGGAGTGTTTTTGGGGGCTTGCGATCGTTGTGATTTTTTTGGTGGCCATGGGTCTGAGTATTGATCACTTTTCTCTGTAGATTCACCAGGTGTTCACCTGGCCAGTGCATTATCAGCAGCTGACACCGATGCCTTTGGTGGTGATGGCCACTGGCCACTATTCATCGACATTATTTTCTGTCAGATTCTGCCCTGGTCTTTATTGTTTGTGAGAATGGCCAGTGAATGTTTGGCCTATATATAAAGAAGGGCCGACTAAATAGCCGGCCCGTGCTGAGTGATGATTTATTCTGGTATGGAACGTTTATCGATGATTTCCTGCATACTATCGGCCAGTGCTTTCAGCAGTTGATATGCTTGTTGACTGGTGATGGTTTCATCATCCATCGATGCTGCAATTCCATGAGCGGCCCCACGTAACGCGATGACCTTCTCTTCCATTTCTCTTATCAATTGTTTCATACCTCATCCTTAATAAATCAGAAGTGCATGCTGGTTTTGTTGATTTCTGCAGGTAGCTCTTTGCCTACCAGGTTGCAGCAATCACGCAGCTCTGCCACTAATACATCGCGGACATGGCCCGACCGGTTGCTTGTTAATTGCTGCAACAGGTCGGTGATAGTTTTGGAATATTCCAGTCTTAACGCTGGATTGAGTTCACCGAAAAAATCATGCTTCCTTAATGTGGATAGTACGTCCTGCACTATCCACTCAGCCAATGATACCGCCTGCTCAGACTGATAATGGAATATCAGTTTGAACACTGCCGGCTCAGTTAAGAAAATCATATCGGTGTTTGGTAAAACGACACGCCAGTTACCAGGTATAAAACGAACGGCATCTTGCAGCGTATTGCTATCCATCCCCAACGCATCAGCAATATCTTCAGCATGAAATAACACACCGCCCTGCTCGGTTACAGCTACACGAATATCCTGACCTTTGAAGGTGAATGGATTGGCTAGTGTTTTTAGATTACTCATGGCCATGTACCTCATCACCGATTAATAAGGTCTTGAACACGGGGAAAAGTGGCTTTCCATGCATATCAAACCCACGATGATAAAAGGCAACCTTCTGGCCGATGGCTCCCTGGGCTAAGGCCGATTGTCTGGCTATTTTACTGATGCCTGGGCAGGCGAAATGGATACCGTTAGAAAGCTGGATAACTAAGGGGGCGTTATCACTATCACGCCAGCCCCAGACTGTGCCGGTGCTTACTTGATAATTAGGCTCTGGATTATAGAGTGAGTCATTTTGAGAAATGGCCTGAACGAGACGCAGGCGGGAATATTGCTGAGTTGACATGGTTAATCTCCTTGAAAATTAAACCATCAACCACACTGCTAAATATGGGTGATGGCTGCACGCAGGGTTAGCAGACCAGTTCAAGGACCTGGCAAGCCCGAAGGCTTCCCCACGCACAACCACCATAAAATTATGGCACAAAAAAACCGCGTGACGCGGCTGATTGGGCGTCCTTGAATAACAGAGCTGCTAAACCCTGACGTCAGATTTTGCTGACGTGGAGAAAAATATAGTCCTCTGCGTTATCTCTGTCAACTCCTGTATATCTCTGTAAACGTGGATAACGACAATTAATCGTGCAATAATCAATAAACATTAACAAAGAAAAGGGAATTCAATGGCGAAGTTAGTCAAGTGCAAATCATGTGAACATGAAGTCGACGAATCAGCAAAAACCTGCCCTAACTGTGGTGTTAGCTCGCCGGGCATGAAACCAGGTGAAATGGCAAAAGGCTGTCTTGGCATTATCGTATTTGCGTTAATTGGCTCGGCCATTTTGGCCACATGCAGTGAAGACGTAACGCCAGAGCAACGAGCTGAAAAAACATGTACAAGCGATTTTCACGCGGCTGCAATGGCTCAAAAATTTGTTAGGGACAGGTTGAAATCACCCTCTACTGCTGATTTTGTTGGCTCAGTTGGTGCTGGCATACAGGCAAGTTATATCGGTGAATGTACACACATCATCGTTGGTAAAGTTGATGCGCAAAACAGCTTTGGTGCTACGGTTAGAAACACTTATATGGTAGAGCTGAAATATAACAAGGCTGATGATACTTATTCATTGATGAGCTTAGACATAGAATAAACAGGCAAGCACTCACAACCTGGACGACATAATCAAATTAGAAAAATGTACTTTTGAGAGTGCTTGCCGTGGTTGAGTGTATAAGCCATTGCCCGTCACCACAACCCCGCATCATTGCTACGTTAACGCGGATGATCCATAATCGAGAGCTTGGTCACAATTACAAGGAAGTATGAACATGAGCAGTTTTGAAGCTGTATTAGCTTTAGTTTTGATGGTTGTTGGCTTTTGGTTTACTAGAAAAACAATCGTTAATTTCTTCACAAAGCGTGACAGCTACAATACTGGCCCTCAGATATTAGGGATTTTATTACCCGCGATTGTCAGCATCATAATAGTTCCAATGTTGATGATTGCCATTTTCGGTGATAACTCAGATTCCAAACCCTCGCAAATTTCAGAGCCTGAAGCCAAAAAAACAACCACGATTACAGAAGCTCCCGCCCCATCAGTTCGCCCTGAACCTGAAACTAGCGAAGCTGTTGAATATAAGCTTTTGTCGACTGATAACTTCAGTTTTTCAGGTCGTAAACGCATACAATTTAATATTTCTGCACCTTCTGCCAATAGCTATGAACAGTATGCCCAAACAGCTATTCAAGCAGCAAAAGACTTTCAACGTAGCCAGCGTGTACAAGTCGTTTATGTGTTTCTTGGTAAGAATCTGGAGCAGATTAATAATGGTGATGCATTAGCCATTGCTAGATATGCTGTTGATGGTGGTGGCAATTCAGGTGAGCAGAGCTGGTATTGGCAAGTTGAAGCATTGAAACCATTGACTGATATTGAAGTTAAAACTTTAGAGCTTTGGGAGAAACACGGTAATAAATTTGCTGGAGAAAATATCTTCGAGCCTGATATTGATGGTTTCAAGAAGTTTGTTGCTCAGGAACTTAACACCGACATCAGTAATGTCACGATGAGAGAACCTATGAGGCAAGCTTACATCGTAGAATAAAGGTGAACCTACCCGCCAGGAGTTGCCTCGACTGGCCATCCATGGCGGAGCGGGTAAGTTCAGGGTGAATATTAAGCGGCTTGCTGATTCATTTCTGTGAGCCGTTTCACCGCCATATCAAATTCGCTTTCGCCTAATTCAGAGCCAATAAACCGCCGGCCAGTTTTAATACACGCGGCTGGCGTACTACCACCCCCAACAAATGCGTCCAGGACCACATCACCAGGTAAGGAACTGGCGGTGATGATGTGTTCCATTAAGTCCAGCGGTTTTTCACATGGGTGTTTGCCTGGATAAAACGGCACGGCCTTAAAGTCCCATACATTGGTATAAGGCACATGCTTGTTGACGTTAAACGTGCGTCTGGCCGCGTTGCTTTCATCCAAAAGTGATCGATATTCAGCATAAAGATCAGCATAGGGCTTCAGCGTTTTACCAATGAGATTTTCAACGGTTTGATAGTGGTTTTCTGGAATCATCGACCATTGCGATTTACCAAACCAATGGCCCGACATTTTGCATCCACAAGCATTGTCGACTTGTTTTTGTGTCACGCCGGCATCGATGATCGCCTGGTGAAGATAGCCCCGAATAGGTTCAAAACCAAAAGGCACCGGCTTCATGCTTTCAGCAAACATAATATGCTCGGTTTGGGGGAAATAGCGCCGTAATGATTCTTTGCTGCAACCATTATGACGGCCTGAAGGCTTTCGCCAGATGATTTGATTGAGCATATTAAAATGCTTAGCAACGGCTATTTCGACTTTGTTGGCCATGTGTGGGCCTGCAAAAAAATAAAGCGAACCGGTGGGCTTTAACACTCTGGCCATCTGCTCGAGTACGGTATCTAACCAGGCAAAAAAATCCGCTTCATTTTTCCATTGTCGGTCCCAACTTTCGGCAACCACACGAAAATAAGGCGGATCGGTGGCGATTAAATCGATGCTGTTGTCATCGAGTGTTTTCAGCAGTTTTAAACAATCGGTGTTATGCAGTGATAGGTTTTCGGTTTGGTATTTTCTCACGAGTGTTCTCTTTTTCATGACACTCGTGGTGTGCTGGTTCGGGGTGCTTGACCCTCAGATGATTCATGGTTTTACAGCGTGCGCACTTTATCTGTAGCTCGATAAAAATGCCCTCGCCTAATTTACGGCCACAGGCGCCGCAGCGTATTTCTTTCATGCCTGGTGTTACTCAATATCGCTGGCTTTTAAACGTTCTCGCAGCAATTCAACGCGCCGTTGCATGTCGATTCGGTCATCGATGAGCCCTTTGGCCGTGGTGAAAAATGAGGGTATTGAGTTGGTGTTGATCAAGTTTTCCACTCGGGTTAATAGCCCATAAAGCTCGGCTTTCGTCGGTGGTGGTAAGGCTGGATCAACGCCGGTGACGTAATTAATGGTGAAGCCATCGTATTCCGTGCTGTGGCGATATCTCACTGTTTGCACCTGCCCCGCATCTTCATCACAGCTATAAATCACTTGCTGATTATTGGTGGCATCTTGCCTGGTTTCTGTGGCTTCGCATTCAGGTGATGACACAAAATAAACGAATTCACCCTGCTGCCAGGTTTCACCATCATTGGAATACCAGATGGGTTCGCCTGGATGCAGATATTTTAAATGGGTGAGTTCCGCACTCATGGCCATTGTCGAGATCATCATAAAAAGTAAACAAACAAAAAACGCTTTCATAGCGGGTTCCTCATCGTGTTGTTAGGAAAAATCGATTGAACATACAAACAATGTTCTCTATATTTTCTCGCATGTGCCAGGCAGTCACTTTTCAATTTAACGGTGAGCAATACACCATCGATATCAGCCATCCTCGTCCGGCTTTGCCTGTGCTTATGCCTGATCAGTCGTCGAAAATGTTTCCCTGGGGCCGACACGCTAATCAACCAGGCGCGTTGCCTTTTGGCTTTACTGCTAAGCGTGATGCCGTGCTGGCTGGCCGTTGGGATAAATGGTTTCCGCGTCGGGTGTTGATACCGAATGATGCCTATATGCTGCTGAACTTTGAGGGCAAGCCAAAATGGTACCCAAACGATATGAAAACGCACCTGGTCGGACTTATGGCCAAAAACCCAGAAACCAATGAACGCCGCGTGTATGTGGTGGTGCAAGAACCAGACATTATTTTGGCTGATTACCATGACATTAGCCCTGTTTCAGCCGGTGTGTCGTATCGGTGATCATCATTCTGCTATGCCATCGATGCGGCCTTTTATGGCCGTGGTGAGTGTGGCAATGTTCATCACCTGTGATGACTGCGTGATTTGCCCTGTGCTTGGGTGCGTGTGTTGGGCCAATATTTCAGCCAGTTGAATAACGAGCTGAGCCACCTCACTCATTAACCGCAGGCCGTTTTCCTCGCTGGTGCCTATCCAGCTTTTGGGGGCTTGGAAGTGGTTTTTTGTGCCGGCTTCTAGCGTGTTGTCTTGGCCAGCTGTCACCTTATTGCTCGTGCCAATATTGCTTTGCATTTTGCCGATAGTTTTCACCAGGGCATCGGCTTTGGTGGTCAGTCGTAAATGAGCCACGGCAGATAAATCCAATATCCCGCCTGACTGAACCACAATGGCGCCAAACGCTTTAATCGTTTTAATCGCACCGATAATCTCGGTGTCATTGGTGGCCGTTTCTTTGTTAGCCACGTGATAGGTTTCAACGATCGTCATCGCCTCGATGAATCGCTCGAGGGATTCTTCATTGATGGCCAGGTCTGTTTTACGCTCCCAATTGCCGTCCTTATCTACCCGCTGAAATGAGGCTGGATTGTGCTGCCAGCGTTGTTCACCACGCTCGACCGCTGGCATGGTGAGGCCGTTGGGTAACACACTGCGAATAAAGGGCCGCTGCGGTGAGCCATAGGCAAAAGCCAATTCCACCCAGGTGCCATCCTCCGGATAAGCAAACTGGCCCATTTCATGCCCGGCCACCGGTAACGACATAATCACATCGGTGAGGATGTCCCACTTGGGATCAGGCTCGCCGTTTTCCGTTAATACTTGAACATCAACGGCATATTTAGGCCGAAACTCATCACAGATATCGGTCGTTTTTGGTGCTTCACGCACGCCGACCACCTGGCCAAACATCGGCAAGTGATAACCGGCGAACAGCTCGGGGAAAAGCTTCATCAGGATGCGTTTCATTAGCTGTTCCATACCAGCTCCATGTGATTGGCTTTGAGCGTGATTTCACTGATGCGGTTGCCATTGATACGCATACCAGGGCGAAGCTGCGGCATGATAGCCACGCGAGCCGAGTTGGTCGCCTGCTGCTGATCAAACAGCTTTTGTGGCAATGAAATGTTTTTCATCTGCGCCCAGCGTGAATCTGCCCAGCTGCCGACATAAATCACGCCATTGCCTTGCTGCTGCCAGAGATAGTCGGGAATGTTAAACACCCGCCCCAACATGGCCATCATTTGATACCCACTGCCTAAGTGGAAAAAGTGCGAGACTTTGGTATTGGCATAAGCGATATCGGGCGTTGAAAAGTTTAAACCAGTGAGTTTGTTCACCTCGGTTAATACTTCACGCAATGTCACGTGACGAAGCTGCAGCGAGATATCATGGATTAATGCGGCCGACAGCTCACGACAAAAGCATTTCACCCGCTTATCCCCCATGGGTACCACACTATCAACAAAGCCAATAAACCACCGCTGCAGTGAAGGTTGTTGGCTATAGCCCACTTCATACGTGACCAGCTTGCCCTTTTGAATGGCCGTATTGGCCACCAAGGTTAATATGGCTCGGCCTGGTGTATTCAGCTCGGCACGCACCTGGTCCTCGACCAGTTGCTGAGACAGGCCATTAACGGAAACTTGCTTGATTATCCGCATCAGGCTGTCTCGCTACCTGGTAAGTGTTTATCAATAAAGTTGAGAATGTTTTCAAAGCTGGATAGCTCGACTGCATCCGGCACGGCGGTGTCTTCCTGAACCACGGTATCGCCTGTAGCCACCTGGTCGGTGACGGTTTTGGCTTCCTGGCGTGACTCTTTCAGCTCAGGCACCGATCGTACTTCGGTGAGCTTGAATGATACGGACCAGAGTTGAAGGGTTTCATCTTCGCTGGCACTCAGATCCCCCTCAAATTTTACCTGGCGTATTCCCATGCCTTCAGCGGTGATATTCACCACGGTATAAACCATGCGATTGCCGGATGCATCTTTGGCTTCAGCCAGTCTAACGACTTGCTGAAGGTGGGCTTTATCTTTAAATGGGATCTTGTAACGCACAGAAAGTTGTTTGGGTTTATCACCCGTTTCAGCCGTGTCTGTGTAGCTGGTTTGGCCACTTAAATCCGCGCCGGCCATGGTTAATGTGCTGGAGACTTTGAAGTCTTTACCATTTAGCTTTTCACCACCTAGCCTTATGCTCATACGTCCTCCGGCATCATTTCACGTAAATAAGCGAGATCCACCGGCTGACCGATAAACGCCATCAATGCGGTATAGGCATATTCATAACCAGGATGGCCGGTTTGTAATTGGTTCGCGATATCGCTTTCAGCATAAAATCGCCAGCCGGCACCGCCGGTTAAGTCAGGCAAAGCGGCATCGGTGGCACTGTCAAACGCGGCTTTTTCACTCTCAAAGCTATTCAAAGCAGATAATGGATCACTACTGGTTAAGCTGCTGGCCGCGGCTTTGGCCTGTTGGCTGAGTGCTTTTTTCATACGCGCTTTAACGGTCGGTACCGCGTTCAGTTTTATGCCGGCGGTCACCACTTCCGTATCAACCAGCTGCATTTTGTCTTGCTGTAAGTTGGCCAGCTTTTCAGCGTGGCGTTGCCATTGCTCAATTTGTTTGAGTGGAAAGGCGCCGGCCATAGTTTGGCATTGCGCTGCCAGGTCTTTATAGCTGCCCGCAGTAAATGCCAAAACAAACAATGCCGGCACGGGCTGTGAATTGAGTTTTTTCACTAACGCCGTGACCGCGTTGGGAAAGGCTAACCAGGTGTTTGTCCCGCTGCCCTCTTTCGCGCCGAGCGTCCATGGCGTGATGGTTTCCAATGTCACATTGCCGCTCAAGCCACTGGCATCGGATGTCGGGGTGTGAAGTACAACGGGTGACCAATTAGACATGGTTACGCTTCCACTGCTCATAACCGGCCACCAGGTTTGCCGGCATGCTGTATTGCCCACGGCGATAAGGTGGCACGCACTCAAAATCACGATAAAACCCGCGATAAAACTCATCAATGGTGGTGAAGTTAAACACCGGAATTTTCACTTTCTTGTGTCCAACCACGCCATAAATGGGGATTGTTTGAGTGACGGTGATTTTCACTATTCCGCCTCATAAATCATGCTTAAAGTGAGGTAAGGCCCATACTCAAAAGCCAGCCAGCCAAACAAACGCACTAGCAGATAAAACACCACGGCCACTAAACTGGCCAGCCAGCGTTGATAGCTGCTTAAGCGTTTGGCATCACGTAACATGGCTTTATAAAAGCCCTTATCGGCGGCTTTCCTGTCATTAGGTGAACCACCACGGCTATAAGCAAAGTCATGCCGGCGGCATGAAGCTTCAAAAAACCAGCCAAACAGTAATTTAATTAGCCAATCAGGAAACCAGGCAGGGCCGCAGCCATTACCAAAGGATTGTTTTTCTGACTCGCTTAATTCCGCCCAGCGAACAGGTCTAGTTAAATACGCCATCAGCTAAAGTCCACGATGATGGCGTCAATATCTGCCTGAGTGACGTCGGGTTGTTCGCTGTCTTCATGCTGAATTTGCAAGGCATAAAGCTTGTCTTCATACGCCTGCTTTTTACCCATAGCAGGAAACACGATGTCTTTGTACGTGGTGGCATTGCTGATGATGCTGCTCACTAATGTCGCTTTATCAACCGATGGCCGATTGGCCACAATGTAATCGATACCAGGCGTTAAAGCGTTGTTATCCGCTTGCCAGGCTAATGCCTCATTCTCTTGGGTGAGAAAGGTCGAGATTTCTTCTTGCGTGTAGGTGGTGGTGATGGCTTGCACCGCTGCCTGGAAGCCGTTTTTTATCTCATTGTTTTTAAGCTGCGCAGCATCAGCAAACACAAAAGGTGGCTCTGGTTTGGTTAATGTCCATGACTCGTCAGGCTCAATACCTAGCTCAGATATTTGTTGCTCATTGCCATTTGCGTCATAGCCAAAGTAGCCACGATGATCAGCAACAATTTTCCATTCGCCCTCTTTATGTGAGCGTGGCACCGCGCCATTTTCATCGGTAAACACGGCGCATTGATTTTCTTCCACTTCAGGAACTGTGTCCGGTGTGGCATAGGCTGGGATTAGAAAATGACCGCTGTTCTTTGGATCAGCATCAGCCAAACCTTGGCTTAAAGGTTCGCCCGTGTTTCGTGAGTAATGTGTGATATTCATTGTTAACCCCTAATTAATATGCGCGGACTAGTGCTGTGCCAGATAAGTTGCGTGAGCGCGTCTCATTCCCACCGACGTTATTCGTTTTATTCGATGTGGTAATTGCAGAGCCTTCGTTATTTGTAACGTACTCTCTTGTCCCTCCTCCGGCATCTTCTGCGCCAAACCATGTTTGTGGGCCCTGTTCTGCAATACCACCAAGATGATAGTGACTCTTAAACTCGTCAGCCTGCCATGTACCGATTCCACGACCTACGTCCACACCACGACCATCGTCCCAGGCACGCCAAAATTCACCACGCCAATCAGGGATTGTGAATGTGGTGGAACCATCACCGTCCCCGTAATAACCGGCATAGGCTTCAGGGTCACTATCTTTAGTGGCTTGAGTCACAAAGTTGCTAACTGTCTGAGCATAGGCCCACAACAGTGGGTATGAGGCACGCACTAGTTCTGCCCCATTACGTTTTAAAAAGCCCGTTGGTACGACATCACCATCCATGATCAGCAAAGCACCAATTGGGTAATCAATGGCCGTTTTTGCTTTATATAAAGCGTTGGCTTCAGCTTCGGTGAGGTATTGAGGGTGTGGGTCTTCATCCAATAAATGCTGAGAAAGGCCGTCACCATCTACCCGAACATCGGTCACATCGCCATTGGCTGCAATATCACTGATTTTGGTCAGGTAATGTTTAAAGCCATTGCCATCGGTGTAATCAGCATGAGACACCGCATCGATGACAAAATCGACCACCGCAGTCACATCAGATATATCGCCCTGCAGTGACACATCAAGCCAGACTGATTTTGGCCCGGTGGCGGTGACTTGTTGTGTCAATGTTTCAGCAATACGAATACCGCCGACATAACCCACGCCTGGCAACACGTTATAAGTGGATGAGGTGCCAACTCGTTCCAGCTTCCAGCCATCACTCAAAAAGCCTTCATGGCCATAAATGTCAAAGTTAGATAACCGCTCACGCTCATCGATGCCGTGTAATCTGGCGTTAAAATCAATCTGCCAGGTTTCAGCCGGTACCGCGATGGCCGTGGTGGCCTGAATACCGGAAAAGGCAATCAAGAAATTACGCGTCAGGTTATTGCCTGGTACAGAACCGGCCGTTTTCCGCTTTTGGATAAGCGGTGTATAGGTCACCGCAACCAGCACCCCTTCATCATCGATTAGCCCTACCCAATTAAAGTCATAATCACCAATGGCACTATCCATCACCAGGGAGTAGACGACCTGATTCGTATTGACATAGCCCTGCTTGGTCACCGGCAAGGTGTCCCGAATGTTTCCCGCTGCCGGCATGGCTTCTACACGATTAACCGGCTCGTTGTTCACGTCCAGGCCATCGATGTTGGCCAGCACAAAGTGGGTGATGTTGAGCGTTTCGCTGTTGCCCTGTTTATTGGCAATCTGGTTTTCGCCGCTGATGGTTATAAAGCCCATTTCAAGCCCTCTTATAGTTTTGCAATGTCGAGCGACCAGGCGTGGCCTGTCGCGTTGTTTTCAATGGTGTTATCTACCCACCATGGCGCGATGGTTTGTATCGCGGTATCAAACCACCAGGTGTGCCCCGTCGCTTTCACACTTATGCCCGTTTTAATGGGCGTGATCACCGTCAGCTGGTAACGCCGGCAGGTGCGTCCGTACTTTTGAATGATGCGGTTTAACAGCTCATTATTTTCGGAAAGCTGGCTATCGGATAAATGCACCAGAATCACGTCCCAATCCACCGGATCGACGCGTTCTTCTATTTCCACATACCCAATGCCCAGGCGCTCAAAAATACGGATAAAACCGGCTTTGCTGCCAGCATCCTGGGCATTGATCAGGGCGTATTTCACCCGCTTTCGGTAAAGGTCTAATGGCTCAGTGGTAAAGCGTTCAATGTCACGCTGCCAGGCCAACAAATCGAGCATGCCAGGCGTACAGGTGAGCGGGTCCATTTGGTCCAGTGGCCAGCGTAGCCAGGCTTCAATTTTTGACCAGTAGTTAGTGGCTGCTTTGGTGAGTGCTTCGGTTTGCTCGGCACTAATCCAGAATGGCAGCTTAATATTCAGCATTATTCTGTCTCCTGGATGTTGACGATTAAGCTGGTTAAACGTGGTATCCAAAGCTCGGTCACAATGTCATCGAGTGAATAATCCACGCTATGAATGCCAGCAAACTTTTCATGTAATTCCCGGTCGAGATTGGAAAAGCTGAAGCGGCTGAAGGGTAAGGTCAGCGTGGGTGAAAACAGCGAATTTTCACGGAAAGCGGCATTCACAAAATCACGCACATTGTTTTTAAGCGTGGTCACGGCATCTGTGGCCAGCCCTTTTTTGTGCCAAACGGTCACAGTCAGCGACACGGTTTGCTCGGGCATTTGAAACACTTGCAAATCATCACCATGGCCGTGATTGCCCTCATCAGTGATATAGGTATTAATGTCTTCCAGGTATTGCGCTACCGGTGCAGCAAAGTCGAACAGCACAAACGCGTTGGCTGTGCCTGGTCCTCGTGGTGCGTCATGTTCAAACCAGATGGCATCGACCGTTACCCCTGGAAACTCTGAAATTAACGCCCGATACACACTATCGGTATGAAAATCTGAGGCGGTACCAAACTGATTTCGGGCTCGGTTTTTTAAATCGAGGTTACTTTCACGGTCCGCACCTGGTGAGGTGATCCAATCTGCCTCATTTCTCACCTGCACAATGTTGGCCATTGGTACCGGTAAAATGGAGTAATAACCAGCAGCCAGGTTAAATGCAGAACCTGCCTCCACGGCTTTAACAGGTACACGAACAGTGCTTAATCCCGCTAAAAAGCTGGTCGGTTGCGTGACTTTGACCTGATACACCTTGCCGTTTAATGTCGGCGTTTGAATGATGGTGTCTTTCGGTATGGTGACGCTGGTGCCAATTTCACCGCGAGTAAAGGTGATTTCACCTGTGGTGAAGGTTTCATCTTTTCTGGTCAGGTTGACCGCATCAGCCAGTAGCTCGACCGCCCAATCAAATACCGCTGTTTTTAAAAAGGCATTCGGCAATACCGTTTCAATTAAAAAGTTAATCATCCATAACACGGGCTTAGTGACTAAGGCCGTGATAACACGCCAGAACGGGCTATAGTCACTATCATTGCTGATGGTGCTGCCGGCATTGGTCACTTCTTCCTTCCAGGCCGCATTTAGTTCCGCTTCGGTGGTCGGTATGCCGGCATCAGAAACGATTTGTTTAAAATCCACATCGGCCATTAGCTTGTTACCTCAATGCTGGTGCTGCCATATTTGTATGTAGTGGCAGTGATAAAAAAGGTTTCGGTGTCGGTGCGGGTGATAGCAACGGTGCCAGGAATCAAGCGTTCGTCTGTTTCGATAAACAGCACAAGTTTCAGCATTTTTTCCTGAATTTTGCTGCTACTACGCTCGCCAATCATTTCCACAAGCAAGCCCGAGTCACGCACCATGTGCTTGATATCCTGAGTGATGCAGGCTTTGTCATAGATAAGCTGCGGCTCACCGGCAGCATCCAGGACCACATCATCATCAACAATCAATAAATCGACGTAATCTGCCATCTCAGCCACCCATAAACGCGAGTTCGTCACGCAGCGTGTTGCCGTTGACGCTTGGCCCGTAGTTATTCACCACCACATCACCGATGCTGCGTGTTTGCGAGTTGTTGGCATTGGTAATACGTTGCATCACCCCGCCTTGGCTGCTGAGTGATTTGTTGACATCCAGGCTTGGCGGTGGCGCGATAGGTTTGGGCGCTTCTGGCTTATTTGAGAGATCAATACCTAACCAATCAGCAAAGCCCGATATTTTGTCTGTTATCCACTCAAGACTTGTGCCTATGAAGGCGAAAGGATCAAGTGTGCCGAGCCAGTTTTTAAAACCAGCCCACCACTGTGGTAGTGCATCCCAGGCTGCTAATACACCGTCGATAAGTGAAACAACACCTATCCACTCTAAAAACTGGCTACCCCATTTCACTAAAGCGCCTGTCCATTGGTCCCAATAAATAATCGCTGCAGCTACAACAGCAATCAGTCCTGTAATAATGACAACCATCCAGGTGATCGGGCTTGTCAGGAGTGCAGCAGAGAAGCTAAATATGGATGGGATTAATTTCATAATTGACCAGCGTAATGCCGTGAAAATGAGTTTTAATCCTTTACCGGCAATTCCCCATCCAACTAGCATAAATTTATTTATACCAACGATAATGGATAAGGCTGAAATACTAGCGATAACGCCAAAAACCAGTAATGTAAGAAACCCGACCCATTTAGTGAGGTTGGGGAATAAATTTGACCATCTCAACATTCTCAATGCGATATCGCCAAATAGATTGAACACTGGTAATAACCAAGGAATAATCCCCCGTCCCAGTACTGTCTTTAGTGCATCCACTGAGGCTGAAGCAATTTTAAATGGATCGCTCATGTCTTTTGCCATCTGAATCGCTTTTTCTAAACCGGTTTGTTTCCCCAGCTCTTGAATATTGTTACTGAGCCCGCCCACATCGCTGGAGAGCAGCTTGATAAGCGAAACGGCTTCTTTGGTGCCAAACGCTTTTTGCAGCATGTCGGATTCTGCAACGGTATCAATCTCGCCAAACTTGCCTTTAATCGCGTTGAGAATATCGACCATCGGCAGCATGCGGCCCTGGCTATCGGTAAACTGTAGCCCCAATGCCTCTTGTGCTTTACCCACGCCAGATAAAAACGCGCGATATTTTGTGGCCGACTCAGAACCGGACATAGTGGATTGCAACTGACCGAGTATGGCCATTTGCTCATTCATCGCAATACCATGGCTGGTTGCTTCTGCGCCCAGGTTGCCAAAGGCGGCTGACATTTCAGTACCGGTGGTTTTAAATATCTGCACCGCAGCCGCTGTTTGGCCTGCCAGCATTTCTACCCACTGCCCCCTACCCATCTGGTCGGCGCCATTTTTGAAAATGCCGTACATGGTGCCGACGTAATCGGTGATGGTGGCCGCGTCGGATTTAGTGCCTTTGGCCAAAATATTACTGGCATTGGTAAAGGTGGTTAACTCATCCCCCACCAGACCGCTAATAGCCGATTGAATGTCATACGAGCTACGCACGAAGTCAGCCGCCGATTCGCCATATTGCATGCTGAATTTCAGCGAGGTGGATGTGAGTTGCTTTAACGTTTTATCAGCAACACCTAGTGATTTCACCTCACCTAATGCCCTGTTCATTTCTTTGGCAGGTGTTAGCAAATTATCCAGGGCCGCACCGGCACCCCATATCCCCGCCGCGCCATAGCCGATTTTTTTATAACCGTCTTGCACCTTGGTCGTCATGGTGTCCATGCTTTTCATGATCTTGCCGGCAGGGCCAGAAGCCATGTCGGTCAGTTTCACAATAAAATCGAGGTGTTGTAATGCGTTCACGTTGCTATAAAGCCTTTTGAATGCCTGCTGCGACAGCGTTGCTCATGTTTTCCCAATAGCGTTTTTCCAGATATATCGCTTCGCCCATGGTGTCTTCATTAATTGGTTGCCCGGGCAACCAGTGATGCACCAGGCATAACACCTGGTGCAATCCGTTTTCTTCTATTCGCTTTGCGATGTGCTCGGCTTTCCCAGCGAAACTTTCACCGCGCCGGAAAACTGTTTATTCAATTCACCGGCAATGTTGATGCATAAAAAGCCGTTCGGTTTGCCATCAATCAGCACGACTTTTTTCAGATCGTCTTTTTGCTCTGGTTTCACGGTTTGCATTAGCAAGTTGTAGCTAGGTGCGACTTTGTCTTGTGCATCAATTGAGTTGATATAACGGTTGGCATCATCCACGGCGATATCAAAATCAAACGGCTTGTCATCGAGTGTGAGCGTAGTTAAAGGCATGGTTTATTCCTCGTTTTTAGTTTTAGAAAGTTGTTTTTTGAAAACGTATTTTTCGTACCACTTCTGCAGGCCTTCTTCGAGCATGAAAATCAGCCGTGAGCCCATGTGGCCAGAAACAGCAATCATGGCCGCAGCCAGCATCGGTGGAATCTTGGCGGCTTCACATAAAAAGAAGGTGATAAGCCCTGCAAATGCCGATGTTACAATCTCCCCGACCAATTCTGTAATCGAAAAGCGTGCAATCTTGCCCATGCGACGTTTGCGGATATAGCTCACCACACCGCCCATAATCGAAAGTAGAAACACCCACGAATAGGTAATTAATGGATAGGCCGTTGGGTCTTTCTCGATCATTCGTTCTTTTCCTTCTTTTCCACGGAGTGAAACCAATCCATTAAGGCGTTGCATTGGTTTTTTGCCTTGTTGTACTGCTTGATGGTGACGAGTCCATAGTCGATGAGATCGGCTTCTGTAATGGTGGAAGGTCGGGTATCGGTATCAGCATCGACACTGGTGGTTTCGGGCATCTCGTCACGGGCGGCACTGTTGAACAACCGCACAGTGCCATTAGACAGATTGCAATCACTGTCTTTTTGCTGAATAACCGGCACATACTTTGGCACCTCTTTGGTAATGGTTTTGTAAACAATCTCGGTCTTTTTTTGCTTTTCAATCAGCTCCAGTTCCTGCTGACGGTCTTTTTCGTATTGTTCGTCAGCATCTTCCAGGGCTTTGGATATCGCTTTGGCCATTTCAGCCTGCACGCCCCTATCGCGGTAGTCGTAGCCCACAAAAAAGCTGGCAGAACAGCTTGCTGCAAATACTGCGATAATCAGCCAGTTCATAGCTGTTCTTCCGTGAGCAGCGTGTAGCTAAACGATGGTCCATACATCGATGCTGATTTCTTGGCCAAAGCCATTAACAAATCAAAATCACATGGATCAGCCAACACCTGGCAGCCGGCAGACCATTTATCCACCTGCAGCGAGATGTTATTCACGCCGGCACGGTGCAAATTAATGCCGAATAAACCTTCATCAATGCTGGTTTCGTCCATATCCAAGCCGGCATCTTGATCATTGTCTCGATAGACCTTCATCGGTTTACGTTGAACCAGGGCGTTGTATTTCGCCTGATGAGGGCCAATCTGCCACACCCCCCGATAATGACCAGGCACGACAATGGCGGTACCTTCCACATTGAGCGGGTTTTTACGGTAAAACAGACCAGGATCGGTCGTCGCTGGGAACACATGCATCACTTGCTTTTTGTCCAGCTCATACAGCACCACAATCACATCATTAAACGTGTTGGCATCCGTATCATTGCTACGCACACCGATGATATTGAGGTTGTAATCACCCTTAAAAAACGGGTAATCGTGCTTTTTCAGGGCATCAGTGATGGTCTTGGTGTTGAAGCTTTTCATGCGTCTTCCTCAGACTCGATGCTGCTGACTTCAACCAACTGCACATCACGGCCTAACAGCTTGCTGACGCGTTGTTGTTCCAGTTTTTGAGCTAACACCGCTTGTGCCGAGATAGCCTGTTCACGAATGACCTGGCGTTGTTTTGTTAAGTCCTGGATAGTGACTTCCAGCTCGTTGATGCTCATGTCTTTTAATGCTTTGGCCATATCGTCACCTATAGTTTGAAAATTTTATTCACGCCGGCATCCCAATTCAGGTTGATATCGCCGCCATTGGGTAAAATGGGTAAATCAGCACTTTCATCGTTGTAAGCAATCAAACGCGAGGTCGCTTCGTTGCCTGTGTCCTGGTACAAAGCAATCGCTTCAATATCTGCACCGGTGACTTCCTGAAACACCACATTCGCTGCACCAGCCACGCCCAATGCTTTGGTTTTACTGGTCAGTGCATCACTAATAGATACACGCGCTGCAGCGGGGATATCCGCCAGAAATTCATCGGCATCAATGCTCACGCTGTAATTGGCCACATCGATGGCCACCACTTTGATGATGTCGGCATCCCAATCGATGTCGCCGCCTAGAAAACCTTCACGGCCTTTGCCGTATAAACTTGCTGTCATAACGTTTACCGCCTAACTTTTGCTTGAATTAACTGTTCCCAAGTGGCGGTGAGTCCTTCGCCCTGGGCCACGATGTGTAATTTGTAACGCTTGCCTTCTTCTAAGGGTGTCTCTGGTGCTAATAACGCCCGATAGCAACCGTCTGATTCCTCAACGTAATGCAGCGTGATGGCATCCGGTGTTACCACCGATACGCCTTTTGATGTGTGCAACGTGGCTACCACATTGGCTGTGTTGATGTATTCATCTGTAAAGACGTTACGCAGCCCACGAAGCTCAATCGTGTTGGAATTAGCCAGCAGGAAAACATTCTCAGTGGCCAAGGTTCACCTCCACCACGCCTAAAAGCGCTGGGCCTGTGAAAATGTCGGCGTTCATGTAGCCTGTGATTCTCGATCCACCTTTTATGCTGATAGCACCGAACGTTTCAGCCGTTTCTATGCTGCTTAGCCTTAAAACATGGTTCACATTTTCAATATTGAACGGCTGCACCTGCTCACCAGGTGTAATGCCTGGCACGCTGAAATTGACCAACCCCGTTGAAAAGTGAATATCACCCAGCACTGATGACTCGCTGATAAAGGCAGCCGAGAAACTAACAGCGCCAGGTGATAACACAGGTAAACCCACAAACTCTTCAGAAGGAATGGCCACAAGAGAGACCGTCGAGCCGCCAACAGAGAAAGTGGGATTCGGCACCATGGCATCCCCCTCGATGCCAGGCATAGAAAACGACACCGCACCAGGTAACAATTCGATATCACCCAAGGCTGATTGACTGAGGATTGATGACAAGGCCAGAGAAACGGGACCAGGTGAAAGCGTGATCACCCCCATTGATTCCTCAGAACCGATACTGTTCATGCTGAATGATTGAGTCGGTGCCGGCGTGTTGGTTTGTCTAATCCAGAGAGGCGATAGCATTACGCAGCCTCCAGAAATTGGTAAGGATTTATGTGTAGTGCCTGAACTTCGTCATCAGCCAACCTTCTATCGAAGATATACAGATAATGAAGCTCACCATTGATAGTTGAGGTTAATGTTGAAGTCAGGTGCCCCAGATAACCTTCATTTATGCTTGTGGATACAGGAGCTAAATCAGCAGTTATAACAATGCCATCCTGTTTTCCATTGATACAACAGTCGGCTGAATTTTCATCCTGCCTACACACAATGTTGTAATATCTATTCGCCTCAATGCTGTTTTCACTCGAATGCACTCGGCTAGTAGGCCCTGTATTTGTTGCTGTCCCATGCTCAAAAGCTAAACAGTTGTTAACCCCTGAATTAAACTCGTTATCATCAACCCAAACGGCTATAGTATTAGCCGACCTAAATACCCCACTATCTACGCCCATTGCGAAAATCATATTATTCCCGTCAACAGCACGTGGTTTAACGCCAATGCAGATTGAATATTCAGACTTACCCTTCAACCACTCGACATCTTTAAAAACGTCGTATTGATTGCCTTCCGAAGTTCCACCCGTAAAATTCACTAAACCGTTTTCGTATTTTGGCGTTTCCCCTTTATTCTTGAAGGAACTGCACAGTACTAATATATTCCGTAAGCCTTTTGATAAAGGATGATTCCAGTTCACTCTCACAGGCACAGTCGGCTTGCGCCCTGGATAGAAAAGCTCAGGCACTGTAATTCTGTTATCGGGTAGATAAACGCTCACGCTATGCCTTCCCGTTCCATGTCCAAGGGGTTAACGTCAGCACCGTGGTGCCACTTGTGGCCACACCAGAATCGTTCTTGATGTAAAACTCACAGTCATCGCTGATAGTAATGCCAGGCAATGAAATAAATTGCTGCGTCCCCACTGCATTCAAAGGGAATGAGCCAAGATAAATGTGGGGAAAGTTATCACCAGGCACTGGCGCGTGATTAGTGCCTTTGATGTTTTTATCACGGCGGTACAGATGCACCGATTTGCCACTGGCGGCCAGTGTTGGCAACGTGATATCCAAAACGGCATCCGCAAACCGGACCTTATCGGTTAGCACCAAAGCGGTGGTTTGTGCTTCTGTGCTGTAGGCACCGTTTACTATCGATGCCGCTGCATTAATCGCCGTATGCTCGGCTTGCTTTTCAACAATCGCTGCAGAGGTATTAATCGTCATGATTCAGTCTCACAAATGCCACGTTTTGAGCAGTAATAACCGGCAACCCGACTGACTCGGCAGGGCTAACCAGGTGTTCGCCTAGTGATTTGATGTTGGTGGCTTCTTGCTGAGTAATCACGTTATTGACGGCAAGATCATCCAGTTGAAAACGCACACTATCCAAAGCGACATCGATGCCGCCCTGGACGGGACTCATCATCTCCAATGTTTTCGCCAGTAAAGATGAAGCTGCAGCGGCTGTTTCAAGCTTGGTTAAAATATCAGTGGCTGCTTGTGGCCCTAGCTTTTCCATCAATGTGCGTGTAGTGATAAACGTTTGCTTCAGTTGGGTGACTGATGGTGAGTTGCACCAATCAGCCACAACCTGATCATCCGTCTCACTGCCAGGCATCATCGCTATCACTGTTTTGAGTAGTGAAAAGTCCATGCGTTAAACCTGCAAGTCTCGTGTATCGTCTTCACTCAGATACGGCACGCCGTTAATGCGTACAAAGTCTGAGCTGGTGACATCAAACGGCACTTTGTGCTTGGTTTTCTCGCCACCTTTTGGGTCGATGTTGAGCAGATCAGAGATTTTCACTCGGCAGCCAAACAGCTCGAACTTCTGAGATTCATCCAGGGCTTTACCTGTTGAAATAATGTCGAAGGTGTCCATACCTCTCCAGCTGCCTGCTGATTTGGCTGTTTCCACCATCAAGTTAAAGTTACGGCTATCAAGCTCAATTTCACCAGAGCAAGAGACATCACCGTCCACATATCCATCAGGCACGCCATTGGTATAGGTGGCGGCGCTGTTGTCAGTAATCGTCGCCGTGAAGCTTTCAGCATGTATCAATAAATCGCTGAACATAAAGTCAAAGTTTTGACCGGATAAACGTTTAGACACGGGTTAGTCTCCTATGCAGTTGGATCAGATAAATCCAACACAATGTTGGCGGTGATTTCTTTCGGAATTTCAAAAGGCCGTGCTTTCATAAACACTTCCACCTTTTCGCGAGTAATCCAGGTGATCACAATGTCACCCTCAACCGGCGGCTTTAATTCAGCAGGAAAAGGAATGCCCTGGAACACCGTCGACTTGCTCATTTCACGTAGTGGTCGCATAAGCTTATTAATCGCCCAAGCTTCACCGGTGGGTGTGGAGTTGAAACGGCGGTTACCAATCAAGCCAATTAACACCAGGCGAACAGCCCGCGCGGCTTTATCGACAACACGTAGGTTTTCCAGCACTTGATAATCACCCGCTGGGGCATCCAGCGTTTGAGCATCCGACCAGAACACGCCAGGGTAATCAGGGAAAAACGATGGCACTGAGAAGCGTTGGTCATTCAACGCTTTGGCATGGGCCATGTTGTAACGCACACCGTCTTTATCCACGGGCAAGGTGGTTTGGTCCTGTCCCACTAATGGGCCGGTTTCGACGCGCATCGGTGTGTCGGCTACGCTCACACCTGAGTTACATAAACGGCCTGCGATAATGCCAACGGCATCATCGAAAATATAAGGCACGGGAGACACACGATCAGCAGAAAGGGTGTCAGTTAAATCATTTATCGCTGTGATGTACTCTGACCAGGATTCGGTTTCGCTATCAATGGCACGCGCTGCACCAATGAAGAAAACACGACGACCGTATTGCGCCATGATGTTGACTGCCTTAGTTTGCATGGCTGTATAGTCAGATGCTTGATTCACAGGCGTACAAATGACAATGCCTTCAACCTTCACATTTTCATTCATGGCCATATCAACCACGGGGTCCCAAAGCGCACCATTAGCTACTGGTGCAGCCACAGCCGCCCAGTTTTCACCGGCATTTTGTCTGGCTGCAATGAGTTGTCGCTTTAGCTCTGAATCGGCTTCGCCAAGTTCAACATCTAAATCGCTATCGGTATTAAGGAATAACAATTCACCAACATTGGTCGCTGCCACACCGATAAACAGCAAATACTTCTCGACCGTTGGGAATGGGCCTTGCTGTAAATTGAGCGCATTGACCGTAATTTTAGGTAACGCCACGGGCTATCTCCTGCTTAATTTGTTTAAAAATGGCATCAATGTACTGCCTGATTTCGGCCTTGGTTGCCCCTAAAAATGAGCGTGCCGGCAGCGTGGTTTTCCATGATGTTTTTGGGCTTTCGCCTGCTTGCTCACGTAACTGACGCAACAACGAACCGGCCTGGCCAATGGTGAGGTTTTGCATTACCCACTTTTGGCTTGGCTTTTTGCCGTTCTTTGATTTGCGTTTGTTAATGGTGAAGCCGGCCTCACGTAAGGCGCGTGCCTGGTCGCGTGTGGCTGGGCTGTCTTGGTTTTTTGTACCGTTTCTTTTCAGTGAGCGTGCGGTGACTCTTTGTGTGTAACCATGCTGTTGCTTGGCTGCAATACGAGCGGATGAGCGTTTATAAAAACCGACCACGGCCTCAGTGCCATCAGCGCGGATAACTTTGAGCTGACGGGCGAGTTTCAGCAGCATTTTGCTGCCGCCACGTTTCTTTTTGGCGCGTGCTGGATAACTCTGGCCAGACAGATCCGTTTGTGTGCGAACTCGTCGTTTGCTGTCAGATATGACCTTTTTCCCCACTCTCGCCAATAAACGACGGCGAAGCTTTGTTGGCATACCGAGTATTTCAATCTGCTGCTTAAGTGTCATCAGACCAGTGACTTGAATATTTAAAGCGGGATTCATGTTGTCACCTCACCTTCCAGGGCATAATCAATACGCACCGGTGCCAGGCGATAACGTTCACCGTTTAACCGTAGTGGTCCGGCTGCATCCTGGATGATTTCCACGTCTTCAACAAAATCGATGTTGATTTCTAAATCAGCAGTCTGGTTATCCAGAATATCGATGTCGGTTTCAGGTGGATCAAGCGCTAACTCTTCGCGTAAATCGTCGTTATCCATTAACCAGGCAATCACATGGCCGAATAACAGCTCGGCGGGATGCTCCTGGTGTGGGAAACGCTCAATGACGATGGCCGCAGTGTAATGCAGGCGAAACAACACCATGCCGTCGTTGCCCATATCTTTGGCCACACCGACGAATCGGGCATTTTCTGCCCAGGCATCGATATTTTCTGCTGCGACCATGTTCAGGTTTAGCAAGTAGTCTGTGATGGCTTGTAACTTCTTCATTACAGCAGCACCGCGTGAAAACCATGCGTTTTCATTTTGGGGTTATCAGGAAAAAACGTATTCCAGAGCGATGCAATGGATGACTGGCTTTCATCTAGCCAGAATTTTTCGGTTTGCTCGGATTCTTTGGCCTGATTTTCAGCTATTTCTCGGCGGTTCATGCTGATGAACTGTTGCAATAAATACGCTTTGGCGCGGCTATAGACCGCCGCTTCATAGTGAACCAGTAATAATTCACTACTCACCACGGGTGATGAGTTAGCCGTCAGGTAGCTTTCAAAGTCAGCATAACCGAGCGTTAAAAGGTGTTGTTTTACAGGGTCCAGCGTTTCATTGACACGCACGACGGCCAAGCTTAAACCTGTGCTGATCGTGTCGTCTGCAATATCTGAAGGCACACGGTATTTGCTCACCAAATCAGCCGTAGACACATCAGGCCACCACCCATCATTGGTGATGGGTGATGCGTTTGCTAGTGATGGTTTTCCCGTTAAACTCATGCGAACCCTGTGTTATGTAAGGTGCCGGAACAAAACACGAACCACACCTGATACAGCGTTGGAGTGCTTCGTTTTTTGCCCTGCCCCGGCGGTGGAGCCTGTAAAGCGGCTGAATTATTTAGTTTCAGCAGCGGCTTGTTCTAACTTCTCAATTTCCTTGAGTGCTTTATTCATTAATGTTTTGGTGCCATGCCCTTCTGGGTTGACCTTTTGTGTCGCTTCACACCATGACACGCAGGCTTTAAAGTCACCTTTCAGGAAGGCATTCTTGGCCATCATGTTCAGCATTTTGCTTTTCACTGGCATCGCCAGTTCCCACTTCGCATCCAGTAGCACTTTCACCAAGTTATCCAGGTACGGGCTGGCTGTTTTCTCTTCCTTGATTTGTGCACTAGCCCAGTCATAGGTGTAATCACAAATGAACGTTTCCATCGTGCTGCTAAAGCCATGCGGCATGGGTTGCTTTTGCGTTTTCACCAGATAAAAGCCCAGGTGTAAGCCTTGCTCGATATCACCGATATCGAATAACCAGACCATCATCATCACGGCCACGCTGTTCGGGTAGTCGTGGCCATTGGCCATGTAATCTTCAACAAACGGCATATAGTTCGGCAGCAGCTGACGTTTCATCGCTGCTTTATCTTCCAGTGTGTCTTTGGTGCTTAAACGCTGAACATCGGTCTGTAATGCCGCTTGGTATTGTTCAAGCAGGTTTTTGTTTAATGGCACAGACGCGGTCAGGTTTTGAATACCATCGGGTCCGATAGTGGCCACAACTGATTCATCAGCACTTGGCGCGACATCCACCCCAATTACGGAAGCTTGTTGTGCCAGCTTTTTGGCTTGGAACTTACTGACACGCTGGTCTGTTTTTGGCTTGGTAGGTTGTGGTTCACCACCCTGATCAGCACGTCGCGCTTTTAATTTTTTAATTAAACTCATATTGGCTCCTGTTTATCCCAGGTAGGCTCACCTACCTGGGAACAGTGGTTGCATTGCTTCAGGGTTGTTATGCAGCAGGTGGTAATTCAATACCTTCAATAAAGGCGGCCATTTCTTCATCCTCAACCACGTAACCTTGATTGGCTGAGTTAAAGTCCTGAACCTCGTCTTTCTCTGGCTTGTCTTTTTGTATACGACGGATTGAACTATCCTGGATATAAATGGATAAGTTACTCAGCGGTGTAACTTTTACGATGCCACTAGGGAAGAAAGGTGGAGTAATTGTTGGCAAACCACCATAAGCCCGAGTGATTCGACCAGAAAGCATGGCTTTTTCAGTCGGTGTATTACCATTTACTTCGTAATAGGTTTCTTCTTGAGCAGAGAGAAGATCACCGCTAACCAACGCTACCAAGTCATCACGATTACGGTGATATACAGGCAACATCATTTTGGCTTCATGCACCAATACATCGAGGTTTTTCGCGTCGCCTGATCCCAGGACGAGTTCACTAGCTGAAGCAGCATAATGTTGTGAACCGCTGTTAAAATCCCGAAGAATTTGCAGCCAGCCGATATTTAAATCTTCTAGGTTTGGATTACTGCCAAGGTTGGTTGTTCCAGCAGCTGATGTGCCATGCCAACCGACCGTCAGCATATCGTTGCCCATTGCCTGACGCACAAGGCGAATATATCGTTCAGCGAAGTCTGGGAACTTGGCCCAACTATCAATTTTTGAATACTTTAATGCCACATCAAATTGGGTAGGGAAAAGCTCATACCCCTTTGGGTCTGTGTTTGAAAGATGTTTAGGTGTTCTTTCGCCGGCGCCATTTGTATCGGTACGGCTGGCTACGCGACCAGTTAGCTCCAGGCCAACTTTCTCACCCTTGATTTCACCAACCATCACCGCGGCATTGATTAGACGTAGAAACTGGTTACCATCTTCAACAACTTTGTTGTAAATCGTCTGGGCCACGCTTGGTGTGGCGGCATAGTGTTGACCAGCAGAGGGGTTTCCAGGTTGAACACCAAAAGCTCGTGCTGTGTTCACAAAATGAAGGTCTAACGCTTGGCGGCCTTGTTCAGATAAATTCATCTCTATGTTCCTTAACTTTTAATATCGATTACACGTAATGGCTTGCATTGAAGCCATCGCCGTCATGCTCGCCGCCCGGCGTGCCTGGTTGTTCTTTCAGCGCGGCTTTGAACTGTTTGGTCAGCTCATCAAACTTGGTTTGCAGTTTGTTAAAGGCTTCAGCATCCACCGCTGAAGCTTGCTCGCCACCTTTTTCGCTGGCTTTGGCATCCTTCAGTTCTTTAATTTCTGCTTCTAGTGCTGCAAAGCGTTCAGCGGTGATTTCCAGCGTTGCCGGTTCGCCGTTTGGCTTGCCATCACCTTCTGGTTTGCCGTCTAGCTGTTGTTTAAATGCAGCTAATGACTCACTTAAACCTGTCATTAAAGCCGTCAGTTTTTCTGCGGTTTTCTTATCCATGTCGCCCTCGTCGGATTTGTCTTTGGTAAATAAACGTGTAAACCAACGCGGGGGCTGGTCGTCGTTGTGTGAATCGTTGAAGTTGTGAGTCTCGTTCTCGACGAACTCACCTAAGATGATGGTTTGGTCTTTGTTCGCGGTGAATCGCATTTCAGACGTGGCTACTGATGCCGGCGTGTCTGTTGCAGCAAGACCAGATAGATAAAACTTGCCGGTGTCTCTGAAGTTAGGCATTAACTCCATTGAGGTGTGGAGACGCTGCCCTGATCTAGCTGTTGATTGATAAATCTCATTCGGGGCAATTTGAGCGTAAAGGTCGACGCCACCTTCTGAGTTATCTTCGGCTCTGACAGCAACCACGCTGCCCATGCTGTACATACGAATATGATCGGGCCAGATTTTCGCCTGGTATAACTCTGGGTCATACGTTTCAGCCGCATCTCGTAACCATTGCGGATCAATATCTCGACCATCGATGGTTTTGCCGCTTCGGCCTATGCGTACCCACTCTGTTTTTAACTTAGCCATTCATCACCTGGTAACACCTTAGTTTTTCAGTTTTCGTGCTTGGTTGATGAAAATATTAGGTGTTAAAAAAGGCTGATTCAACGCTTTTGGTTTGGCTAAATTCCGATAAGTAAACACTAGGAAAGTTAAGGACTTAGTTCGCTTTTTTTGTGTGTTTTGGCACCTAAAATAAGGTGAAAAACACAGAGGCACCATGGCGAAGTATTCAGCAGAGATAAAAGAAACGGCAAAAAAGCTCTTTATTAAGGGCTGGTCTATCACTGAGATATCAGCTCAGACCGGCGTAAATGAGCGGACGCTGTATAACTGGCGTGATGCTGATGAGTGGGAAGCCTTCGCTGCCCCGGATACGGTTGAGCAAGCCATTACCAGGCGAATCAATGCTCTGATTGAGATTGATAACAAAACAGAGTCACAGCAGCGAGAGCTGGATTCTCTGGTGGCCAACTTTGGCAACCTTCGCATCAACATCGCCCAGGCTCAGAAACTGCAAGCTGAAGCAGTGGCCATATCGAAAGGTAACTACATACCGCATGAGTTTCGGGAAACCGCACCGACCGAGGATGAGCTAAAGCAAGAGAAAAAGACCAGGCGAAAACGGAGAGAAAAAGCCCCTAAAAATGATATCTCAGGTATCACCCAAAAACAGCTGGATGAGTTCAGAGAATCACACTTTTTCGAATACCAGCTGCTATGGCACGAAAAGAAACGCCAGAGAACACGCTTCATCCTTAAATCACGTCAGATTGGTGCCACCTATTACTTTGCTTATGAAGCATTTGAGGATGCCGTACTCACCGGCGACAATCAGATTTTCCTATCTGCATCACGTGATCAGGCCGAAGTATTTAAGGCTTACATCATCGCCATTGCGAAAGAACACTTTGATGTTGAGCTAAAAGGCCAAGGCGTCATCATTCTCTCGAATGGTGCTGAGATTCGTTTTCTATCAACCAACAGCCGCACGGCTCAGTCTTACCACGGCCATTTATATGTGGATGAGGTGTTTTGGATACCCGACTTTGAGAAGTTATGGAAAGTCGCGTCGGGTATGTCTGCTCATAAAAAATGGCGTCGAACCCTTTTCTCTACCCCATCAGCACAATCTCACCAGGCTTACCCGATGTGGTCGGGTGAACGCTTTAATAAAGCCAGAAAAGAAGATGACAAGGTCGAGTTTGATCTTAGCCATAAAACACTAAAAGACGGTGTATTAGGCATCGATAAAATATGGCGGCACATGGTGACGGTCAAAGATGCCGAAGCCAATGGTTGTGATTTATTTGATATCGAGGAATTACAAATTGAATACACACCTGATGAGTTAAGCAACTTATTCATGTGTGTGTTTATTGATGATGCTAAGTCAGTTTTTGCACTGAATCAGCTGATGGCCTGCATGGTCGATACCGATGCCTGGTCAGATTATCACCCCGAAGCGGCTCGACCATTTGGCAATCGACCGGTGGCTTTAGGCTATGACCCATCACGCACACGAGATAACGCCACGCTGGCCATATTAGCCATACCACTAAGCCCACAAGAGAAATGGCGCGTACTGAGACACATCAGCTATAACGGGCAAAACTTCCAATACCAGGCCAACCGCATCAAAGAGATTGTGGAAACCCACAATGTGAAGCATATCGGTATCGATATTACCGGTATTGGTTATGGCGTGTTTGAGCATGTGGAAAACTTCTTCCCACGTGCCACGCCTATTACTTACAGCGTTCAAACCAAAACAGAGCTGGTGTTGAAAGCCCAGGGCGAAGTAGAAAATCAACGCCTGCAATACTCTGCCGGCGATAAACAAATTACCCAGGCATTCATGATGATCACCAAGTCAGTCACACCAGGCAGCAGCCAGATCACCTATGCCGCGAACCGTTCAAACACGACGGGCCATGCCGACGTTGCCTGGTCCATCATGCACGCCCTTAACTACGAGCCATTAGTCCCACGCCGCAAGTCATCGATGAAGATGGCCTCTTAATAGGAAACCACCATGTCAGACACAAAAATGAATTTTACCTTTGGCGATCCCGAGCCAGTCTTGAACAACCGAATGACCGACTATCTCGGCGTGTTTACTGACCTGGGCGGTAAGTATTGGGTGCCGCCGGTGAGCCTAAATGGCCTAGCCCAAACCCGTGGGGCGAACTCGCATCACAATAGCATTCTCCACTTTAAGAAAAACATGATCTTAAAATGGTTTGAGCCATCACAAATGATGAGCTACAGCACACTAAAACAGATCGCTTTAGATTTTGCAGTGTTTGGGATGTTCTATGTGCAAATCTTTACTAACGGCCTCGGCCGCCCTGTCCGTCTCGGTCACTTACCATCTATTGCCATGCGACGGGGTAAAAAGCCAGGTGTATTCTTTAAGCTGTTATCGGATGGAACTGAAATAGAATTCGCTCCCTATGAAGTTATTCAAATCAATGAATATGACGTCCTGCAAAGCATCTATGGCATACCGGAATATATGGGCGGCATACAATCAGTATTACTCAGTGAAGACGCTGGTCTGTTTCGACGGAAGTACTATAAAAACGGGGCTCACATGGGTTATATCTTCTTAACATCAGATACAGGCCTGGAAGAAGATGATCTAAAAATACTCTCTGACCAGGTATCACAATCTAAAGGCCCCGGTAACTTCCGATCGATGCATCTCAATATTGAAAAGACTAACGCTAAAGAACCAGTCAAAATTATCCCGGTGGGTGATATTGGTACCAAGGATGAATTTGAACGCATCAAGAACATTACCCGAGGCGAGATCCTTTCCATGCACCGGATGTATCCTGGTTTATCTGGTGTAATACCAGAAAGTAATAGTGGCTTTGGGGATATGGAAAAGATTATGCAGGTGTATCACGAGCTGGAAGTTGGTCCGATGCAGAAGCCATTCCTGGAATTGAATGAGATTTTAGGGCGGCGTGTTGTCGAGTTCCGCGAACCGAAGTGGAATAACCAGAATGTGAGCTAATCGGGTTGTCAACAGTGTTAATTAAGTCTATGTTTTTGTTATACTTGATCAAACCACTGCGGACTGCTCTACCTATGCGCGTTGAATGCCCTCATTGTCACCAAAAAGCCATCATCGCTTCCACCAATGCGCTGTCACACACGGTTAAAGATTTGTACTGCCAATGCACCAACCTGGAAGGCGGCTGCGGTGCGTCTTTTGTGATGAAACTAGGTTATTCACACGACCTTAACCCACCCATCCAAAACACCAGGCAGTTGGCAGCCAGCCTATTAAAAAGCCTGACGGTCAGTGAACGCCAGGCTTTGATTCAGAGTGATTTGTTTGGTAGTTAAAGCTACCAAAAGCTCACCCATATCGGTTTTGATTCGGACGCCTTAAGGCAATCAACCAAGAAAGAAACAACTTCAGGTGATGTTGTATCTGTCGCTGACTCAATAGCGTTTAAAAATACAGTGTGTTCGAGTTCTTCTGAGGAACCATCTCCACTAACGCCTGCGTTTTTATCATCAAATCCGAGCAGACTATAAACTTCAGTCTCAGGTTTTTGACTCGAACCGGCCCATTCTAATGAACTTACGACATCCCAATCGTCATATTCAACTGAATCAGGGTGGTAAGATAAAGCAAAAATTTTATGGCTCAAAACTATCCCCTCTTAAACCAATAATTAATTATTCCAACAATCCAGGCAAACGTGTAACAAATTGTTAAAACAAACATGCCCCACTGCTCTGATTGATACGTGGCCAACATCCAAAAAGGCTGGCCAATAATCCCAAAAAGACAAGCATATTTATGCAGGCCCGCGTTTCTTGATTGAGTTAAAAATATGGCCACAACACCGCTAATGGCTATGATTATTTGCTCAATCATCATTCACCACTTCACATCGATGCTGATCAGCTGTTTCTATAAATAAGATTTCTTCACAGTTCGGGCAATCCCAATGCTCGCTTATCTCATCGTGAACAGTGCCATCCGTCCAGGCTAAACCTTTCGGACATGATGCCATCGTCTTTTTAATTCGTGGCTGATCACATTTAGGTTCAACGCAGGTATTGCAGTAGCCGATATCATTCATTGATTAACGCTTTTATCTGGCTATCAGTCGTTTGCTCTACCTCAATACCATCGGCAATCACTTTATCGATGGCCTTAGCCATCGTGGTTTCAAAGTTATTTAGCAATAAATCCAGCTTGCGATTGGCTTCTGCGACCTGCCCCTCAAGGTGACTAACCTGCCCCTCAAAGTGACTGACCCGCTTTTTCAGCAGGTCAATCTGTCTTTGTTGTGCTAGGCTCATGGTTATCTCCTACTCACTAAACTCGATATCAAGCAGGTCATCATCAATAAACCAAGTGTCGATTTCGACCAACTCCAATCCCGCTTCTTGGAACGAAGGAAATCCCTCCACGCCGTTTCCCTTTGACCAGTCGAACTGATCAACTAACCAGGACTTACTCTTGAAATTATTAAAGGCGATCTCTTCGAAACACTTGCTTCCTATGAGTTTTAATGCCGCATTAAAGTGTGATCCGGCGGAATCTTCTCTAAATTCTGCCCCACCCCAAAAGTGGTTTATCTCCTCAGCCAATTTGTCAGTGAATTTATCTCGGTCGATATTAAAAACGGCCTTTAATTCAAGTCGTGATTCATCTAGCTTTATAGTGCATCTCATAATTTGACCTCTGGTGCTGGAATTTTTTCAAGTGCATCTTTGTAGTTATTAAAACCTGCCTCTTGAGAAGCTATGTCCAAAGCCTGACAATGAGGAACATTCACTGCCCGCTTAATTTGTTTAGCTCTGCGCTTTAGTCCATTAATTGTTTTTGCTGCAATTACCATGGTTTACCCCTAATCGTTTGGTTGGTCTTTCTCAGCCTGAATCCGGTCGTAAATCTCTTCACGATGAACGGTCACGTCTTTTGGTGCATCGATACCGATACGCACCTGGTTGCCTTTCACACCCAACACATTGACCACCACGTCATCACCGATGATTAATGACTCACCTACTCTTCTAGTTAAAATCAACATTCCATGTCTCCTATTAGCTGTTTAATGATTTAAATTCTTGAACAAGGATATAAGCCGAAACTCGCGTCATACCCTTATAATCAATAATTGAAAGCAAAGGATTAATCAGCACACTATCTTTACCGTGTATAGAAAAACGTACATCATCATAGTGATAGTGAGCTGTTAACATGTAGCCTCTAGGGCAAATAGCACGTTTTTCCAACTTGTTAATCTGGTTTTTGTGCATATCAATTATTGATGATTTCGCCACTAATTCATTTATAAAATTCATTTCCATATATCTCCACCGTTTATAAATAAAGGGCCGCTTGCGCCGGCTAGTCGGTGATGTCACAGCATTTACTCATTCGAGAAGGAGACTGCCATCACTGCCGGTGTTATTCACTCCCCACTACCGGCTTGGGTATCAAAAACTTATCGTTCAAAAATCCAACACCGGACACTTCGCTGTTCAATCCGCGAGGTGACAGGTTTGTTATCAAAATATTTCCGCTTCTTACTGGTTGGCAGTTGTCTGCGTAGTTCTTTGGGATCAATCATTGGCAAGTCGTGCTTTTTGCACATACTGTGGAAGTGCTCTAGGTTGACCGCTATCATCCTTTCCGGTCTTGGTGAATGATTCAGTTGATTTTCAATCACGACACCGCCGTTTCCGTCTGGATTATTGGCACTACCTGGATAAAAGCGGCTGTCGAGATAATCAAACTGAGCCCAGAATTGTTGTATTAACTGGCTGTCTTCATTCAGTGATGCTTGTCTTTGTGCTGCCATTAATTCAATCATGGCGTGAACTTCGCCTAGTTCTTGTTTCGTTATTTCTGGATAAAGACCGTGTAGGCAGTCTGCGAAGGCCATAATCTTTGAATGATTTTCAATTATCCGTTGCAGCTTCACTTCTTTATTGGCGCTCAATGTGATGCGGTGCTGGACTAATTTGTTATTAAAATGCTTCATCACTCGGTCAGCCTGACGAACTGCATTCAGAATGAAGCCATTCACGTCTGAAATTGACATGCCATTTAATTTTACGGCGGCATCGTAGCCAGCAGGACTATGATGGCTTGTGTCAAAGTTGAGATGACAAATACGCGTCATAATCGCTTCTGAGGCATTAACGGGAATATTTTGGACTATCATTAGCCCTGCTTTGAATGCTGGCTTTTTAGTGCTGTTATCTTGCGATTTGATGCCGGTTACACGCCCGAACTCACCGTCGTATAAATCTTTTTGCTCGTCCCAGTTAAATCGCTTTACATGATTATTTTTGTCGTCGTTTTCGTTGTCTGTCTCATTAAATACCACTGGCATATTCGCCACTTCTGACATTTTGCGTGTGCGCCCAGCTAGGGTTGACGAGTTTGGATTAAATGACTCTCCCTCTTTGCCATATAACTTCCAGAGAAAATCTACTAGGCTAGATTTACCTGAAGCCGCCTCACCTACTAATTCAAAAAATGGATATGAGCGGTGTTGATGACGCACTTGTTCAACAAATAAGCAGCCAAACCACCATGAAAGTGCAACTAAACCCTTGGTGCCGAATGCTGTTTTAAACTCAGGTAACCAATTAGCGTTATGTTTTTCTGATAATGATTGTTTGATATCCACAGTCGTTTTTATCCCTTGTTTTCTGAGCTGAAAAAATGATTGTTTGTTCAGCTTGTGAACGCGACCACTCTCTACCGCGAATTCATTAAAGACGTATGCCTGGCTAGACTTGTCATAACCAACAAAATCAAGCGTTCGGACCTCTTTAGTGTTGTACCTGGTCCATTCTTTATAGAGCCAATCGAGGTCATACTGGATGCCACTGAAAAGTGCACCAGGTATTCGCATGGCTGACTTTTTAAAGTCACTGGCTGCAGAGATTGTTTTGTAGGTGAAGGCTATTTGACGCTCCTGGCCATGGTTGGCCAGCTTGAAGCTAAAGAAATATTGACCGTCTTCGCCATTATCAGGCTGTTGGAAATAGAGATATGAAATAGAGAAAGTAGCGATTTCTCGCAGCGTGGATGCCTGATTAAATGAGTTAACCGCACACTGACGGTGTTCCTCTGGTGTAGCTTTTTCTTTTACTTTTGAAAGCTCATGAGTGTTGAGGTTTTCATCATTAGATTTAGCCAGGGCAATCCAATAATCCATACTGACCTGGTCATAGACTTTTTTATCTATCTTGGCGGCATAAGTGCGATTTCTGAATGAGTAGATGAAATAGGTGCGTTCTGGGTTATGCTCCCACATCATTTGGGCTTTTTCGGTGTAACTCTGAGCGAGTTCTATACGCCCTAAATAACGATAAAAGCTGATGTCTTTGTCGGTGAGTTTTCCGGCTTTATGAAGATCATTCCAGTCGGCTTTTATATCGCCATTACTGGATAGGGCTGCAGTTACTGTTTCACCCATTTCACGTAGTTTTTTACTGTGCTTTTCTAGTGCTTCACGGCCTGCTTTATCGTTATCTAATCCAATAACCCATGTAACTTTATTTTTAAGATGTGGTTTGATTGATTCATCAGGAAATGTCCCCGATGACATATTAGCCACGGCTTTTATACCGTTTATGTTTAATGCGATAGCGTCGAGAATCCCTTCAACCATCCATATTTCATCACCTGGTTCTATAGTGAATTTAGGTGGCTGCCACCAGTAACCTTTAAACGCACCTTTAAAGTTTTTATTACGAGATTCGGTTTCGCCATTTTCATCAGTAATGGTGACATCATCAATAAGGCGCTCCCACATGATGGACTTTGCTTCATCAAGGAAAAAACGAACCGTTGCTGTACCTTTATCGCCATTCGGGTGCCAATAATTTCCTTGTTCATACCAGCCTTTAATATCAGCAACATTAAAGCCACGAAGTAATGACATATAGGCGTCAGCCGTGGCATTTGGGTTTTCTAGCGTTGGTTGATACTTTTCATTCAGCTTTTCAAACAGTTCGGGGAATAGCTCTTTTGTGGTGGCTGAAAAATCACATTTATTGGTTCTGTTACATTGAACCCGACCAGGACGATCTAACCAGGTCCATAACTCCTTTTTTTGACACTCTGGGCATCTACCACGTAGATATTGCCCATCTTCCTTCATTTCAAACTCGGCTTTTAATAGCTCGATGATTTGTGGATTAAGATCGTATTGTTGCATTGATGCTATCCGTTCGGGTGTTGGGGTTTGGCGGCATCCATACATTCATTAAAGTCGGACTCTTCCATTTGAATGGTGCCGTTGAATGTATCCAGGATGAGTTTGAGTGTTTCGTCTTCGCTGAGCATATTGGCTAAAGCTGGCTTGACCAGTTTCATGCCTCGCCAAAGCGTTTGTTTTTCGTTTGGTGTAAGCGTTGAAATATTGATGCGGGGTGTCATTGGTTCCCACCTCACCGGCACATAAGTCACCCACTCTGGTATTTCTTTCTTCATGGGTATTGCCTTCCGGTGCGTAGCGTTCTGCCGTTATAACGAATGATGCGAAGTGGCCGTGGTGAACGCGGTCCGCGTGGGATTTGTATCGGTTGCGGACTAGGCAAACTCATAAACCGACGCAAATCGATATGGCCGGATGTGATATTGAGCATTAAGAGGATCACAAAGGCATTGGTTAATAGCCCGTGTGTTTCTCTAAACTCATAACGCACCATTCCCAGCGCAACAGCTGTACCCACTATTTCAGCGTGACTGTGTGCATCTAACTTCAACGCTATGCTTTCAACCTGGCGATTAATCGTGCTTAGTGACCGAAACCGCTTTTTGTCGGCTATCTCAACGCGTGAATACCCCTCACATAGATAACGAAACGTAATAGATTCGGCTCGCGTGAGTGACTTACGGTCGACAACAATGGCACGTAACTTTTTCATTTTGGGCTGAAACACCAATATTCAGGTGTTAGGTGGCACGAGATACTTGTTCTGGTTTTTTAACAGAGCCACGGTCAATAACTCTGTTACCCATAATTTTTACACCACGTGAAGATTCGAGGCCGGCATTGATTAACTGACGCATCAAAGTAGCAAAGTCGATGTTCTCAACTTGAGTGATTTCAATGACTAAGTCCAAAACTTCATGAGTGTGACGGAATTGACATATCTTGAGAGGGGGTGGGTTTTGTTTATCTGTTTTCATAGTTTCACCTGATATACTTTACATTTACAGAGGCATACAGCGTATGACAGACGAAACGTTAACACCCAAATCATGGGTTGGAAAGAAAAAAGATGGTGAAATTTTTCGCCTGCAGCTTTTTATGGCTGAAAGAAATTTAAAACCAGAGGATATTCAAAGAGATACAGGGGTATCTGTTAGAACAATTCAGAACAGCATTTATGAGAATAATCCATTAGGAATGAAAATTTTGCGGGCGTTACACGCAAGTTATGGGGTTTCTATAGATTGGTTACTTTCAGGTGTTGGCACGATGCTCGTCGAGTTTTCCAAAGTCGGGGAAGTTACATCACCGGAATATTCGCTCAGCAAAAAGATCAATAGAACAGACCGAGATAACCGAATAATTACATTTATCAGTGAATGGCTTACCTATGCTGATGAAGATGAAAAAGCATGGCTTGAAATGGAATTGAAATTCAACTTATCCGCATACAGGAGGTATCTGGATGGACAGCATGACTAAACCTTTAATCAAGCAATACGAAACAGTAGACACCAAAACGCTACAGGATGGATGGATGGAAACGGCGCGAGAGATTGAGTCCTCATTGATTAATTCAGGGGCAGTCCCAGGCAAGGATTACAGCTACCTGGATTTATATAAGTTAGCCCAACCAATCGTTTTAAAGCTGATAGAAAATGGCGACATCAAACCCTAGCCGGACGGAGTCATAGAGGGAAAAGCGTAATTTACGTAACAAATGGATTTTTTACACTTTTTATTCAATTTATTCAGCAGGTTACCGTAGTTTTAAAAATGTAACTTTTCTGTAATTTTGCGTAACCCGCCAAAAATCATAATAGCAATGAAAGCAAGTCGTACCAACGCATTAAAGCCTATCAGAAAAAGTGTAATTGAGTGTAATTTTATAGTAACTAAAAAGCGTAACAAGATTACAAAAAAATTACTAAAAAGTTACACCCAAAAAAGCCTAAAAATTAACTGCAACTCTCTGTATTAATTAAATATATTTAAATATTTTTTAATAAGTTACATAAATTACGCTTTTCCCTCTATGACCCCGTCCGGCTGGAAATTTTACAAATAACTTTAAAGCCAAGTCTCACATGGAATTTTTAAATGTCTGTTACTAAACAAAAAAACGGCAAATGGCTATGCCTGGTCAACAGGAAAGGTCTGAAAAGAGTTAGAAAGCTGTTCAATACTGAATCTGAAGCTTTACAGTTCGAGCGTGAATACATTGTCGGACTGCAACTCAGCCCGATAAAAATCAGTGACCCAAGGACGTTACTTGAGCTAATAAACATCTGGTACAAATATCACGGTATTAACCTGGCTCAGAAAGAGAAGCTATTAAACCAACTCAAAACCGCTGCTGTTGAAATGGGAAACCCTGTTGGCCACATGCTGACACCAGAAATGATTGTGAAATACAGATATAAACGGCTTTATGAAGATAGCCCGCCTATATCAGCGAAGACGTTCAATAACATTCATAGTGCTATATCTGCTGTTTACAACACATTAAGAAAGCTGCGTGTCATTAATTATGAAAATCCTATAAATGAACTGGATAAGCTCCGACTGCAGGAACGTCAGCTGACCTATTTATCAGAAAAACAGATCAAGGACCTGCTGGAATCCATAAAAACAGGCTGTCAAAACCCATCAACCTGGTACGTGGCCAATATTTGCTTAAGAACCGGGGCTAGATGGGGTGAGGCTATGTTTTTAACAAGAAAGCAGTTGCATGGGAAAAATCTAATCACTTTTGAAAAAACAAAAGGGAAGAAAACACGCAGTCTTCCACTGGATGAAACTTTCTATAATGATCTATTAGATTTCTGCCGCCTGAGTGAGCCGTCAGAGCGTATTTTTACTAATTGCTACTCATCATTCAGGAAAGCAGTGAAACGAGCTGATATCACCCTTCCTAAAGGCCAGCTGTCACATGTATTAAGACACAGCTTTGCAAGTCACTTCATGATTAATAGAGGCAATATCATCACGCTGCAGAATATCCTTGGCCACACAGATATAAAAATGACAATGAGATATGCACACCTGTCACCATCTCATTTCCGCGATGTTATCGAATTGAACCCACTGGCCAATTTATAGTGGCTGTAAAATGGCTGTAAAAAGTCCAAAAACAGCCATTTAATGAAAAATGGTTGTCTTATTGCAGCAACTAAAACCAGAAACAAAAAAGCCTGTAAACTCTCATAAATAAAGGGTTTACAGGCTTTTTTATAGTGTAATAAATCGTTTTATTTACTGTTTAAATTGGTCGGGACAGAAGGATTTGAACCTTCGACCCCTTGCACCCCATGCAAGTGCGCTACCAGGCTGCGCCATGCCCCGACGATATTGTTGTTAATCTATTGATGCTTGAAGTAAGCCTGATTAACGAGGTCGCTATATTAGCAAAGCCCGACCTGAAAAAACAGGTCGGACAGTCGCTTTTTTTACTTTTTAAGCATGCTTTTCTGCTAAAGCCTGCCATGTACTGACTACGGTATCAGGGTTTAATGAAATACTGCTGATTCCACGCTCTAATAACCATTCAGCCAAGTCTTCATGATCTGATGGACCTTGACCACATATACCGACATATTTATCTGCTTTCTTACAGGCTGTAATCGCCATATCCAGCATTTTCAGTACCGCAGGGTTACGCTCATCAAATGAGCCGGCCACTAGCGCTGAATCACGGTCTAAGCCCAGTGTTAACTGAGTCATATCATTTGAACCGATAGAGAAACCATCAAAGAATTCGAGGAATTCATCTGCCATAACAGCATTTGAAGGTAGTTCACACATCATGATCAAACGCAGACCATTTTTACCGCGCTCCAAACCGTTTTCTTTGAGCAAATTAACCACAGACTCCGCTTCAGCCAGTGTGCGAACAAACGGGATCATTAACTCAACATTTGTTAATCCCATTACATCACGAACACGCTTCATCGCTTCAATTTCAAGTTTGAAGCATTCAGCAAAATCTTCTGATGAATAACGTGATGCTCCACGGAAGCCAATCATTGGATTTTCTTCTTCAGGCTCAAACAAGGTACCGCCAATCAGATTAGCGTATTCATTCGATTTGAAGTCAGACATACGAACAATCACAGTTTCAGGATAGAACGCAGCGGCGATCGTGGATACACCTTCAGCAATACGGCTGATGTAAAATTCTACCGGGTCACCGTAAGCGGTTGTACGCTCTTTGATGGCTTGTTTGACTTCACCTTCCATCTTATCCGCATTCATCAATGCTTTTGGATGGATACCAATCATATTGTTGATGATGAATTCCAAACGCGCCAGACCAACACCTTTATTAGGTAACTGAGCAAAGCTGAATGCGCGATCAGGATTACCTACGTTCATCATGATTTTGACAGGTAGCTCAGGCATATTGTCGAGTTCTTCCACACGGTGTTCGAACTCAAGTAAACCAGCATAGATATTACCTTCATCACCTTGGGCGCATGAGACAGTCACTTCTGTGCCTTCTTCCACTTTTTCAGTGGCATCACCACAACCAACAACAGCAGGAATACCTAATTCACGTGCAATAATCGCGGCGTGACAAGTACGACCACCACGGTTAGTGATAATGGCCGAAGCACGTTTCATGATAGGTTCCCAGTCAGGATCGGTCATGTCCGTTAATAAAACGTCGCCTTCCTGGAATTTATTCATTTGGTCCAGGCTGTTTAATAAACGCACTTTACCCTGACCAATTTTGCTGCCGATAGCACGTCCGACAGAAATCAACTCGCCTTTTTGTTTCAGGACAAAAGTTTCACGGACATTTTTCTTAGTTCGGCTTTGAACCGTTTCAGGGCGGGCCTGAACGATGTAGATACGACCATCATTACCATCTTTAGCCCACTCCACATCCATTGGACGTTGGTAATGTTTCTCGATAGTCACTACCATTTTTGCTAAAGACTCAACTTCTTCGTCGGTCAGGCAGAAATGTAGACGTTCATCTTCATCAACATCCACGGTTTTAACCGGTGATGAAGCATCACCAGAATAAACCATCTTAATTGCTTTTTGACCCACAGTGCGTCGTAACACAGATGGGCGGCCAGCTTCTAATGTATTTTTGTGTACATAGAATTCGTCAGGGTTAACAGCACCTTGAACCACCATCTCACCCAGGCCATAACTACCTGTAACAAACACAACGTCACGGAAGCCACTTTCAGTGTCCAGAGAAAAGGCCACACCCGCACTGGCGATATCAGAACGTACCATTTTTTGAATACCGGCTGATAAAGCCACTTCACTGTGATCAAACCCTTGGTGATCGCGATAAGCAATAGCACGGTCATTAAATAACGATGCAAATACTTCACGAATAGCTTTTTTGATATTGTCTAAGCCGGAAACATTAAGGAATGTTTCTTGTTGTCCAGCAAATGAAGCATCAGGTAAATCTTCTGCCGTTGCTGATGAACGCACAGCAAAACTAGCTTCAGGACCGTATTCTTTTTCCAATGCAGCAAAAGCTTCATCAATGGCTTTTTCCATCGCTTCTGGATAAGGAATCGTCATGATCCAGTCACGAATTTCCTGACCTGTTTTTTGCAAAGCAGTGACGTCATCGACATCCAGCTCACGCAAACGATCATTGATTTTACTCTGGAGTCCATCGTGCAGAAGAAATTCCCGGTAAGCATCCGCAGTCGTGGCAAAACCACCTGGGACATCGACTCCTAGAGGGGCGAGATTTTGCAGCATTTCACCTAATGAGGCGTTTTTGCCACCTACTCTGCCGACATCCTCCATGCATAGCTTATCCAGAGAGATAACATATTCTGACATAGTTATAACTACCTTGCTTTTATAGATTTATTAAACATTAAGACCGACTCTCTAACACGTTCTCTACCTAGGCCAAGCGCACGAACTACACGGCTAGAGATTTCTTCGATCGATGTATCGGTTGTTTCAAAAACGGCAATGCCCGCTTTATCAAACATAGCTTGTGCTTGTGTCAATTCAGCCTGACAAATTTCCAGTGAGGCATATTCACTGCCAGGACGTCGCTGGCGTCTGATTCGACTTAACGGCACCGGTTTAATCGTTAAACCAACAAGTTTATCAATATTATCCAATAAACATTGAGGCAATTCATCTGATGATAAGTCTTCCGGTGTAAGTGGATAATTTGCCACTTTAAGAGAAAAGTTCATCGCCAAATAAAGACTGGTGGGCGTTTTGCCACAACGTGACACACCCGCCAGAATAACGTCAGCATCGTTATAGTGATCCGGTCTGACGCCATCATCATGCGAAAGTGCAAAATCAATCGCATCTAATCGGCGCTGGTATGTGGTATCACTGAAGGCAATTCGCGACACGCCTTGCTTGTGTGACGACTCCACACCAAAAAAACTTTCTAGGGAGCCAATATAGCTGTGAAACAAGCTGATAACACAGGCATTAGCGCTTTCAATAATGTATTGTTCATCATCGTGCACTAATGTGCTAAAAACCACCGGCTTAAGATTAGACTCTAAGCTCGTTTCATTAATTTTTTCTCGTGCTTGCAAGGCTTTTTCTGGTGTATCCACAAAAGCCAGCGTGATGGTTTCAAATTCCAAGTCAGGAAATTGGGCAAGCAAACACTTTCCATAAGATTCGGCAGTAAGTCCAGTACGGTCTGAGACAAAGAAGACTTTCCGTATCTGTTCAGAATGTTGTAGTTCTGTTTCTGTCATGTGTTAATCATGTGCCGAAATACAGGAATTGATCAACAAAAATTTTGCGTCCAGACAAATCAGTGTTTACTCAATTCAGCCCAAACCATATATAGTTAATTCGTTGGAAAAAAGACTATTCCAATCGAATTTATTACTAAAATACGGCAACCAAAACCGTGAATAATCGCATCTTTTTAAACTAAAAACCAGACTTAATCGATATATTATGCTTTTGACAATCAGACACACGATGATCGATGACGTGATGAAAAGAGCTGAGTTAGGGATATCTATGTAATGACTATCTTAATTCATCCGAATGATGCACTTGTTGATGACATCTCGCCACTACCTTTAATACCTGCATGTGAACACTTCGCTGGTAGCCGCCATACTTTACTCAAAGCCTTTTCAATTCAATCTGAATATGGCCCGGTATTCGACATAACCTGTGATTGTGAAGACGGCGCAGCCTCGGGTGGAGAAATACAACATGCGAATATGATTGTTGAACTTCTCAATAGCGAACACAACATTCATCATATGTCAGGAATTCGTATCCATGGCTACGATCATTCTGTCTGGCGACAGGAAATCGATATTTTATTATCTGGCGCAAGAGATAATATTCGCTATATTACACTGCCCAAGGCGCAAAATGCTGATCAAGTTGAGGTTATGCTTGAATATATTCAGCAAGCTTCACAGAGATACAACATTACCCACCCCATCCCTATCCATGTATTAATTGAAACACACGGTGCATTAAACGACGTCTACAAAATTGCAGCCATGAAGCCTGTGCAAGTTCTAGATTTCGGGATTATGGACTATATCAGCGCATATCAAGGCGCTATAACGGATAATGCTATGCATAGTCCTACTCAGTTTGAACATGCTCTGATTGTCAGAGCGAAAACAGAAATAGCCTGTGCCGCCATATCTTCTGGCTGTATACCATCACATAATGTGACACTGGCGATTAAGGATTATCAACAAACATTTGAAGATGCTTATAGAGCGCGTAATCAGTTTGGCTTTTTGAGAATGTGGAGTGTACATCCCCAACAAATAAAAGCCATTATAAAAGCGATGACACCTGAGTCAGAAAAGATCCAGCTTGCCAGTGAAATCTTGTTGACAGCACAACAACGTAGTTGGGCACCAATAAGCTTAAACGATAAATTGTATGATAAGGCCTCTTATCGCTATTACTGGCAGCTTCTACAGCGGGCTCATCTATCTGGCGAGAAGCTTTCTACAGATGTCCAGGAACAATTCTTTTAGTGCCTCATTAAAACAGTAACTAACAGACCCTATTCAACTCGCATATGGCTGAAACAAAACAACTACTGTGACTCACTATCGGTAAATGATCTGCTTTCTCAACGGGACTAATCTCGCAAGCAATTGATTTTGTATGGGATGGGAAATACCTGTTTCATTCATAGCATCAATCAGTAAATCTACCAAATGATTAAAATCACGCTCATTGATATCCATCCCGTCATGAATTTGTTGCATTGAGTCACCATTGTACTGACACGGTCCATCACTAGTTGCACAAAGATATAGTATTAAGCTTTTTTTGAATCGGCTGACATTAGACTGGGCAAAGTAATGAAATAGCTGTTCATCATGTCCAATATTTTTCGTGAGGTTGTTAACAATAGAAACGATCCCCTTTTCACCGCCGAGTTTTTCGTACAATGAGGGAGCAGGCGAAAAATGACCGCAAGCGGTCAAAAAGCCGAAGATAAGTAAAATAATGCAAATATTCCTGCATCTCATCAGAAATTGCCCATAATGGAAAAGTAGATACCATCTTGATGTTTTGCACCGGCGATATCCCCCAAGTCAATCCAACCAGCAGTGATATTCAGTGATTTATTGGGTACCCAAGCGAGAAACAGGCTTTTCCAGTCGTCTTCTTTCAGTGATAAATTATCCGGCTTTTGGCGATACTCAACCCCCAAAGCAATATGCCTTCCTAGCAATAAGGCTGTAGAAGCTTCCCAGACGAGTTCGGCACCCTCCCCTTTTGCACCAAATCCTAATAAACCGGTTTGGTTTGCCTCCGTATAACGACCTGTGACATTCCACAGCCAATTCAGGCCAGCAATCGCGCCTAGCTGTAATTTACTCGCAGCCAGATAATAATCTGTTCCACTATCATCTTCTGCGCCGAGTAAATCACCAACAAAGGGATCATGTAACGTTTTATGTTGGATACCTAAACTGAGTTGTGGCCAATCACTATAGACAATATCCCCATACAAACGTAATTTGGCACCGAAAATACGTTGACGAATATTGCGATCCAGAGCATCAACATGAAACGTTTGCTCTGCAATTGATAATTCCAAACGATCGTATAAATTTGTTTGAGCACCACAGACATCTAATCTGTAGTCATCAACCTCACCACGACTGCAAAAAACATTGAAAGCGACTTCATCCTGGCTCGCGTAACCTGCTAATTGTGCCCAAGGAACCAGCCCTCCGCCTCCGCTTCCCTCTATCTGAGAAACACCAGGAGTTGCAATTAATTTTCCATCTGCTGCACAACAGACAACGGGCATGAAAAGCATTAATTTAAGAAATATTTTTTTCCACATACTCTTCTTGCCATGAATAAAACGTACTCGCAGAAAGCGGTTTACTGATGAAATAACCTTGAATTTCGTCACAACCAAAGTCACTCAAAATCTGAAGACCAGCTTCATTTTCTACGCCTTCAGCAACAACATAAAAACCAAGCTGATGAGCTAATTGAATAGTAGAACGAACAATTAATTTATCTTTTTCAGAAGAAGCTAACTGCATAATAAAGCTTTTATCCAGTTTAATTTCATCTACAGGGAGATCTTTGAGTTTCGATAATGATGACTGGCCGATACCATAGTCATCAATAGCAATATGAAAACCATGACTTTTCAACCTTTTTAATGCGGCAACAACAATATGTTCATGGTGCATGATATCTCGTTCAGTAATTTCTAGAGTAACGAGTGCCTGGTTAATTTGATGACGCTCAACCAACTCGCAGAGATGTTTTTCAAAGTCTTTATGCATCAAGTCTTGCGCAGAGACATTAATCGATACAGGGACTATAAGTCCTTTGTTTTGCCAAAATGCCATCTGAGAGAAAACAGAATCAATCACCCAATCCGTTAACTCGATAATAAGCCCAGCTTGCTCGGCCAGATTCACAAATAACTCTGGTGAAATAAATCCCTTATCAGGATGTTTCCAGCGAATCAGTGCTTCTGCCTTAGTACTCTGATCTTGTAAATTAATCTTAGGTTGGTAAACCATAAATAATTCTTCAGTATCAGGTTTTTTAAAAAGATTTTTCAGAGCATCAGTAATTGCCAAACGCTCTAGATGAGCTTCATCTTCACCATCCTTATAAAAATGTATACGCTGTTTACTTTTTCTTGCATTATCGAGAGCGATGCTGGTTCTTCTCAGTAATGATGTTGTGTCAGTACCATTATCTGGATAAATAACAACACCAGCATTGAGCTCCAGGTTTATCATTAATTCAGCAACGTTAAAATCCCCCTCAAGAGAACTGAGGAAATTATCGACCTGATGTATATGACTTAGCTTTTCTGATAAATTCAGTAGAGAAAAGAACTCTACACCGTCTAGTCTCGCCGCCATTTGTATTTCAATAAGCTCAGTATGTTTAAGGCGTGCAGACAGCGCCTTTAAGCAGTCATCCGCAATGTCAGGCCCTAAACGATCATTAATCTGTCTGAAGTTACGAATACTAAAGGCAACCAGTAGTTTTTGCCGTCCTGAAGCTAAATACTCAGGTAATTTTTGTTTCGCCGTATAGATGTTATAGAGGCCAGTTAAAATATCGTATTGAGCTTGGTAAAGAATCTTATCCTCACGGAGTTTAATCCGCTGCCCCATCATTTCAAATGTACTCAGTAGCTGTCTTGCCTCTATACCACTTCTCTCTAGATCAATAGTTGATGAATAATCTCCAGCAGCGAATTTTTCCGCTAGCTTTGTCAATTTTGTCAGTGGGATAGTGAGACTTTTTGCCAGAAAAATACTCAGTAATGATGCAATAATTGCTACCAATAGCGCCAATAAGAAGTTATGAATGATAATTTCGTCATATTGAGCATAAAGAGGAGCAAGGCTGCTGGTTAGTAAAACACCGACAGGCGCTACACTCGTGGATGGCAGGAGCAACTCCTCAGTAATATAAGCAGGCCGAGGAATCATAAATTGATAGGTAAGCTGATTATTCAGATTGTCTTGAAACTGTCTAAAGCTCTCAATACCAATTGTTGAAATCAGTAGCTGCTTGTCTTCATCATAAAAGCTCACATCGACGCCGGTGAGCTTTTTTAACGCATCCATATCCTCAGACGTAATTTCAAATCCGACTACGCTATAAGCAATTGTATGAGGTGCTTTAACCGGCAATAATATCAACTGATAAAAATGCTGATTAATCGTTACAAAAAAACTTTTCCCAGGACTGTTGATCAAACTTTTGATTAAAGCTTCATTTAAATCAGAGTCAGATAAAATCGCCCGGCTGGAACTGATAAAACTGCCAGATAAATCTGTTAGCAGCATCAAATCAGCATCAATTCGTTTACCGTGATTTTGCAATACGCTTTTGATTGTTTCAGCATCGGAAGTTGCAACTGCACGGATGAAACCGAAGTCAGATGTCAGAACGTTAGCAGCAATAACTAATAACTTTTCTTGTGCAGATAAATATTCGATAAGTACCTGTTTTGCACTCAAAACTCGCTCTGTTAGCTGTTGCTGATTAAATTTATGACTACTCAACCATGTACTGACCTGGATAACGACCGCAGTAAAAAATACCAAAAAGGTACATAACAAAAAAATCTTGTTTCGTAATTTAATCCGGTGAAACCACACCAAAAACATCCTCAAAGCTATTTCTAGGTAGCGGGTCGACAGTCGTCACTTTAATCATTAACTGCCCCCTTGTATTGTGTGACAAAGTATCCAGATTAAGTATCTGTTGTGACTCGGCACCATCAGCTTGTTGCGCATGCCACACACGAACAGCTTTAATCGGTTTGTCTACGATTATCTCGGCGCTACCATTATCATCCGTAACAACAGTTTGATTAGAATCAGCGACATAGATATAGCCAATCATACTATCGTGGATATTACATCCCAGTACAACTACGCCAGCCTCATTAAATGTGATAGGTGCTTCTGGCTTATTAGCATAAAGTTTTAGTTCAAAGACTTTTGCTTTTGAGAATGAATACACATGATGTCTGATGTTATCACTATTTGGAAATTCAACAGATTGTCCCTTTTGGATAATAATTTGTTGTGGCGTAAACTGCTTATTGACTTGATCGATACTGGTAAGTGGAAGCGACTTATGAGGTTTTTTTGATACATCATTTAAAGGCTCAATAACGGTATCACTTAATGGTAAGCCTTGTTGATCAACAACCACAAAGGGATATCTTTCCGTCGCCTGAGAATTAACTGAGAAACAAAATATAATCGTTATAGAAATAATCCAGTAACAGCGTTTTAGCGACATGATAACTCTAGTCTATTCGACATTATCGATTCCAATATTGAGAATTAAGCAGATTGAATAAAGTCATTTAACTACGAAAAAAGCCCATACAAGCGATCTTGCATGGGCTTTTTTCATAGCGATTAAATAGATTTAATTTAAAAAAGTTCTTAAATCTTCCAGCTCTTTCAGTAATTCTTTTACAAGCTGTTTTTGGTCCGTTTGGTGTTCAGCAACTATAGTTTTTGTGTCCGTTCCAAGTTGCTGCCTAGCACCACCAATGGTGAATCCTTGCTCGTATAACAAACCACGAATCTCACGAATCAACACCACATCATGCCGTTGATAATAACGACGATTACCGCGTCGTTTTACTGGCTTTAGCTGTGAAAACTCTTGTTCCCAGTATCTTAGAACGTGCGGTTTTACACCGCATAGTTCACTCACTTCACCAATGGTGAAATAACGTTTTGCAGGTATTACAGGGAGTTCGTTGTTGTTACTTGCTTCCAGCATAATTGTCCACCCTTGCCTTCAGTTTTTGTCCGGGTCTGAACGTGACCACACGACGGGCTGTTATTGGGATTTCTTCACCAGTTTTTGGGTTACGGCCAGGTCTTTCGCTTTTATCTCTTAACTCGAAATTACCGAAGCCAGATAACTTTACTTGTTCACCTTTTTCTAGTGCCGAACGAATTTCTTCAAAAAACATTTCAACTAATTCTTTTGCTTCACGTTTGTTGAAACCTAATTCATCGTACAACTGTTCTGTCATATCGGCCTTAGTCAGTGCCATGTCTACCTCAAATTAATTCTTATTGTTTATTAAACGATTTTAAGATCTTATCGTTGCATTCAGTGTTTGCGCCAGGGCTTCTGTCACACTATTGAGCAATGAGTCGACTTCATCGTCTGTTAAAGTTCGTTCTTTATGCTGGAGTATAAAGGCTACTGCCAAGCTCTTTTTACCAAGCTCGACTCCATCTCCACTATATACGTCAAATAATTGAAATGACTTAAGAATATCAGAATCGATCTCCCTCAGGCAATCTTCGATTTGACCCGCCGTAATTGCATCATCAACCAGTAATGCCAAATCACGACGCAAAGCAGGGAATTTTGATAGTGTTTCGAATTCTGGTACATCTGTTTCAACGACGTCAGACAAGCTTAATTCAAACACATAGACCTTACCATCAATATCGAGTGGTTTATTCAATTTTGGATGTAAAGCCCCCAGCCAGCCAATGGCTTTGCCATTTTTGTACACACGAGCAGACTGTCCAGGATGTAATGCCTGATGGGATTCTGCTTCATATGTTATTTGGCCGCCACCCAATTTGAGTAAAGCCTCAACATCCGCTTTGATATCAAAGAAATCGACATTCCGCGGCTTTTGAGACCATTGTTCCGCATATTGGCTACCATAGATCAAACCACCAATTTGACGATGCTGATCAATATTGTCTAGCGTTCCTTTAAATACACGCCCTACTTCAAACAAACGAATCCGTTCATGCTGACGGTTGGCATTATAAACCATGGCTTGCACTAAGCCTGGCCAAAGTGATGTTCTCATCACCGACAAATCAGCGGAAATCGGATTGGCTAATTTAATAGGTGCTGATGTGTCTTCAGCGAGTAGTTGTTGAATTTTGGGTTCTACAAAGCTGTAGGTAACGGCCTCATAATAACCACGATCCACTAATACATTTTGTAAACGCTCAACTGGCGTCAGCGTTTCAGTAATGTTGGTTGTTAATACCGTTCCCTGAGGTCGTGTATTTGGCAATTTATCATAACCATACAAACGCCCTAACTCTTCTATTAAATCAACCTCAATAGCAAGATCAAAGCGGAATGAAGGCACCGAGACTTGCCAGCCATCATCAACATTTTCTACAACGAGACCTAAGCGTGTTAGCTGTTCAGATACTGTTTTTTTATCTAATTCAAGTCCAAGCACACGTTTAATTCTGTCCGCTCGCAGATGAATGCTTGCTATCTCCGGTAACTCTTTTTCACTGCATTGTTCAATAACAGGACCTACCTCACCACCGACAATCTCAAGTAATAAAGCCGTAGCCCGGTTTATTGCTGACTTAGCTAATTCAGGGTCAACACCGCGCTCAAAGCGATGTGATGAATCAGTATGCAAACCATAGCTACGCGCTTTACCGGCAATCGCTTCAGGTGCAAAAAAAGCAGCTTCCAAAAATAAAGACGTTGTTTGTGAACTGACAGCAGATTCTTTTCCACCCATTACACCTGCTAGAGCGAGCGGTTTCTGTGAGTCAGAAATTAATAAAGTCCCCGCCTGTGTTTCTATTTCTTGTCCATCCAACAAAGTCAGTTTTTCACCTTGTTCTGATAAACGGACATGAATGGCTTGATCGATCTTACCCAGATCAAAGGCATGCATAGGCTGGCCTAATTCAAGCATCACGTAGTTTATGACATCAACAACAGGCCCTAAACTTCTCAAGCCACTTCGGCGCAGTTTCTCTTGCATCCATACAGGTGTTTCTGCTGCAGGATTAATATTTTCGATGACACGACCCAAATATCGGGGGCAGGCAGCGCTTGCTTCAACCTTGACTTCAAATGTCTTAGAAGTAGTCGCATTAACATCATCACACGCTACCGCATTAATATCTTCTGAAGTCAGTACGCCTACTTCGCGCGCCACACCAGCGACGCTCAGGCAATCGCTGCGGTTGGGTGTGAGATCAATATCTATGGCCTTATCATCTAAGTCCAGATAAACACGGAAATCCTCACCAACCGGTGCATCATCAGCAAGCTCCATCAAACCTTCCGCTGATTCTGTGAGACCTAATTCTTTTGATGAACACAACATGCCAAACGATGGCACACCACGTAATTTAGCTTGTTTAATTTTGAAATTACCGGGCAATACAGATCCAATAACTGCAACTGGAATTTTTAGCCCTTCACGAACATTGCTTGCACCACAAACAATATCCAATAACTCATCAGCACCGACATTCACTTTCGTCAGACGCAACTTATCAGCATCAGGATGAGTGGTGACAGAGGTAACTTGTCCCACAACAACGCCTGAAAATTCGCCTGCTACAGCCTCTACAGCATCAACTTCGAGACCAGCACCAGTGAGTTTCTCTACTAAAGCATCTGTATCAAGTGCAGGATTGACCCACTCTCGTAACCATTTTTCACTAAACTTCATTGTCTTATCTCGTCGCTTAACTGAATTGTTTCAGGAAACGTAAATCGTTTTCAAAGAACATACGCAAGTCATTAACGCCGTATCTCAACATCGCCATCCGTTCAACGCCTAAGCCAAACGCAAAGCCTAAATACTTTTCACTATCAATATTGACGTGTTTGAATACGTTCGGATGAACCATACCGCAGCCTAATATTTCAATCCAGCCGGTATGGCTACAAACTCGACATCCTTCCCCGCCGCAGATAACGCACTCGATATCCGCTTCAGCTGAAGGCTCAGTAAACGGAAAATAAGAGGGGCGAAAACGCACTTTTAAAGGTTTCTCAAAGAAAGCCTGCAAGAAGTCTGACAAGATGCCTTTCAGATCAGTAAAGCTGATATTTTCATCCACCATCAGCCCTTCAATCTGATGAAACATCGGCGTATGCGTTAAGTCTGAGTCACAGCGATAAACTCTGCCTGGTGCAATCAAACGTAATGGCGGCTGTTCTTCTTCCATCACCCGGATTTGAACCGGTGATGTGTGTGTTCTTAATAATTTATCGGCATCAAAATAAAATGTATCGTGCATCGCACGCGCGGGATGATGCTCAGGAATATTGAGGGCAGTAAAGTTGTGATGGCCATCTTCAATTTCAGGGCCTTCAGCCACATCAAAGCCAATATTCTTAAAGTAACGTTCAATACGTTGTAATGTGCGTGTTACCGGGTGTAAACCACCAATCTCACTATTACGACCAGGTAAGGTAACGTCGACTGTTTCTGCGGCTAAAGCGGCTTGCATCGCCATTTCAGACAAGGTTTTATTTCTCGCATCGATCAGTGCAGAGACATCTTGTTTAGCTATGTTTACCGATTTACCGATAATGGGTCTTTCTTCAACGCCCACATTGGCTAAATCTTTAAGGTAAGCCGTGATTTTGCCTTTTTTACCTAAAAATTCAACGCGAACGTTATCTAAAGCCCGATTATCATTCGCTTGTGCAATTGCCGTTTTAGCAGACTCAACAATGTCGTTTAAAGCTTGTAACTGTGTATCCAGTTCAGCCATTATTACCCCCGTCTGAGGAACAATATTCAGAAACAAAAAAGGGCCGTTTTGGCGGCCCTTTTCTACTTACATGCAAACACGTAGGTTTAATCAATAAACCAACGATTTAGTTTGCCAGTGCAGCTTTCGCTTTTTCTGCAAGTGCAGCAAATGCAGCTTCGTCATGTACAGCGATATCGGCCAGCACTTTACGATCGATTTCGATAGAGGCTTTTTTCAGACCATCGATCATTCTGCTGTAAGACATTCCACACTCACGTGCAGCAGCATTGATACGCGCAATCCATAAAGTACGGAAATTACGTTTTTTCTGACGACGGTCACGATAAGCATATTGACCTGCTTTTGTAACAGCTTGGACAGCTACACGGTATACATTCTTACGGCGACCGTAATACCCTTTAGCTTGATCAAGAACTTTTTTATGGCGAGCACGTGCTGTGACGCCGCGTTTTACTCTAGGCATTAGAAAACTCCCTCAATTACAGGTTTGGCAACATCTTACGAACTGACATGTGATCTGCTTTACAGATTGTCAGAGTAGAACGTAATTGACGTTTACGCTTAGTGCTTTTCTTGGTCAGGATATGACTAGTGAAAGCTTGTGAGCGCTTGAATTTTCCGCTACCAGTACGTTTAAAACGTTTAGCAGCACCACTATGGTTTTTTAATTTAGGCATTGAATTAACAACTCCGCATTGAAAGTTTATGTAGTTATTTTTTACTGACCGGAGCTAAAACCATTGTCATTTGACGTCCTTCTTTCTTAGGGCGCTGTTCGACATTTGACAGTTCTTTTAAATCTTCAGCGACTCTTTCAAGTAACTTCAGACCTAAGTCCTGATGTGCCATTTCACGTCCACGAAATCTGAGACTGACTTTAGCTTTATTTCCGCTTTCTAGGAAACGTATCAGGTTGCGTAGTTTTACCTGATAATCCCCTTCTTCTGTTCCAGGTCGGAATTTAACTTCCTTCACCTGAATTTGTTTCTGTTTTTTCTTAGCTAGCGCTTTCTGCTTGCCTTCTTCAAACAAAAACTTGCCGTAATCCATGATACGGCATACTGGTGGAGTCGCTTGTGGTGCGATTTCCACCAAATCCAGATCAGCTTGTTCGGCTCGTTCCAACGCTTCTTTCAGCGTAACGATGCCCACTTGCTCACCATTAGAATCTGTTAATCGTACTTCTTTGGCTGTGATTTCTCCATTCAGCCTTTTTTGATCTGTAGCGATGTTCTAATCCTCTATAATTATTCGACCGCGACTCGCAACATCTTTCTGTAGCAAGCCAACAAAGTCCTCAAGTTGCATTGCACCTAGGTCTTCGCCTTTTCGAGTGCGTACTGCCACGGCATTATTTTCTGCTTCACGTTCACCCACAACAATCAGATATGGTACACGACGTAAAGTGTGCTCGCGTATTTTAAAGCCAATCTTCTCGTTTCTCAAGTCCGAATCGACTCTAAATCCTTGTTTCTGCAAATTGTTGGTGATATTTCTGACGTATTCAGATTGTTTATCACTGATTCCCATTACCACAACTTGCTTGGGTGCAAGCCATGTTGGGAAGGCACCAGCATACTCTTCTATTAAGATGCCGATGAATCTTTCTAAAGACCCAAGGATGGCACGATGCAGCATAACCGGAACTTGTTTACTGCCATCATCCGCGACATACGCCGCATCCAGACGTCCAGGCATTGAGAAATCCACCTGAATAGTACCGCATTGCCACACACGACCGAGACAATCTTTTAAAGAGAACTCAATCTTCGGACCATAAAATGCGCCTTCGCCCGGTTGTAAATCCCAGTCAAGACCGGCAGCATTTAATGCCTGTTCTAATGCATGTTCAGCTTTGTCCCATACCTCATCACTGCCTACTCTGTTTTCAGGGCGAGTCGATAATTTAACGATAATTTCATTAAATCCGAAGTCAGCATAGACCTCATGTAATAGCTCAATAAAAGTAGCTACTTCTGATTGAATTTGATCTTCAGTACAGAAGATATGCGCATCATCTTGTGTAAATCCGCGCAAACGCATCAGACCATGCAATGTGCCAGATGGCTCGTTACGATGACATGAACCAAACTCCGCCATGCGCAAAGGTAAGTCTCTGTAACTTTTCAGACCTTGATTAAAAATCTGAATATGACAAGGACAGTTCATTGGTTTGACGGCATAGTCACGATTTTCAGAATGTGTAGTGAAAATCATGTCACCAAACTTATCCCAGTGACCGGACTTTTCCCATAAAGTGCGATCAACAACCTGAGGGGTACGCACTTCCTGATAACCGTTATCGCGTAATACATCGCGAATATAGTTTTCAACGACGCGATAGATACGCCAGCCATTATCGTGCCAGAAGATCATGCCAGTCGCTTCTTCCTGCAAATGGAATAAGTCGAGGTTCTTGGCGATTTTACGATGGTCGCGTTTTTCAGCTTCTTCAAGACGATGTAAATACGCTTTCAGCGCTTTTTTATCTTGCCAGGCTGTACCATATACACGCTGTAACATTTCATTATCAGAGTTACCACGCCAGTAGGCACCCGCCAGTTTCATCAATTTAAACGCTTTTAGCTTACCCGTGCTCGGCACGTGCGGACCACGGCATAAATCGACAAAATCACCTTGGCGATAAACCGATAAAGTCTCACCTTGAGGAATGTCTTCGAGGATTTCAGCTTTATAGACTTCACCCATGTCGCGGAATAGTTCGATACCGGCATCACGAGAAATTTCTTCACGAACCACGGGAAGATCTTGCTTCACAATCTCTTCCATACGTTTTTGGATTTTGTCTAAATCATCCGGTGTAAATGCTTCTTTATATGAAAAATCATAATAGAAGCCATCTTCAATGACAGGTCCGATGGTGACTTGAGCTTCAGGATAAAGCTGTTTTACCGCCTGAGCCATCAAGTGTGATGTCGAGTGACGAATCACATCCAGCCCTTCTTCATCACGCTCAGTGATAATGGCGATCTCGGCATCATGATCAATGACAAATGAGGTATCCACCAATTTCCCATCGACTTTACCAGCTAATGCAGCACGAGCTAGGCCAGTACCAATATCAGCGGCAACATCATGGATAGAAACGGGATGATCAAATTGGCGTTGGGAGCCATCTGGAAGTGTTACTGAAATCATATGAAATCCTGGTTGTGGCCGATACAAAGGGCCTTAAAAACCAAAAAAGCGCCTAAGCGCTTTTGAATATGCTGGTAGGCACGAGTGGATTCGAACCACCGACCCCCACCATGTCAAGGTGGTGCTCTAACCAACTGAGCTACGTGCCTGCCGTGAAGCTGCGAAATTATACGCAGCTAACGACAGATTGCAAGCCCTTTAAATCACAGCCGGGCCCAGTGCCACCTTCCGCAAATGTTCCAAGTCATCACGGAGCTTGGCAGCTTCTTCAAATTCAAGGTTTTGCGCATGTTTGTACATGGCGTTTTCAATCTGCTGAATACGTTTAGCCAATTGCTGAGGCGTCAGTGAGGCATACTTGGCCTGCTCTTCAGCGACTTCTGTAGCATGTCTATCATTAGCCGGTTTGGACATCGCATCGTCCATGCCCATTCTGATCGCTTTTTTGATGCCTTGCGGTGTGATGCCATGTTCTTCGTTAAAGGCAATTTGTTTTTCGCGTCGACGGTCCGTTTCATCAATAGCCCGCCGCATCGAACCAGTTATTTCATCGGCATACAAAATCGCTCTACCATTTAAGTTTCTGGCAGCACGACCAATTGTCTGAATAAGAGAGCGGTCACTACGTAGGAAACCTTCTTTATCTGCATCCAGTATCGCGACTAATGAGACTTCAGGTATGTCCAGACCTTCTCGTAACAAGTTAATGCCAATAAGCACATCAAACTCACCCAGTCGTAAATCACGAATAATCTCAACCCGTTCAACGGTATCTATATCAGAATGCAGATAACGCACTTTGACATTGTGCTCACGCAGATACTCTGTCAGATCTTCAGCCATCCGTTTCGTTAGTGTAGTAATTAATACCCGCTCACCCACCGCTGCACGCTTATTAATTTCTGATAAGACATCATCGACTTGTGTCCCCACCGGGCGAATTTCCACTTGTGGATCCACAAGCCCTGTCGGCCTGACTACTTGTTCGACAATCGTGCTGGAATGTTCATTTTCATATTTGCCGGGTGTGGCTGATACAAAGATGGTTTGTGGTGCTAATTTTTCCCACTCTTCAAACATCAGTGGTCGGTTATCAAGTGCTGAGGGCAAACGGAAACCATAATTGACCAATGTCTCTTTTCTGGAACGGTCACCTTTATACATAGCACCAATCTGAGGCACCATCACGTGACTTTCATCAATGACCAGAATCGCATCATCAGGCAGGTAATCAAATAAAGTCGGCGGCGCCTCACCAGGACCGCGTCCTGACAAATGTCTGGAATAGTTTTCGATGCCGTTGCAATACCCCAGCTCCAGCAACATCTCGATATCAAAGCGAGTGCGTTGTTCTAAACGTTGTGCTTCGACCAGCTTATTGTCAGCATTGAGATGTTCGAGTCGTTCTTTTAACTCTTCTTTGATGGCATCGACGGCTTTTAATAAGTTATCGCGCGGCGTGACATAGTGAGTTTTGGGATAAATAGTAATTCGGTTCATCCGCTGTAGGATTTCACCAGTCAGCGGATCGAAGTAGCTGATTTGCTCCACTTCGTCATCGAATAATTCCACTCTGACGGCATCACGTTCAGATTCTGCCGGGAAGATATCAATCACCTCCCCTCTTACGCGATAAGTACCACGATGAAGCTCAACATCATTTCGGCTGTACTGCAGTTCCGTCAGTCTTCTTAATATATCCCGCTGACTGATAACGTCGCCTTGAACCAGATGTAACACCATTTCCAGGTAAGCATCTTTCTCACCCAAGCCATAGATACAGGACACACTCGATACAATAATCGCATCACGTCTTTCCAGCATGGCTTTAGTTGCCGACAAACGCATTTGTTCAATCTGCTCGTTTACTGATGCATCTTTATCTATAAAAGTATCAGAGGAAGGCACATACGCTTCAGGCTGATAATAGTCGTAGTAGGAGACAAAATATTCCACCGCATTATTGGGAAAGAAATCTTTCATCTCACTATAAAGTTGCGCGGCCAAGGTCTTATTAGGCGCCAAAATCATCATCGGCCTGCCCAGTGCTTGCGCAACATTCGCAATGGTGAACGTTTTACCTGAACCCGTTACCCCAAGCAGGGTTTGCCACATTTCACCGTTTTCCAAGCCCTCAATCAAAGTCTTGATTGCGGTTGGCTGATCTCCGGCGGGAGAAAATTCGCTGACTAGCTGAAAATGTTTACTCATACGTCTTTAGCATCGATTATGTTTGGCGTATATTATTGAGATATTTATCAATTTACCGTGTTAAATGAAGGAAAGATTTTGACTATCAAGCTCTCCCAACGTGTTCAAAACATCAAACCGTCTCCGACTTTGGCTATCACAGCACGTGCTGCTGCGCTGAGAGCCGAAGGCAAAGATGTTATTGGTCTGGGTGCAGGCGAACCCGACTTCGATACACCTGAACACATCAAACAAGCTGCTATTGAGGCTATCCACAGCGGCAAAACAAAATACACGCCTGTCGATGGCACAGCAGATTTGAAAGAAGCCATCATCAAAAAGTTCTCAAGAGATAATGGGCTCGAGTATGCCGCGAATCAAGTCTTAGTTTCCGTCGGTGGAAAACAAAGCTTTTTCAACCTGGCCCAAGCCTTTATTGAAGCGGGCGATGAAGTCATCATTCCAGCACCATACTGGGTATCATACCCTGATATGACCCTGCTTGCTGACGGTGTACCGGTTATTATCGAAGCAGGTCAGGAAAACCAGTTCAAAATCACACCTGAGCAATTAGAAGCTGCTATTACAGATAAAACAAAACTGTTCGTTATCAACAGCCCGTCTAACCCAACCGGGATGGCATACAGCTTAAAAGAGCTTGAAGCGTTGGGCGACGTGTTACGTAAACATCCAAACATTCTTATTGCCACTGATGATATGTACGAACATATTTATTGGGCAGATGAACCTTTCTGCAATATTTTGAATGCCTGTCCAGACTTATATGACAGAACATTGGTCATGAATGGTGTATCAAAAGCCTACTCAATGACTGGCTGGCGTATTGGTTATGCTGCAGGTCCTGCCCCACTGATTGCTGCAATGAAAAAAGTACAATCCCAAAGTACTTCTAACCCAGCATCTATTTCTCAGGCAGCTGCTGTGGAAGCACTGAATGGCGATCAGTCATGCATCAAAACCATGCTGACCGAATTCAAAAAACGTCACGATTTCGTTGTGGCTGAATTGAACAAAATGCCTGGTGTTGATTCATTAGAAACTGACGGCACGTTCTATGTCTTCCCAAGTATCGCTGGTGTACTGGAAAACAAGCCAGAATTGAACGATGACATGGACTTTGCTGAAGCCTTATTGGTTGAAAAAGGCGTGGCTGTTGTCCCTGGTTCTGCGTTCGGATTGAAAAATCATATTCGTCTGTCGATCGCCACCAGCGAAGAGAATCTTCGTAACGCACTGATTCGTATCGCCGAATTTATTGCGTAAAAAATTATTCAAATTTAGGCTTGACCTACACAGGTCAAGCCACTAGAATAGCCATCTTTCTGTTCCCCGATAGCTCAGTTGGTAGAGCAAATGACTGTTAATCATTGGGTCGCTGGTTCGAGTCCAGCTCGGGGAGCCAAAGAATATTGAAAGCCTCAAAGAGCAATCTTTGAGGCTTTTTTATTTCTGCATCTTAAATATTCCACTTCTCAAATAGCTCACTATCTCTCTATCTGATCATTCTTATAACACGCAATAAATCTATTGCAGTCACGACTCATACGAACCATTAATTCAAACCCTATTTTTTTCAACTCCTCGAGAACAAAACAAATAAACAATGGTCTGTCTATTCATCTCTTTCGCATGAGCAATTAGTTCTAAAAACTTCAACTAACACAAATACTTATTGATATGATATATCATATTTAATAAATTCATTATATGATATATTCCCAGCTATTTTTTTGATCATGAATATTCGTTATGAAGCAAATCCCACCTAGTCCATATGCTAAGCCTGTAACCCTTGTCGGACTCATCATTTTATTGATTGCTCTTCTTAACTATTTCTTTAGTGATAAGCCAGGTGACAATGCTGAAGTAACAGAAATAACATCAGATAACAGTAAGCCTGCTGAAATAGCTGCAAATGATAGTTCGAGTCATACAGATAATAATCACATCACTGATGAGAACTCACAGCCAGTTTCTGTTGAGCCTGTAGAGCCTCAACCTCAGGATATACGCTATACGGTAAAAGACGGCGATAGTCTTGAAACGATATTCAATCAGTTAAACATTCCTATCAATACGCTCTACAACATACTCGAAGCCGATGAAGCGTATCTCGATGCAGATGTCTTACATCCTGACCAGCAACTTATCTTTACTTTAGACAAAGAACACAACCTCACCGAGTTAGCCCTGGTGGTTGATCCCAAAAAGACGGTCATTTATCAAAGAAGTGATGACAACAACTTCATTCACGATGAGAAATTAACACCCACATCATGGCAAACAGAAGTGTTAAAAGGCACGATTGAAGGCAGTTTTTATCTTTCTGCTGTCGATGCTGGCCTAACTGATAAAACCATCATGACAGTGAGAAAATTACTGCAAAGCAAAATTAATTTCCGCCGAGATCTGCGTGCTGGTGATGAATTCCAGGTGGTGATGGAACGAGAAACCATCGATGACACGCCTATTGGCAATAACACCGTTGTTGCTATCCGTTTTAATGGTAAGAAAGTGGACCTAAGTGCTTATCTGCACACCGATGGCATTTACTACGATAAAAATGGTGAGAACCTCACACCGGCACTGCTCCGCTATCCGACAGAAAAACGGTTCAGAATCAGCTCTTCTTTTAATCCTCGACGTTTAAACCCTGTCACCAAAAGAGTCTCACCTCATAACGGTGTTGATTTCGCCACACCTGTTGGCACTAAAGTTATCTCAACAGGTGATGGTGTCGTATTGCGTGTTGCAACACATCGCTATGCAGGAAAATATGTGGTGATTAAAGAGTTTGGCGCCTTCTCGACGAGATACCTGCACCTGAGCAAAATTCTTGTTCGCAAAGGGCAAAAAGTATCGCGTGGTCAAGTCATTGCATTGTCAGGTAACACTGGGAGAAGTACCGGCCCACATTTACATTATGAACTGCACATCAATGACAAACCCGTTAACCCCATCACCGCCAAAATACCGATGCTGAAATCTATACCCAAAACGGAAATGGCGGTTTATCAGAAACATATTAAAAATCTTGATGATCTGATGTCTGGTAAAGCAATTGTTACAGCAGGCGGGCTTGAATGGTTGAATGAATGGTTAATGCGAGACGAGAAAGTGAAAAAAACATCCACTATGTAACAACATCAGTTGCGTTTTGACATTAAGTCACGAACCTCGTCAGCACGTAATGGCCGCACCAAGCGGCCTACTTCCTGACCATCATGCAGTAGTATCAATGTTGGCCACAGCTTAACCTTAAACCCACGGCCCAGTCGTTTGCCCTTGCCGTCATAGATTTTGATATGGCTCAGATCCGCATGCTCATTAACGACTTCAGTTATGGCCGCACTTGCTGCCTGACAATGTCCACACCAGGGCGCACCAAACTCAAGTAATACCTTTCCTGGCAATTCGCTTGTTTGTTCAAAGGTTAATGTTTCTTCTGCATAGCCTGAGTTGGCATCGGGCTGATCCATGTTCATATAATTAACTCTTGGGGGTGAATGACGATCATCTCTACACCAACGTCGTGAATATTATTCTCTAGACTTTAAAGTAAACGGCTCATTTGCCATATCATCTTGCCATATATTTCAATCAGGCAATAAAAAAGCCGTAATGAACTTAATCATTACGGCTTTTATCGGTTTAACAGTTTGTGTATTAAGCGACTGTTTTTTGAGCTTTACGACGTAAGCCCATGAAACCTAATAATGCAGGAGCAAATAAGAACGCTGCAGCAGGAACTGGCACAGCTGACACGTTTAATGACATGCCGCCGATGTTGTCACCGTAATTACTGTCATTGATGAAGAACTGAACTGTGGCATCTGATAACAGTGTAAATGTTGCACCAAGCGCATTCAGCAGTGCTAAATCCGCTGTCTTATATCTATTAGTATCACTAGTGATGATGTTAGTGGTACCAGACGGTGTAGTGAATGAGTAGTTGTTAACCCAGCCTTTAGAACAACCTGTACCATCAGCACTACAACCTTGAACTTTACCCCAAGCATTCCACGCTGTGTATGTATCATCTTTGAATGGGCTTATTGAATAAGTACCTGCTTTCAGGTTTAGCTCAACAGCATTTGAACTAGTATTAGTTTTTGCATCAAGGTGGACAGTTGCTGCATTAGCAGTCAACGGCGCCATGATTAATAATCCAAGTGCAATTAATAGATTTTTGCTAAATAACTTCATTACATAAGCCTTTGTTGTTGTGCAACCCAGCCATCTTTATCCACTACTCATAAAGACCTGAAGCTTTCCGTACTTGGCTCACACCAAGGTTGGCTTTATTGATGAATCAATTTATTACAGGTATAGAATAAATCGCTTTTATATCTCAAACAATTGTACCTTGGTACTAGAAAGCACAGACAAACGTCGGTTTTGGCGATTTACGGCATTAAGATTGCCCCATCGACATCAATCTGAACGGGCAAAGCTGGTCAGGAATACAACTATGTATCAAGTAGATAAATCAAACTCAGCACGACAATAACGTAGCAAGCTAAAGTGAAAAATGACCAAAACCAGAGAGCGAGTAGTCCCGACTTTTCCTCACCATAAGAGAGATTCTCAATAAAGATGGCTTCTTGCATCCGCCTGGCAATGAAGTGCATCGCCACCACAGCAAACAAAAACTGAATCAACGCTGGCACCCAACTCAGAACCGTCGCGCTTATCACTATTACTATCCATTATTCTCACGTGGGTGGAGCTCTGACTCTATCCACTGCGCGACTTCTTGTTTGTCTTTACGCTTTACCATCTGCCTCGTGTTGATGTCTTTTGGATAAACGCAAGTGCCGGTATTGTGCTTCAACACAAATGCGCGCTTCGCCCCAACAGGGTGTTTACTTGGCGCATGAATTACCGCCGCTCTTAACTCCAGGCACTCAACGTCTTCCAGTGAAGCGTTTAAACCTATTTCATTTTGAGTCTTTTGAATAATGTCTTGAAACGTACCCAAAATCAGATAACCGCCATTCAGCAATGGTCCTTGACGCAATGTTTGCTGCACATCCTGCTCGGTCACATTAATACGTTCAAACTCCGTCACAGCAAGCTTATGCTCTTCCCCGGACGTCATTTTTATCACGGCTTGTACGCACACCACATGAACAGGTCGCTCCCCCATATTCACTAATAAACATAAAGCATCGGGGTTTTCATTTTGAGCATGGTGAAAAATAAGATATGGCCGATTATTACGGCGATATTGACTAAGAATTAACTGTAGATAGACAAGCCAGATAATGGCCATAACAGCAGAGCTGACGGGACCAATATAATCCATAAACTCTCCTCCTCAGTGGGAAATTGATGTTTAGACGAGTACAGACTGAGAACTCAGTGATGAGTTTCATTTAGTAAATTGATGAGGTGTATGAGTCAGTAACGAATTGCAAGAAATCAAGAAGGTCCGATTTTTACACTGACCCTAAATATCAGGTTTTGTAGACCTTGTTATCTAGCAACTAGATTAAAAACAGCCATTAACGTCAGAGCTAAGAATAAGTGAGCAAAAACGTACACGCCAAAAGGTATAGCTATTGCTTGCCAGTTTTTTAGAGTTAGATATTTAGGAATGATAAGAGCAAACGCCACTGCAGTAATTACAGTTGCCCAGCCACTAAGAATTGGAATGGTAAGCGCCAGTGATACACGTATGAAAAGCAAAAGACCGGTAAACAGTAATGATAGAAAAACACTTCTTTTTAGCAGTTCTTCTTTTACATTAAGTAAACGTAAGACAACATAAAATCCGACTATTGAGTATGGAAATAGTGAAATTGTAGCTATTAACAATTGTTTGTGTGATAGAACATCCATATTCTTTTATACCCAACGATCTGGTTAAGTAGCGACGCACTTATTGCGTCGTCTCAAGTGAGCGTAACGAACGTACTTGAAGCGCTTGTTAAAAATTTCATTTGTGACCACCAATAGCAAAATGGTTGAGAAGTGAAAAATACCCACCGATAAAAAAGCAAAACAGAACGGTGATAACTGCTAATACAACAGAAATAACGACTTTATATTCATTTCCCTTTAACCAGAAGAAATAATTTAAACAGAAACAGCCAAATGCAATTACTAGTAAGTAATATGAGGAAGCCATCAAAAGGTTAATTGGAAATCTCAAGTTATCAGTCGGTATAACGACATACATTATTCTAGCAATAGTTGCCGGAAGAAAACTTACCAGCATTACAAATAAAGTATTCCAGTAGTATGGATTCATATTTTTAAGAGCGTCTTTTATGAAGCCTCTGGCTTCATAATAAATATAAAGAAGTCGCTTCATAATTCCGTTTTAAGCTCTCCAAGCATTTGATTAAAAAAGAAACGATGATTAATTTTTTGAGAAATAGAGCCAGAAAGTTGAAATGGGTTGGAAAAATAGAGCCAAATCTTTATTCACTTGGAAATGAGTATGTCTCAGATAAAAAGCGATGTTCATATTGAAATATCCATTTCTGTGTTCATTTAAGTCCTTTACGAACTATTCTAGTAGCCGCAATGCAATCTATTGATATTAGGTCAATATTCCATAGTTTTAATTGTTGAGCAACATTCAGAAGGATCGAGTGATAAATATGTGATGTTCGCTAGCTCAATCTCAACCAGCGGCCATTTTGTTCGTAGACTTCAAATTTGGCCCATTGACGGAAGGCTTCGCGTTCTAGCATTCCAGTGTTGTATAGGTCATTACCGGCTACGTTTTTGTAGATAACCACATCATTTTTACTGCCTTCTTTGCCTTCATCTATCACGCGGCGAACAGCCCATGTGTGACCAATTTTGCCATTGCTGTAGAACTTGCCTGTGCTGATTTTTTCTGGATGCTCGATATGCAGTAAGGCATTTTGTTTGGCTTTTTCGAGGAGTTCACTTAAGCCTTCTTCGGTTAAATCCACAAAGGAATCCATCTCGCGAATAGCGGCATTAAAGTCTTCGGTAGTCAGAGCAACGTCTTCCGATGGTAAATTTACATGAGTAGCTTCTTTAGTCTGCCTGGATAAATGGACTGGGTAGCGTCGCCAGTGAAATAAGGCATTAAAGATAATCGCCACCATGAGGATAGCGATGACATTCACCAACACAGGGAAGAGCAAATAGCTGTAGCCCAGTTGTGTAATACCAGCCCCGCCCATAACAGCATTTAAAGCAGTGGCACCACCTGGTGGATGTATGCAACGGGTGTAATACATCAGCCCCACCGCCAAACCCACGGCAATAGCGGCTGCGAGTGGCGTGGCACCAAGAAGATATTGGCAGGTCACACCCACGGCGGCAGAGATTAGATGACCTGCAATCACTTGCCATGGTTGTGATAAGGCACCATGAGGGACAGCAAACACCAATACGGCAGTGGCACCAAAAGAGGCAATAATCAATAACTCTGAACCCGCACTGATTGCAATATGCTGTGACAGCCATTTTGTCATCAGAATGGTCACTAGAATACCGACCATCGCCCCGAATGCTGAGATCACTTTTTCACTATGGCTGGTTCTGTTTTTCTCAATCCCCAGCCATAGCATAAGTCGTTTTAAAGCATGCTTCATAAATTAAAATCACGGGATACAAAATAGGCATAAATTATACCTATTTAAATCATCCTCATATAGCAACAGGTTTTATCGAGCTCACCCCTTTCTCTCGGCGAATAAAATGGGCGTGTATTGATACAGAAAAATACTGTATGCCAACACCCATAGCAGAATACTGAGCCATAGACTCAATAAACTGGCTGAAAAGATGGTAAACATCAGTGTTCTCACTAAGCCGGCTATCAACACGCAGATGAAAGCGATTTTAATCTTTGAAGACGCGATAATGGGTCTGCCAGTATGACCGAGTGAGACTCGTGACATCATGCTTAAAATAAGTCCGCCCATGCCGCCGACCGTTAACGTATGTAGGGCATCATTCATGCTGATATCACCACCTGCATAATGATAGGCCAGCAGACTAAACCCAAGAGGAATACACCAGTAACTCAAGTGTAATGACCATAATAACGGGTGAGATAAGGTAGTAAAAAACCGCCAGCAAGCACACCTTATTGCAGTGAGACATGCTGATATCACTAGCATTACGGCCAGAACACCAGCCGGTATCCACGTTTGTAATTGCAGGAAAAACACCGCCACAATTAACCAGACAGAAAACAGCGCTGTCCTGTCCAGCCATATCCAACGAGGTCTGGCTGGAATCTGCGTGGTGTTAGCCGTAAACATCGGAATAATACGGCCACCAATGACTGCCATCATCAGCGTAATCAGAAATACGGCTGAATAAAGACTGTTGCTTGCCGTTTCAAACTGCTGCAACTGATTGGATAGATGGAAATTAATATTAGTAAAAATCAGTAGCAGCAACACTAGGACTGCAAAGTAATTACGCGTTTGTTTCTTTTGATAAATCAATTTGGCTAAGAAAATAGCTGCATAAATAAAAAAACTGCTATCCAGCAATAGCACTAACCAGGATGGCAAGCTAACTGCTGGCCACATCGCAATACGGCCTACAAGCCAACAACCGACTAATAAAGCACATTGCTTACCATAAATGGAGCGTAAACCTGTCCAGGTTTGGACGGCCGTTAATAAAAAGCCAACCAACACCGCACCGACAAAACCAAACATCATTTCATGACCATGCCAGAGTGTGGCCGGCAATGCATTACTCGGATTTACCCAACCATTCCATACACCTCCCCAATAAAGCAGAGCGATGATGCCAAACAGACTAGCCAATAAAAATAAAGGCCTGAAAGCGAGATCGAACACAGGCTGTGAAAAAAACGCACGGCAGGATTTTATAGGCATAAACAGATACCAAAAGATAAAACAGCGAGCCCTTTCGGGCTCAGCTGTTGGGTGAGGTTAAATAATCTCGTCATGTGGGCCGAATGTTTCAAAATGAATACGCTCAGAAGGCACACCATTCACATGCAGTTGCAAGCGTACAAAGCGCATAAACTCCAGTGGGCCGCACAGATACACATCGACATTATTGAAATCGACTTTGTCTCTGAGCAGGTTGATATCCATCAAGCCTAAATTGATATCATCTGACACATGGGTTTCTTCGCTATACCAATAAAACTCATGCAGATTAGGCCGCGTCATTTTCAACGCCGCCAAACGCTGCTTAAATGAATGTTGCTGAGCGTTTTTGCAGGTATGTAAAAAGAAAATATCGTGCTGATAAGCTTCATCACTAACTAATGTCTCCAGCATAGACATCATTGGCGTTAAGCCAACTCCGCCAGAAATCAACATCACCGGTCTGCTGGGTTGGGTTAAAAAGAAAGCGCCCGCCGGTGGCATTAATTCAACTGTGTCCCCCACTTCCACCTCATCATGCAGATGATTAGACACCATACCTTTTATAGGAGAACGCTCACGCTTCACACTAATGCGGTAATGATCAGGATGATATTTATCTGAGAGTGAATATTGGCGAATCTCAACATGCTCGGCATTATCAGGTTTCACCCTGACAGCAATATACTGGCCCGGCTGATACTGTCTTATCGGCTGTCCATCCACCGGTTCAAAAATAAAACTGGTCACTAACTCAGACTCTTTGTTTTTGTCTTTGACTCGAAACGCTCTAGCCCCGGTCCAACCGCCCTGCTCTTCTCTGCTACTTTGATAAAGTGCTTTTTCACGGTCGATTAATACCGTTGCCAATAACTGATAGGCTTTTATCCAGGCCTCAGCCACATCGTCGGTGAACTCATCCGGTGCTAACTCTCGTAAGGTTTCAATCAGATGATGACCGACTATCTGATATTGCTCAGGCTGAATATCAAAGCTGGTGTGTTTCTGTGCGATGCGCTCGACCAACTCGCCCAGCTCACCCAGGTTATCAATGTATTTAGCATAAGACGCCACAGCGCTAAACAAAGCAAATTGCTGACGACCGCTTTTTTGATTGCTCAGATTAAAGATATCTTTTAACTCTGGATTGGCGGTAAACATACGCTGATAAAAATGATCAGTGACGGCTGTGCCCGCCCCTTCCAGTAAGGGAATGGTGCTTTTAACGATTTGAATAGTTTGTGTATCTAACATGTTGTCCTCGCTGTGCTGTTTTATGTATTGCTACTCACACATTGCAGAAGCTATGCCAGATAAACCTGCTTATATAATTCAATCACTTAGTCAGATATAATTTATCAAACGTGTCTTTATGACCCACACCAAACTAAGTCATATTGACCTACTCATGTTTTTATAACCTAATTAAAATGAACAGCACAATGTCATTAAACAGCCATCACCTTTTAGTGGAAGTCGCCCTCGATTTAGCCAACAGTTTGAATACTGGGGATCGGTTTGACCGTCTTTTAGGCTCGATACGAAAAGCCATTGCCTGTGACGCGGTGGTGTTACTCGGCTTTCGTGATGGCATGCTGACGCCGCTAGCCATGCAGGGATTATCGTCAGACGTATTAGGCAGGCGCTTTTTACTTGCAGAACACCCACGACTTCAACATATCTGTGAGTCAAACAAACCACTGTTATTTGCTAACGACTGTGATTTACCCGATCCCTATGATGGTTTGCTGGTGTCTCAGTTAGGTAACTTACCCATTCATTCCTGTATGGGCTTCCCCCTGTATTCAGATAATCAGCTTATTGGTGTTGTCACTTTAGATAGCTTTAAGCCGCATGCTTTTGATGATATTGAATTAAAAACGCTGGAATTAATCACGGCCTTATCCGCTGCTACCTTAAAAACAGCCTTGGAGTTCAAGAAGCTAGAACTCAGCGCCCATCATGCTCAAGAAGTCGTCAAAGAGTTAACCCAGGAAGCCTTATTAAAAGACGGCGGAGAGATTATTGGGCAAAGCCCAGTCATGCAAACGCTGAAAAATAATATCGAACTGGTATCTGGCTCCAATTTCACCGTACTGATTACCGGGGAAACCGGCGTCGGCAAAGAGCTGGTTGCCAGGAAAATACATCAAATTTCAGATCGTAAAACGGCACCACTGGTGTATTTGAACTGTGCTTCCCTGCCAGAATCATTGGTTGAAAGTGAATTATTTGGACACACCAAAGGCGCCTTTACTGGTGCAGATAAAGCACGTGCTGGTAAGTTTCAGCTAGCAAATGGCGGCACCTTATTTCTGGATGAGGTGGGTGAGTTACCGCTCAGCACACAGAGCAAATTATTACGGGTATTGCAGTCGGGCGAGATTCAACCTGTTGGTCAAGATAAGGTCGAACATGTGGATGTACGGATTATTGCTGCCACTAATAGAAATCTGGAAAAAGAAGTCGAGAATGAACAATTCCGTTCGGATCTTTATCATCGTCTGGCGGTGTATCCCATTCATCTGCCTAGTCTGAAAGATCGTGGAGAAGACGTGTTGCTTTTGGCCGGATATTTTCTAGAGCGTATCAGCCGTCAGTTGAATATCCGCCAGCTTCGATTAACGTCAGAAGCCAACTCCAGCCTGCTCAATTATTCCTGGCCAGGCAATGTACGTGAACTCGAGCATGTGATCAGCCGAGCAGCGTTAAGAGCGAAAGCCAGTTCACCTCATCAGGCCATAGTGTCACTCACATCAGAATTGCTTGAAATTACAGCTGATAAACCAGTAGGCAACTTATCTGAGCTGGATACTAACCCAGCTCACAGCCTGCCCAATATGAGTTTAAAATCAGCGACCGAAGCCTTTCAAAAAAGAATCATCGCCCAAGCATTACAACAAGCCGATGGTAACTGGGCACATGCGGCAAAACAGTTGCAGATGGATCGCTCAAACCTTATCCGCATGGCTAAGCGGCTTAACATCACCGTTCAAAAAAATACGCAGATCACTTTCAACTGAAGCACTGAAAATCAAACACTCTCAAACTATTGATTTTCAGAACTTAGATCAAGTTGTCTGCCCCCTTGATTCTGGGTTCTGTGATGATGCGTCTGACATTGAAATGCCTATCAGTGCACTTAATCTTAATAATGTTGCTATAGCAGATCGTAATTGCTAGATTAGGGCTGCCCCAAAGGGAGCCCAATATTCGACTGTAGGAGTTGAAAATCTCGTTGGGAAATATCCAGGCCAAACATTTGGTATCGAGATATTTCAGAATTGACCAGAAAATAAGGAATCACATATCCATGTCGCTGCAATACCGCCCTGATATCGACGGCTTGCGATTCGTCGCTGTTATGCCTGTTGTTCTATATCATGCGGGGCTGTCATTTCCCGGTGGGTTCATTGGGGTAGACATTTTCTTTGTTATATCCGGGTATCTTTTATCCCGTATCGTGATGGATGAGATCCAATCAGGTACTTTCAGCTTTGCGCGATTCTATGAGCGCCGTTTTCGGCGACTGATGCCAGCACTGTTCACAATGCTTGCGATACTGTTTTTTATCTACTCATTTTCTATGCTGCCCGATGACTTTATGGCATTTGCAAAAAGTGCTATTGCCAATGTTCTGATGGTATCTAACTTCTGGTTCTACAATACGATCGACTATTTCAGCCAGTCCGCAGCATTAATGCCTCTACTGCATACTTGGTCGTTAGCGATTGAGGAACAGTTTTATCTGGTTTTGCCGATCTTCTTAATTATCGCTAGTCGTCTTGTTGGATGGAAGACGTTGAAAATCTTGATGGTAGTGGGTTGTGCCATCTCTTTTGGACTATGCATTTATTACACCTTTACTTATCAACCGAAGGGGTTTTATATGCCTTACACGCGTGCATGGGAACTTATCGCCGGTGCTCTACTGCATTTCATTCCTTGGTTTCCCCGAAAACGCGCTGTTTTACAGACTCTATCAGTTGTCGCTCTTACTTCACTAGTTATTATGGTGTTCATCATGGAGGAGAGTGCTGGTTTTCCTGGTTTCATCGCGTTGGCTCCAGTGCTCGCAACATTATTGCTGTTGCATACTGGTGCACAGGACCAGAGTTTAGCTACTGTGCGGCTATTAAGCACATCCCCTCTAGTTTTCGTTGGAAAGATTTCATACTCACTTTACCTCTGGCACTGGCCAGTCATGGTTTTTTTAAACTATGGAGACTTGGCTAATCATCAGCCGCTGAACAGGATTCTCGCAGTGGTCGTATCCTTCGTTCTTGCAACTCTCAGTTGGCGTTATGTTGAACAGCCATTCCGCCGCAAAAAACTGCTGCCAACTACCAAGGGATGTATAGTGGGAACCGTGAGCGCGATGGGAGTTGCGGTTTCCATCTGTATAGCGATCATCATAGCTCAGGGATTTCCACAGCGCGTACCGAAACAAATACTTGCTCTTATCGATCCAACTCCTTTTGCTACTCCAAGGGAGGATTGTTTCCCGAATTATAAATCTGCCATAACCGCAGCCCCCTGTTTTCAAGGGCACAAGGATATTTCCCCAACCTTCATTCTTATCGGGGACAGCCATGCATTTGCTCTTAGTCCTGCTCTGTTCTCCGCTGCAGAGGAAGTTAACCTATCTGGTTTACAATATACCTCTCCCGGCTTTTTCTTTGGTCTTGGTAGGGAGATGATTGGAAAGCAAGTTGATGCACGTATCGAGCATGCGGAGAAAATTATTGCCGCACATTCCGATATTCGCACGATCATACTCTCTGGCGCCTGGGCAGACTATGCCACGGGAACAAATTGGAAGGGAAGGTTCTGGCTTTATCAGGATAGTAAATCCCAGGCATCTACGTCCAAAGAAAATATACCGATCTTCGAGCGAGCTCTGGGTCGGCTATTCAAGAAGTATCCAAAGCATAGATTTATTGTTCTGGATGACGTTCCTGCTGGTAGTCAACTCGACTTGCAACATTTGGCACGAAGTGCTTTTTGGCAACAACAGACAACTGACTTCAGTGCATATCTTCCCGAATCGGAAGTCCAGAAGCGCCGTAACTCCTATGAACCTGTTTTGATCAAGCTAGCACAAAGTCTTGATAATGTGACATACGTCCCTGTTTTTAAGGATTTTTGCAGTGCGGGCCCATGCCCTCTTTTCGAAGAAAGTGTTCCGATTTATCGTGATGGAGACCACCTCAGCCGTCAAGGAGCAATGATGCAGAAACCAGCTTTTGCAAAGATGGTGATACCTTCTCTAAAAAGTGATCATCATTGATACCGCAGGCTGCGGGTGAACAGGTAACAACGAATTTGAAGAACTACTAGACCAAAGGGCGATGCCACCTTTGTTTGTAATTTTTTTACATGCCACAGCCTGAGCTAATGCCAACCTGACTTGATTCATTTTACTAAGCCCGTGATGCGTAACAGCTTTTCACGAAAGTCACTATCCATCTTACTTCCGGTTAATTTCATTACTCTAAGCCTCACCAAACATAACACTCCGCTAACGGGCCGGAGCTTTGTTGATTGATTTTGTGCTATTAAAGCATAAAATTAAGTGACTAGGCGGAGGCCCAAACAGCTTTAGCTTCTGACGTTGAGTTGCATGTTAGTATACTTGGCACAACACTAGAAAGAGTGAATTGCCATTAGAAACTGCTGAACCACTAAAGCCTGCTATGCACCCCGGCGATAATCGCCGTGCTGCCGCTTTGCACTAACGCCCAGAAGCGCGACAGCCCATAAAGTAGTCGCTGCTCGACTCCAGACTAACTATTTTTAGCAAAAGAATAAGGACGGTAAAACTGGAAATGACCACCATCCTTGTGACTACGATTTGGCACCCCGCTCAATCAGAGCGCCGGTTTAAAACTTCAATTTTAAAGAGTATTACTAAGAGTGTCTTTTATGAAGCATGTGGCTTCGCAATAAATATTAAAAAATCGCTTCATAATTCCGGCTTAATACTTCCAATCCTTTGATTATTAATAAAAATGCGATTAAATTTTTTTGAGAAATAGAGCCAAAAAGATGAAATGGCCTGTGAAAATAGAGCCATATTTTGATTATCTTGGAAATGAATATTTCTGTGGGAATAAGCGATATTCATCTTGAACTTTCCATTTCTATGTTCCTTTAAATCCTTTACGAACTGATGTTTAAATCGCAATGCAATCTATTGATATTAGGTCAATATTCCATAGTTTTAATTGTTGAGCAACATACAGAAGCATTCAATGATAAAAAGCTGATGATGTATCCATCATGATTCTCTGTACTATTGCAGATAAGCACATCATTTTTAGTTCTCTCTCCTGAACCTATTACAAATCACACAAAGCATTATTAAAGCTGAGATTGTAGAGTTGCCCATACCGATATATAGTGTTACTTACTATCGATATTTAGAGACAATAAAAACCAGATGACTGAGCAACATACAGACAACACCTCCGCTTTATTCAGTCGTGGTCGTAAATACGATCATATGGCGTTGTTGGAGCAGATTGATGTGACAGGCTCAATTCGCGCCGCAGCAACAGCATTAGGTATGACCTATAAAACCGCCTGGGATGCTGTTGAAGCTATTAATAATATGACCGACAGTGCTCTGGTAGAACGTCGCAAAGGTGGTCGTGATGGGGGTGGAGCTAAGTTGACTGATCATGGCCGTCGGCTTATCGGCACATTTCGTCGACTTGATCAGGAACGTGAGCGGGTTCTGCATCAATTAAACGAGGTCGTTGATGACTTTGATGCTTACTATCAGCTCATCAGGAGATTTGATTTGAAAACCAGTGCTCGTAATCAGTTTCTTGGCAAAGTGAAAACAATTAAACAAGGCGAGATATCTAATGAAGTCATTTTAGATATCGGTGGTGAAGATGAAATTGTTGCCAATATTACCACTGACAGTCTTGAACACTTGGCGCTAAAAGAAGGAACACAAGCCTACGCAATGATTAAGGCTTCGTGGGTGATTTTAACGTTGGACCATCAACTCAAAACCAGTGCCAGAAATAAACTCTCAGGCAGAGTGGCTCGATGTCATGAAGGTGCGATAAATACAGAAGTCATTATCGAACTCAATGGCGGCAAAACACTGGCTGCGACTATCACCAATGAAAGTGCTCATGAGCTTGGGCTCAAGCCAGATATGCAAGTCAGCGCATTAATTAAAGCTTCTAATGTGATTCTTGCTGTTGCGAACTAATTTTAAGAGAACACCATGACGACGATACAAAAACTGCTCACTACCCTATTCTTTTTATGTACCTTTTCTAGTGTTCAAGCACAAACGGTCATGGTCGCCGTGGCCGCTAATTTCACCGAACCGATGCAGGACATTGCGGCGGCCTTTGATGAAGAAACAGGTAATAAGACAGTACTCTCTTTTGCTTCATCCGGTAAGTTCTTTGCCCAGATCAAAAACGGTGCCCCGTTTGATGTGTTTCTTTCTGCTGATACGGCTAAGCCATTAGCATTGGAAGAGGCAGAGCTGAGTGTTAAAGGCAGTCGTTTTAGCTATGCGCTTGGAGGCTTGGTTTTATGGTCAACAAACGCCGATTTTATCGATAGTCAAAGTCCAGACGTATTAACAGCCGGTCAGTTTAAACATCTGTCATTAGCTAATCCCAAGCTTGCGCCTTATGGCTTAGCTGCAGTCGAGACATTAAATAATCTGGGTGTTTATGATGATGTTGCCAACAAAATCGTGATGGGAGAAAACATTGCCCAAGCTTATCAATTTGTTGCTACGCATAATGCTCAACTGGGTTTTGTGGCTTTGTCACAGGTCATGAAACAGGGCAAGTTAAGCTCGGGATCGGGTTGGATTGTGCCTAAAGATCTTTATTCACCGATTCGTCAGGATGCCGTATTACTTAAGAAAGCAAAAGATAATGATGCAGCAAAAGCATTGCTCGACTACCTGAAATCAGACAAAGCCCTGGCGATTATCGAATCCTATGGTTATTCACACTAAACACGGACTGGCATAAAACATCATGTTTAGTGACGCCAACCTCTCTGCCATCTTGCTAACGACAAAACTAGCTAGCATCGTCACCATTTTGCTGTTACTCATTAGCACACCTATCGCATGGTGGCTGGCTCGTACCCGTTGTCGTGCCAAAGTCGCTATTGAGGCATTGGTGGCGATGCCGATTGTGTTACCACCATCGGTTATCGGCTTTTATTTACTCGTCGCTATGGGACCTGAAGGTCCTGTGGGTCAACTCACTCAGGCACTAGGGCTTGGCACATTGCCTTTTACTTTTACTGGACTGGTGATTGCCTCCATTTTTTATTCTCTGCCTTTTGTCGTGCAACCGATACAGTTAGCCTTTGAAAATATTAGTGAACATTATCTGGAAGCCGCTGCCACGCTGGGTGCGAATCCACTTGATCGCTTTTTAACGATTGCCCTGCCACTAGCCCTACCCGGATTTCTGACGGGTGGAATACTGGGGTTTGCACATACGGTCGGTGAGTTTGGTGTGGTGTTAATGATTGGTGGCAATATTCCTGATGTCACTCGTGTCGTCTCAGTGCAAATTTATGACTACGTTGAGGCTTTAGAATACGACCAAGCATGGGAGCTATCGGCCATTATGATTGCGTTTTCATTTGTCACCTTGTTATTGCTGTATCTGTTTAACCCCAATAAAAGAAAAACCGCATGAGCAAGTCTGGCATTGAAACACGCTTTTATCTCGAGCATCCCGGCTTTACGCTGGATGTGGATTTGAGCATACCCGCTCAGGGTGTCACCGCTTTGTTTGGTCCATCTGGCTCAGGGAAATCCACCATTTTGCGTTGTATGGCAGGTTTGGAAAAAGCCAAGGGCAAGTTCATTTTTAATGGTGATGTCTGGCAGGATGAAAACATCTTCATACCGCCCCACCAGCGCCCTATTGCTTATGTGTTTCAGGAGTCAGCTTTATTCCCTCACCTGAGTGTGATGGCGAATTTGAATTATGCTTTCAAACGCAGAAAACAAACCAATACCGATTTTCCACTCGATAAAACCATCGACTTGTTAGGGATTGAACATTTACTTGATCGCAAACCAGCCAAACTCTCTGGCGGTGAAAAACAACGGGTCGCCATTGCCCGAAGTCTGGCAGTGAATCCAAAACTGTTATTAATGGATGAACCTTTAGCTGCACTCGATGTAGCTAGAAAACGTGAGTTTTTGCCATTTTTAGAAAAACTACATGACACCTTAAAAATGCCGGTGATTTATGTCAGTCATTCCCCAACAGAAGTCGCACGATTAGCGGATCATATCGTGTTACTAAAAGAAGGTCGGGTTGAAGCTACTGGCCCGCTGAATCACACACTGTCTCGGCTGGATTTATCTTCACAAATGGATGAGCAAGCTAGCGTCATCATTGAAGCCAGGATTGAACAACTTCAATCTGAATGGCACCTTGCTGAGGCTGCGTTTGACGGTGGCAGCATGTGGGTTAGAGATATGAATTTTGTTATCGGCAGTCAGGTACGTCTGCAAGTACTGGCTCGCGATGTCAGTCTCACCCTATCTCCTGATAAAGATTCCAGTATTGCCAATACAATCGAGGCCATCATCGAAGAAGTCGGCGCAGGTGATCATCCAGCCATCTTATTAGTGAGACTTAAGATCGGCGCTAATTTTCTCCTTTGCCGTCTTACTTCACGTTCATTTCATCATCTCGGCGTTTCTGTTGGTGATAAAGTCTGGGCGCAAATTAAATCCGCTGCCATCATCGAATAACTGCATTTCTTCTAGCTCGTTCCAGCCTTTTCCAATACATCATCTTCCATGCCTGTCATTTGAATAGAACAACAGGCATTTCATCATCTTCATGATCAGGATCAATGTCGCGATACATTCCCAGCTTTATTATTGGCGGCAGTTTTTTGGAATACCCGACAAATGGATAATAAGGCTCAATAAAGATGAATTCAGATGCAACGATAACAGCATCTTCTCTCTATGATCGTGCTTTAGGCGCTTATCTTGGTTTTGCTTGTGGTGATGCACTGGGTGCCACACTGGAATTTATGACACCAGAACAGATTCAGGCAAGCTTTGGTGTTCACAAAGATATTACCGGCGGTGGCTGGTTAAGATTACCCAAAGGTCATGTCACCGATGCCACCGAGATGACCTTGACGCTGGGCCAAGCGATTATCGACGCGCAGGGCTGGGATATCAAAACGACTGCCGACTACTTTGTTGTGTGGTTAAGCAAACATCCGACCGATATCAGCGAAGCAGTCCTTCGGGGAATTCGTCGCTATAAAAATACCGGTGAGATCATTGCTCCTTATGACGAACATGACGCTGGTAATGGCGCCTGTAGCCGAATATTACCTTTGGCTTTGATCTGTTTATATCGAGATGATGAGTTTGAACACTGGCTTTGTGAACAAAATCATTTTACTCACCACAACAGCTTATCTGACCGAGCCAGTCAGATGCTGGGATATCTGATAAAGCATTTAATTCGGCAAGAAACTGATTTGGCTGAACACACCATTTCTGAGTTCATTGAAAAAGAGCCCTTGTTTGCTTTCTCACCCTACCCTGGTCATAGCTCTGGCTATATCGTGGATACTATGCAAACCGTGCTGCATTTTTTTCATACGACCGATGGCCTGGAATCCTGTGTGATTAAGACGGTCAATATGGGCGGTGATGCCAATACGGTGGGCGCTCTCGCAGGTATGTTGGCTGGCGCAAAATATGGCGTGGATGCTATTCCCGAGCGGTGGCTGAAACAACTTGATCCGGATGTTTATCAACAGATAAAAAGTCAGACAACCACCTTACTTTCATTAGCAGAAAAACTCGCCGAACAAGATCAATAAGATCTTTCTGCTGTGACGGCGAAGTGTTATGTCGCTTTGCTAAGGTTAGCAAGGTATAATTCTTTCCCATATTCAAAGGACTACTAGCTCCCTGAGTTTATCTCTCTCCCATTAAGAAGTTCAGTCTTGATTGCGGAACAACGCTAAGTCTTATTTTCATATCCGCTGAACAGCCATCACGCATGCACGTGATTATTAATTGAGTTCCTATGTCAGATACTGCTTTTTCGTCCCTTCCCTTATCTCAGCCTCAACTGGATGCCTTAACCTCATTAGGTTATGACAGCATGACAGCCATTCAGGCAGAAACATTACCCTGGTTATTAAAAGGCCGCGATGTGGTCGCCCAGGCGAAAACCGGCAGTGGTAAAACGGCAGCGTTTGGAATCAGCGTATTAAATAGCATCAACCCACGTTTCTTTGGGGTGCAAGCGTTAATCTTAAGTCCGACCCGCGAGCTGGCAGAACAAATCACCAGTGAATTACGCAAGCTCGCGCGTTTAATGCCTAACATCAAAGTCACCACCTTATGCGGTGGTAAACCCATCGGCCCACAAATTGCGTCACTAGAACATGGCACACATATCGTCGTGGGCACGCCGGGCCGGGTAAATGACTTACATAGCAAAAACTGTTTAAAGTTAGATCAACTGAAAGTGCTGATTCTCGATGAAGCGGATCGTATGTTGGATATGGGCTTTGCTGAAGTGATTCACCACATCATTGATCAAACACCAGAATCGCGTCAGACCGCTCTGTTCTCTGCCACCTATCCTGACACGATTCAGCAGATGAGCGAATCCATCCAAAAGTCACCCGTATCAGTTAAGGTTATCTCTGAACATAAGCAAGATGTTATCGAGCAACTGTTTTTTGATATCAATAAAAATGAACGTGATCAGGCGTTAATCAAGCTGATTCAGCACTATAAACCGGCTAATGCTGTCATCTTCTGTCATACCAAAAAGCAGTGTGATGACGTGGCTCAGTGGTTGTCCAGTCAACAAATACAAGCGGCCGCTATTCATGGCGATCTTGAACAACGGGATCGTGATCAGGCACTGATTCGTTTTGCCAATAACAGTTGCCCGGTATTGGTGGCGACCGATGTTGCCGCCAGAGGTCTGGATATCGCCGCTCTGGAAATGGTCATTAACTATGAATTACCACGCGATCCGGAAGTGTATGTGCATCGTATCGGCCGAACTGGTCGTGCTGGTGAAAAAGGCATGGCGATAAGTATCGTCACACCAGCCGACGCGCCTCGGGTTGTTGCCATTGAAAACTATGTCTCCGAGCCAGTTCATTATGGCAATTTATCCAAGCTAAAGACCGATTCAGGTTTCACGCTGCAAGGCAAGATGACCACCATCCAGCTGGATAGTGGTCGTAAAAATAAAATACGCCCTGGTGATATTTTAGGTGCCTTAACTGGCGATGCGGGTTTAAACGGTCAGCAAATAGGCAAGATTGATATTCGCGATATGTCCAGCTACGTGGCCGTTGAACACAGTGCCCTCAGGCAAGCCATGAATTACTTAGCCAAAGGCAAAGTGAAGGGCCGATCTGTTCGAGCGAGACAAATTCGTTAACTGATTGCTTGTTATCGCTTTTCGAGCACGTAAGTACGCCACATCGCATATTTGGGTAAAAAGTCGATGGCCGCTTTTACTTCAAACCCACTTTGACGGAACTCATTTTCTATGGTGTGCTGATTAATCACAAAACGGTTTTGGTACTCTCTTGCGTGGCGTTTTTTCTCCAGCTTTTTACGACGCCAAGCTTTAAAGTTACCATCCACCCATAACGAAATAATCACGGTTTTTTGCGTTACCCGATGAAACTCTTTCAGCAGTGTTAAGCGATCTTGTGCATCACCAATATGGTGAATAAGACGAATACAGAAAATATTTTCTACAAAATTATCTGGTACATCCAGGCTGAACGCCGACGCCTGAAAGGCTTCTACCCGTTGTGTTATTGCCTTGTCACGATACCGCATGCCAGTGTTTATCATGTCCTGGCTATAATCACTGGCAAAGATCTGGCGTTGTGGATTTTCACATAATAAAGACCAGAATCGACCTGTACCACATGGCACATCTAATACCGTTTTTGGGTCACCCGCGAGCTTAAGTGCTTGTCTGGCCACTTGATGATCACGCCAGTTAGATAATTGACGCCATAAGCCATCCTGATGTTTTTCAAAATAAGCTTTCGCATGTGTATCATCATATTTATCTGAAAACTCAAGCGTTGTTTTAATATCTGTGGTCATCTCATCACCTACTTTTTTAAACTGAGGCTGAGTATGGTTAACAAATATTAAAAAAGACTTAACCGGTTTTTAATATTGCAACGTGGCGTTAACTTAAGTGAGACATTAATCCTTTAATGCCCATACTTTCATATAATCACCTGTTTTATAGCCGAATAATTTATTGCCACCACTGGCAACAGCAATATACTGCTTTCCTTCAATCTCATAACTGATTGGTGGCGCATTCACACCGGCTTCTGAGTGACCTTGCCATAACAGCTCACCTGAGGCCGCATCAAAGGCTAATAATCGACCATCCCCTTCACCTGTAAAGACAAGACCGGCAGCCGTGCTAAGCACCCCGCCTAATAATGGATTTGGGGTTTTATATTGCCAAACAATTTGGCCAGTATTGATATCGATCGCCGTTAATAGCCCATAGTGCTCAACATCATTCATGGGTGACATAGAAGAATATTTCACCCCTGACTCACCATCGCCGGTCCCCATTTGATGCAGGCGATAATTAATTGGCCAGTGAATACCCGCGATAAAAGCCAGTCCACGTTGTTGATCAACAGAAATAGGTGACCAGTTCGAGCCGCCAAGTACGCCCGGGTAGATAACGGTACCCTCTTCACTAGGCAGTTTGAACATATTCTGTTGCGGCACATAGGCTTCGCTTCGAAATAACAGTTTGCCGGTGTTACGGTTTAACACATAAAACCAGCCTGTTTTTCCCGCCTGCCCTAGTGCTTTGATCTGTTTGCCATCAATATCCACAGTGAATAATGCCGGAGGGCTGGCCACATCATATCCCCATAGATCATGGGGGACTTGCTGGAAATACCACTTTACTTTGCCACTCATGGCATCTAATGCGATGATAGAAGATGTGTAGAGATTATCACCAGGTCGTGACGAGTCTTCCATCTGTGGCGATGGATTCCCGGTACCAAAAAATAGTGTATCGGTATCCTCATCTATTGCAGGCGTACTCCAGGCTGAGCCACCGCCATAACGCCACGCATCAGGATATTCTGCTAACACCGCTTTTTCTTTTTCGATATCTCTGGGTAAGGCTTCACCACCCGGTGTAGTTGTCACGAACTGGCCTTCCCAATTGTGTTCTGGAATGGTATCGAACTGCCATAAGGGTTTTCCGGTTTCAGCATCATAGGCAGCAAGAAAGCCTCTCCGTCCATACTCACCGGCGATTCCCACCACAGCACCCAAAGGTGCATTAACGTCAGGAGAGTCGATATGTAAGCCATAACCAACACCTGTAATGCCAATAATGACCTGGCCTTTGTACACCATGGGTGCCATGTTGATACCGGCGCCTGATTTACCCGATACTTTTCCTTTAGCCTCGTCCCCCAGCGTAGCGATATCCTCCTGAATACCACTCTCACCTAGAGTGACATCTCTATCCCAGGCTAACTTGCCTGTTTGTTGATCCAAAGCAATCAACCGACCGTCTACTGTGCCCATATACACATGATAGTCATCAACAGCGACACCTCGATTCGCCGGACCACAACACATCTCACGGGATGTGATTCGCTCATGATGATAACGCCATATTTGTTGCCCCGTTTTGGCATCTAATGCCACCACATCATTAAAGGGTAAAGACAAGTACATCACCTTACCTTTGACAATAGGCGTTGCTTGAAAAGTGGCTTTAATACCGCTTTGATATTGCCACGCAGGCTGTAAGTTCTGGATGGTATCTTGATTAATTTGTGTCAGCGGTGAATGTCTTTGATGCCATTGGTTACCACCAAATACAGGCCATTGATTTTCATCAGCATTGGCCTGCACATTTAATATACTGAAAACAACGACGATACAAAGCTGTCTTAATTTCATCATCCACTCCACTTATTCTGCTTGATAAAATCACTATACATGAGAAGTCTCTGTATTTTTTGTATAACAAAGACACGATAAATCTATTTTCAGTTAAGGATTCGTAATGGAGTTACCACAAGATAAACATGCCGTTTTACGGATTATGGCCAGACCGAGTGATGTGAATATCGCTGGTGATATTTTTGGTGGTTGGTTAATGTCGCAATGTGATATTGCCGGTGGTATTTATGCCAGTCGTCTTGCCGGCGGCCGGGTTGTTACTGTCGCCGTCAATAATTTTCAGTTTATTGCGCCCGTGTTGGTGGCTGATATTGTTAGTATTTATGTCGATACGATACGGATTGGCACAACCTCTATCACTGTGAAAGTAACGGTATTAATTGAACGACGTGATGGAAAAAATGAAACGACAATGAAAGTAGCAGAAGCTGACATTGTCTATGTTCATATTGATGAAAACCGCCAACCAGCCGCTATTACACAAGAATAATATCGACACATAAAATATAAGGCCTTAAAGGCCTTATATTTGTTGCTTATGTTGAGAAGAAGAGGGTTAAACAGCTTGCTTCGTGGCAGCGGCTTCTTCCATGCCACTTTTAACTTGCTCTGCTGCTTCTTTCGCAATCGGATCCAGCTCAGCACCACCAGCATCCAGATATTCCACTAAATCTTCTTTCATCTTTCTGGCCCAGAAGCGCTTGATATGACTGGCAACACGTTCAGCTGCCTCTTTATCTTCGTAAGCGCGATTATTGGCCGCGATTTGGTTAATCATTTTGATCAAAGTTTCAACCGGACTATGACTCATTTTGTTACTTTCCTTACATTGCCCTGTGGGCTTTTTCGTGATCATATTGAGTAAACGGATCGTGATAAATGACGTGACGACCAGAACGGGCAAAGCCAACCAGCTTCAGACCCACATGCTGTGCTTGTTCAATCGCTAAAGATGTGGGGGCAGACACTGCCACAAGACAGCCAAAACCAGCGCTGGCTGTTTTCTGTACCATTTCATAGCTGGCACGACTGGTGACTAAAACAAAACCGTCATGTGGCGATAATCCGGCTTTAACATGCGCTCCGATGAGTTTATCCAGTGCATTGTGTCTGCCGACATCTTCCCTCGTTAGCACAATATTGCCCTCAAGATCACACCAAGCTGCTGCATGGGTCGCCCCTGTCAGTTGCTGAAGCTGTTGGTATTGCTTGATATTATTCAAGGCTGTCTGGATAACATCATCCGCAACTTGCACCGACTGAACGGGTTTAATCGGGCGAATAGCCTGTTTTAGTGATTCAACACCACATAAACCACAACCAGTTCGGCCAACTAAACTGCGTCGACGCTCACGTAATGCATCAAACTTTTCATCAGCAATCATCAATCGGACACTGATGCCATTACTATTCGACTGCACATGAATATGGCTAACCTGTTCGGCATTATCCACAATATCTTCAGTCAAACTAAACCCCAGAGCAAAGTCAGCTAAATCTGCCGGTGTCGCCATCATCACCGCATGAGAAATCGTGTTGTAAACCAGTGCAACAGGTATTTCAACAGCAATGTCGTCATGCTGATATTGGGTAGCCGATTCATTGTGATGAACGGCTACCTCAACATCAACTGTCGTTTTATCAACGCTTGTCATTACTCAGCTTCTACCTCTGAGTGAGCCGTGTCTGCTGCCCCTTTCAGTAGTTTCATCTGCAACGCTTCAAATGATTTGAAGTTTTGCTGCCACTCTGAAGGTTGGCTGACTCGTTCAACCTGAACGGCTGTCACTTTATACTCAGGACAGTTGGTCGCCCAGTCAGAGTTATCAGTCGTAATAACGTTGGCACCGCTACCAGGATGATGGAATGTGGTGTAAACCACGCCCGGCAGGACTTTATCGGTAATGCGAGCACGCAATACCGTTTGTCCGGCTCGACTGGTAATACCTAACCAGTCATTCTCTTTAATACCCCGTACTTCAGCATCAGATGGATGAATATCCAATACGTCCTCATTATGCCAGGCCTGATTCTCAGTACGACGTGTTTGAGCACCGACGTTGTATTGAGACAGGATACGTCCGGTTGTGAGTAATAATGGGAAACGACTATTAGTACGTTCATCCGTCGCCACGTATTCAGTGACACTGAAACGACCCTTACCAATCGGGAAATCATCCACATGCATGGTAGGCATACCCACTGGATTTTCATCATTACATGGCCATTGAATACTGCCCAGCTCGTCAAGACGATCATAGTTAACACCGGTAAAGGTAGGTGTCAGCGAGGCAATTTCATCCATAATTTCTGATGGATGGTTGTAATGCATGGGATAACCAAGGGCATTCGACAAGTCCACTGTGATTTCCCAGTCTTCCTTACCTGCTATTGGTGGCATCACTTTACGTACGCGGTTGATACGGCGTTCCGCATTAGTGAATGTACCGTTCTTCTCAAGGAACGAAGACCCAGGTAATAACACGTGTGCAAATTTGGCTGTTTCATTCAGGAACAGATCCTGAACAATCAAACATTCTAATGAACGCAGTGCTTTTTCCACATGTTGTGTGCCTGGATCTGACTGAGCAATATCCTCACCCTGAACATATAAGGCTTTAAATTCACCAGCAATCGCTGAATCAAACATATTCGGGATACGCAGACCTGGCTCATTATCCAGTTTCACACCCCAGACTGATTCAAAGTGTGCACGCGCAGTATCATCTGAAACGTGTTGATAGCCTGGCAATTCATGTGGGAATGAACCCATATCACATGAACCCTGAACATTATTCTGTCCACGAAGTGGGTTCACGCCCACACCTTCGCGACCGATATTACCCGTTGCCATCGCCAGGTTAGCAATACCCATGACCATGGTTGACCCCTGACTGTGTTCGGTCACACCCAGACCATAGTAGATAGCACCGTTCTTCGCTGTCGCATAAGTTCTGGCCGCTTGACGCACTTTGTCTGCTGCGACACCTGTTGTGGCTTCAACGGCTTCTGGTGAATGACGTTCATCACGAATGAACTCACGCCATTTTTCATAACTTTCCATATCACAGCGTTTTTCCACAAAGGCCCTGTCTTCCAGGCCTTCTGTCACCACAACGTGTGCAATAGCATTAACCAGCGCCACATTAGAACCTGGGCGTAAAGCTAAATGCTGTGCTTTTTTCAAATGCGGAGTTTTCAACAGATCAATATGACGTGGATCGGCCACAATCAAGTCGGCTCCTTCACGCAGACGACGACGCATCATTGAACCAAATACCGGATGCGCATCCGTTGGGTTAGCACCGATAACCATGATGACATCAGATTTCATTACAGAATCGAAGTTCTGCGTACCCGCTGATTCACCCATGGTCACTTTCAGACCATAACCCGTTGGTGAGTGACAAACGCGTGCACAGGTATCTGTGTTGTTATTACCAAATGCCGCACGGACTAATTTTTGAACCAAATAACTTTCTTCGTTAGTACAGCGTGATGAAGTGATACCACCGACACTTTCACGACCGTATTTAGCTTGAATACCTTTCAGGCGTGTTGCTGCAAAATTAATCGCCTCTTCCCAGCTAACTTCTTGCCAAGGATCGGTAATCGACTCACGAATCATCGGTGCTTTGATACGATCTTTATGCGTGGCATAACCAAAGGCAAAACGACCTTTCACACAAGAATGACCGTGGTTTGCGTCGCCGCCTTTATAAGGCACCATACGCACCACTTTGTCGCCTTTCATTTCAGCTTTAAATGAGCAACCTACACCACAATAGGCACATGTGGTGACAACACTGTGCTCAGGTTGGCCCATTTCAATGATGCTTTTTTCCATCAGTGTAGATGTTGGGCACGCTTGCACACACGCACCACAAGACACACACTCTGAATCCATAAAGTCTTCATTTTGACCAGCAGCGACTTTGGAATCAAAACCACGTCCATCTATCGTCAGAGCAAAGGTTCCCTGCACTTCTTCACAGGCACGTACACAACGAGAGCAGACAATACATTTGCTTGGATCAAAACTGAAATATGGGTTGGAATTATCTTTTTCACTATCCAGATGGTTTTCACCTTGATATCCATAACGTACTTCACGCAGGCCCACATCACCAGCCATATCCTGCAACTCACAGTTACCATTGGCAGGACAGGTCAGACAATCCAGTGGGTGATCTGAAATGTAAAGCTCCATCACATTTCTGCGTAATTTCGCTAACTTGCTGTTTTGCGTGGTGACTTTCATGCCTTCATCAACAGTTGTTGTACATGAAGCCGGATAGCCACGTCGTCCTTCAATCTGTACAGCACATAAACGACAAGAACCAAAGGATTCCAGATTGTCGGTTGCACATAATTTTGGAATATTGATATTCGCTAACGATGCAGCACGCATTACTGACGTGCCTTCAGGCACTGTGATTTCCACACCGTCAATTTCTACAGTCACTAACTTCTCAGATACACGAGCTGGCGTACCGTAGTCTTTATTTGGATTAAATGTTTCAATTCTCATGTCGTCACTCCTAGCGCGTTGCGCTGAGTTCTTCTGGGAAATATTTCATAACGCTCTGGACAGGGAATGGCGTCATGCCACCCATCGCACAAAGCGAGCCGTCTATCATGGTTTCGCATAAGTCTTCGAGTAAGACCCAGTTCGCATTGGCATTTTCACCGTTGCGAATGCGATCAATGACCTCAACACCCCGTGTGGAGCCAATTCGGCATGGCGTACATTTGCCACAAGACTCGACTTTACAAAATTCCATTGAGAAACGGGCCTGCTGTCCCATATCCACGGTTTCGTCAAACATAACGACCCCGCCATGGCCTAATACGGCGCCAACAGCAGCGAACTCTTCATAGTCAATGAGGGTATCCCATTGGCTTGCGGGTAGATAAGCACCCAGCGGACCACCTACTTGTACAGCTTTCAGAGGTTTACCCGTCAACGTGCCGCCACCAAAGTCTTCCATTAACTCTCGTAAACTAATACCAAAAGCTAACTCGACTAAGCCACCTTGTTTTACATTACCCGCCAATTGCAAAGGTAATGTGCCGCGCGAACGCCCCATGCCATAGTCAGCATACGACTGACCGCCTTTATCCAGGATATAAGGCACAGCAGCAAACGAAAGCACGTTATTGACAACCGTCGGTTGCCCGAATAAGCCGACAATGGCTGGTAACGGTGGCTTGGCTCTGACTAGACCACGCTTTCCTTCCAGACTATCTAACAGAGACGTTTCTTCACCGCAGATATAAGCACCTGCACCGAGACGCACTTCTAAATCAAAGTGTTTACCCGACCCCAGAATATTTTCACCCAGATATCCGGCTTTATAGGCACGTTCAATTGCTTCATTCAGAAGTTTATGGGCGACAGGATATTCAGAACGGAGATAGATATAACCTTGTGTTGCATGAACGGCCAATCCAGCGATAGTCATGCCTTCTATCAGCATAAATGGATCGCATTCCATCACCAGGCGATCGGCAAAGGTACCGGAGTCACCTTCATCAGCATTACAGACAATATATTTTTGTTCTGCTGGGGTATCTAAAACGGTTTGCCACTTAATCCCTGTTGGGAAGGCGGCACCACCACGACCACGCAGGCCTGAGGTTTTGACTTCATCGACAATATTTTGGGGTTGCATTGCAATGGCATTTTTCAGACCGTTAAAACCATCCAAAGCAATATAGTCTTCAATTGAAACAGGATCAGTAATGCCAGAACGGGCAAATGTCAGCCTTTGTTGTTTTTTAAGGTATGGATGCTCTTCAACCAGACCAATGCAACTTTCGTGTTGTTGATTACCATCCAGCAAGCCAGCATCAAATAACGCCGGTACTTGCTGAGCACTCACAGCCCCATAACCTACTCGACCATGTGCCGTCTCGACTTCAACAAGTGGTTCAAGCCAAAGCATGCCACGGCTACCGTTACGGACAATAGTAGCATCCAGGCCACGTTGTTCAATTTCTTGCTGAACCGCTTCTGCTAGTTGATCTGCTCCCAAAGAAAGTGCGGTTGTATCGCAGGGAATATAGATACGCTGACTCATTAGCCGACCTCCTTCATATCTTGCTGATGGGATGCCACTAATTCATCGAAACGATCCAGACTTACCCGGCCATGGATATCGTCATCAATCCTAATAGAAGGGCCAGTAGCGCAGTTACCCAGACAGTAAACGGGTTCTAGTGAAAACTGTCTGTTCGCGGTGGTTTGATGATAATCAATGCCGAGTGCTTGTTTTGCATGTGCTTCTAACGATCGGCAACCGACAGCCTGACAGGCTTCTGCACGACATATTTCAATCGTGTGTTTTCCCGGCGGCGTGGTTCTGAAATGATGATAGAAACTGATTACTCCGTGAACTTCTGCTCGCGTTTGCAACAAAGACTCAGCAATCTGTGCAACCGCTTTTTCAGGGATGTAGCCAATTTCGTTCTGAATTGCATGCAAGATGGGCAACATCGCGCCAGGCTTATGTTTTAATCCATCTATAATTAATTGAATAGACTGCTCAGTCCATTCTTTACCAACTGTCATTATATCTCTCTCCGTTATCTGAAATATGCACAATTTGGCATATTTAATTTATTTATTTTTATTATTGACAAGACATTAGCATAGAGATTGCGCGATAAAAATATGCATTTTTAATCATATTTAAAAACTGTGAATCACTATCCATTTTTTATAAACGTATGACCATAACAAGCTCATAAAATTTCCTGCTCTGGCAGCTAGGCCGAATTAAGTGCAAAGCCATTTATATTTGCACCATCGCTGTGCATAAAATTTATTAACAACTTTCACACCCAACATAAAGCTTTGTTTTAAATGGTAAATAGAAACTGGCATAGTTACTGCTAAATATAAATTACAAACAACTTTTCAGCTGCATTTTGTTTGTATTTCTCTCTTGTCTACGTGCTGAGCCTTGGGGTGAACATAAGTTCACCCCTTTTTTTTGTGTCAAATTGTCCCATCAGTTCTGTTAGCATAGCAGTATCATTCATCGGCAATTACTCTCTGAATTCTATGCATCAGCGCACTATTGAAAACCTTCAACAAGATCATGATTTTGTCACGGTAAATCCCCATGCTGAGAAGCGTACCCGATATGTGCTTTTCCTTACTGTGATTACCATGGTTGCAGAAATTATCGCCGGTACGCTATTCGGCTCAATGGCATTGCTTGCTGATGGCTGGCATATGGCTACCCATGTCGTCGCTTTTCTGATTACTTTATTTGCTTATTCTTACGCGGCGAAAAATAAAGCAAATGCAGCCTTTGCTTTTGGTACAGGAAAAGTAAGTGTTCTGGGCGGCTTTGCCAGTGCAATTGCTCTGGGTGTGGTGGCTTTAATGATGTTGCTTGAATCTGTTGAGCGACTGGTGAATCCACATCAAATTGAATTCAGTGCCGCGATTCTTGTCGCTGTGATTGGTCTCGTTGTTAATCTGATCAGTGCCCTATTATTAAAAGATAACCATGCACACAGTCATAATCATGGACATGCTCATTCGCATCACGATCACAATCTGAAAGCCGCCTATATGCATGTATTGGCAGATGCCTTAACCTCAATTCTCGCCATCATTGCCCTTATTGGTGCGATGTATCTTGGCTGGTTATGGTTAGATGCCACAATGGGTATTATCGGCGCAGCCATTATTAGTATCTGGGCCATTGGCCTAATTCGGGAAACAAGTCCAGTCTTACTCGACGGCAGTATTGATAAAAGCTATAGCCAAGCCATCCAGAACTGTATTGAAAGTGATGCTGATAATCGTATCGTTGATTTTCATATTTGGCATGTGAGTGCTAATCATTTTGCTGCCATCATTTCCATTGTGACATCTGAGCCTAAAGCCACGCATCATTACAAGTCACTACTCACTGAATTTGATCGTCTTTCTCACATCACGATTGAAGTCAATCAATGTCACGATAAGTCATGTCACCATTAGAAATTGATTTATAACGAGTTTTTCAAAGAAAACTCGACCTTCGTTCAATATCTTAAATAGGCGGTACGAATACTGCATTAAGCTACCCATAATCAATTAAAGCCACCTGAGAGATATGGATATGCTGAATATCGACATCAGCGACTTTCTTCAAAAGCATCAATTACCTGATAGTTATCAAACGCTTGCGCGAGACTGGTATCTACCCATAATAGAAGAAATCGCTACGCACCAGAACAGTGCAAAAAGGACGATCACGATTGGTATTAATGGTGCACAAGGTTCAGGAAAAAGTACGCTAGCGCAGTTGGCTGTTTATGTCCTCACTCAGCATTATTCGCTGAGTGTTGTCTCTCTTTCATTAGATGATTTCTATTTTACACGTCAGGAAAGAACACAACTGGGTCAGGGTATCCATCCTCTTTTAGCCACACGCGGTGTGCCAGGAACACACGATATAACACTTGCCAGAAGAACCATTACTCAGCTTATTCATCAGCAATTTCCAGTGAGTATTCCGCGTTTCAATAAAGCAGAAGATGATCGCTTCCCTGTTGAATCTGCAGAAATTATTACTCATCCTGTCGATGTCATCGTGCTTGAGGGTTGGTGTTTAGGTGCAGAAGCCCAACATGAATCATCACTCATCCAGCCAGTTAATGATTTGGAAGAAACTGAAGATAAAGATCTGGCATGGCGCCGTTATGTTAATGAGCAGCTAGCACGGTTTTATCCAAAGCTGTTTGAACTGATAGATATCTGGATCATGCTCAAAGCCCCATCATTTGATTGTGTTTTTCAATGGCGGTTGGAACAGGAAAACAAATTAAAACGAAGTTTGTCAGAGTCTGATAAACAAACACAGATCATGGATGAAAAAGCGGTCGGACGCTTTATTAAATTTTATCAACGTATTACCGAAAATACCCTCAACACGCTGCCTAAGAAAGTGAACTATCTATTTGAACTCGATGAAAACCGTCAGATAACAAAATTAACCAGACCGACTCAATCCACTTTGAATACAGACTTGCCTTGCCAGTGGTTAGTCTTCACCGACATGGATGGGAGCCTACTGGATCATCATAACTACCATTTTGATGAAGCCATTCCGACCTTAACAGCACTTGAACAGAACCATATTCCTGTCATCCCCGTCACCAGCAAAACTGCTGCTGAAGTGGAATTAATCAGAGACAGCTTAGCTAATCACCACCCTTTTATTATTGAAAATGGTGCTGCAGTCTATATCCCTCAAGACTATTTTGAAAAGCAACCAGAAGGCACTGAAAAACGAGGCAAATACTGGGTGAAAAGTTTTGTCCAGCCGCGTAGCTATTGGCAATCACTCATTAATCAGCTTCGTCCCAAATATCAGAATGACTTTGTTACCTTTGCTGATGCAGGCATCGACGGCATTATTGCCATGACAGGTCTGAATGTTCATGCGGCCGCTTGTGCAGCAAGAAGAGAGTTTGGCGAACCCGTGTCCTGGCATGGCAATGGTAATCTGAAACAACAATTTATTGCTGAACTCAATGCGCTGGGAGCCAATATTCTTGAAGGCGGCCGTTTTCTTCATGTATCTGGGCAATGTGACAAGGGACGGGCCTTAAAATGGTTGACAGATATGTATCAGAACACGATGCCCGAACAAGTTATACAAACCTTAGCGATAGGCGATAGCCAAAATGACAAAGCCATGCTTGAACAGGCTGATCATGCCTTAGTCATCCGCTCACCGGTACATGGTCTACCTGATATCGACAGAACACATAATTTAACGGTGTCCACATTTTTTGGCCCTAAAGGTTGGGCTGAAGGCGTCACTCAAATCATCGATGCAAAGCTGCATTCCGATTCATTTAACTTACCCCGAGGCAATCATGGCTGATTTTCACCAGAATGGGATTATTACCACACTTCATAATCTAACCAATCGTCACCTAGCTGATTTAGAAAGTGATCTTGTACAGTTCAGCAAACAAAGACCAATGGGATTACTTCTACCCTCTCTTTTCTCAGAGCTTGAAGGCGAGGCCTTACCGCAAATAATTCAACAGCTAAAAACGGTACCCTATTTATCTGAAATTGTGATTGGCCTCGACCGCGCTGATGTCGACCAATATCGCCATGCACTGACCTTCTTTTCTGCCTTGCCACAACATCATCGTATTTTATGGAATGATGGCCCCAGGCTCACCGCAATAGATGAAGAGTTACAGTCATTAGGACTGGCACCAAAAGAAAAAGGCAAAGGTCGTAACGTGTGGTATTGCATGGGTTACATCATTGCTTCAGGCAAGACAGAATCTATTGCTCTCCATGATTGTGACATCGTGACTTACACCAGTGATTTACTGGCACGATTGATCTATCCGGTTGCTAACCCAATGTTTAACTACGAATTTTGTAAAGGCTATTACGCCCGCGTTGCGAGTGGCAAACTCAATGGTCGTGTGAATCGTTTATTAGTGACGCCACTTATCCGTGCATTAAAAATGGTGGTAGGCAACCAACCCTATCTTGAGTACATGGATAGCTTCCGCTACCCGTTAGCGGGCGAGTTCTCTTTCAGACGCGATGTATTATCCGATATTCGTATTCCCAGTGACTGGGGTCTGGAAATTGGTGTGTTATCAGAAATGCATCGTAACTATGCCAATAACAGATTGTGTCAGGTCGACGTTGCCCAAGTTTATGATCACAAACATCAGGAATTATCGCCGGATGATCAACAAGCCGGCTTATCAAAAATGTCGATTGATATTGCTAAATCCCTGTTCAGAAAATTAGCAACGAAAGGCACTGTTTTTACGCCTGAATCATTCCGTACCCTGAAAGCCACCTATTATCGAATCGCACTCGACTTTGTTGAAACCTACCACAATGATGCTGTGATGAATGGGTTGCATTTTGATATTCATCAGGAAGAAGAATCGGTGGAAATGTTCGCTAAAAATATTATGGATGCAGGGCAAATGTTCCTGGAAAATCCGATGGAAGTCCCTTTTACTCCGAGTTGGAGCCGTGTTCAGAGCGCTCTTCCAGATATTTTTGAAAGACTGTATGAAGCTGTTGAAGCTGATTATCAGGAATTTTCCGCATAAGGGACACTGAACATGACACCTAATGATGAGCAACTACAGCAATTAAAACAAACAGTTCTCCATCATCTCACCGCGATTTATGCTGATACTTCACCGGAGCTTTCACTCCCCGCTTTATGTGATGACATCATCAACATTATGCGGTTGAATCAGGATTACAAAGAAAGTGTTTCACACAGAAATAACTGGGATCAAAATGACGTTATTCTGATTACTTACGGCAACAGTGTTAAAAAGGAAGGGGAAGCACCTTTAAAAACCTTACACCGTTTCTTGGACAAAGAAGTCAGTGGCTATATCAATGGTGTGCATATTTTGCCATTTTTCCCCTACTGTTCTGATGATGGCTTTGCGGTAATGGATTATTACGAAGTCAATAAAGCGCTGGGAGACTGGGACGACATCGAAGCTATCGCCAATGATTATCGTCTCATGGCAGATCTTGTTATCAATCATGGCTCCAGCAGTGGTACGTGGTTTAAGAATTTCATTAAAGGCGATGGACCTGGCCATGACTATTTCTTTACTACATCACCTTCAGCCCCCATCAGTCAGGTTGTTCGGCCACGCACCAGCCCGTTATTACGCGAGACTGAAACACATGACGGGACTCAATATGTCTGGTGTACCTTCAGCCATACTCAAGTCGACTTCGATTTCCGTAATCCTGAAGTTCTGAAGGAATTTATTAATATCGTTCGTTTTTATCTGGATAAAGGCGTTCATATTTTCCGGCTGGATGCTGTCGCTTTTTTATGGAAAAAAATTGGCACGAACTGCCTTAATCTGCCGGAAACCCATGAAGTTGTCCGTTTGATGCGAAGCCTGATCCAGCATGCCGATCCCGATGCTGTGATCATTACTGAAACCAATATTCCTAACCGGGAAAACCTGAGTTATTTTGGTAATGCCAATGAAGCACACTGCATCTATAATTTTTCATTACCACCGTTACTGGTAAACACGCTCGTTACGGGCGATTGTTTTTATTTAAAACAATGGCTGATGAGCATGCCGCCAGCACAACATGGCACGGCCTACTTTAATTTTATTGCTTCACATGATGGTATTGGCCTAAGACCAGCTGAAGGATTACTCAGCGAAGCAGAAATTGCCTCATTAATCAGTACTATGCAGCAATTCGGCGGTCGTATTTCCTGGCGTGAAGGTGAGAATGGCGTTAAAAAACCTTATGAAATCAATATTTCATTATTTGACGCGCTGCAAGGAACGACTTCAGGCAAAGATGAGTGGAATATAGACCGTTTTATTTGCGCACATGCCATCATGTTGGCCTTAGAAGGAATTCCCGGCATTTATATTCATAGTTTACTTGCCACCAGCAATGATGTTCACAAGTTAGAACAAACCGAACAAAACCGTTCTATCAACCGCCATGAATGGGATGAAGAGGCCCTGATGGCAGAACTGAGTACACCAACATCGCAACATGCTCAGGTATCGGGTTTACTCAAAAAGCTCATTCATTTAAGAAAACAACAACGGGCTTTTCATCCTAATGCCACTCAGTTTACACTGCACCTTGGTGAAAAACTGTTCGGTTTCTGGCGACAAAGTATGGACAGAAGACAAAGCATCTTCTGCATATATAACATTACAGATACCGAACAACCACTGCGTATCGCAAACTTAAACTTAGTTGTCACGGATCGATGGTGGGACCTGATTAGCGGTGTTATTCTAGATGGTTCATCTGACGTTATTACAGTTGCGCCATACCAAGTATCATGGATTACCAACGGCTAAGGTATTGTCATCAGACTTTCATACCTATCAGCTAAGCTATATAAAAAAATAAGGAACAATGAATGCAACCAGTTAAAAAAATTCGTAAATGTCTATTCCCTGTAGCAGGTTATGGCACACGATTCCTGCCGGCGACTAAAGCCATGCCCAAAGAAATGCTTCCTGTTGTTAACAAACCCTTAATTCAATATGGTGTTGAAGAAGCCATTGAAGCAGGTATCAATCAAGTTGGGTTTATTACAGGCCGGGGCAAACGCGCCATTGCTGATCACTTCGATACCAGTTATGAATTAGAGCATCAGATTCGCGGTACTAGTAAAGAAAAGCATCTCGAAGACATCCGTGCGGTCATGGATACCTGTGACTTTATCTTCATGAGACAACGCGAAATGTTAGGTCTTGGTCACGCCATCCTGACAGGACAACCTATTATTGGTGATGAACCGTTTGCTGTTATTTTAGCTGATGACCTTTGCGCACGAACTGACGAAAACGTATCCAAACGTGCCCTAGGTCAGCTGGTTGAACTCTATGAAAAATATAACTGCAGTGTTATCGCCATTGAAGAAGTCCCCGGTGACAATATTAGTAGTTATGGTGTGATATCCGGTCGTGAAATCGAAGACGGCGTTTATGAAGTCGATGACATGGTGGAAAAACCAAAACCAGAAGATGCCCCAAGTCAGTTGGGTATTATTGGTCGTTATGTGTTAACACCAGATATTTTCGAATACATTGAAAAAACGCCGCCGGGTGCTAACGGTGAAGTCCAAATCACCGATGCCATACGCACACTAGCAAAAGAAAAACGTGTTCTGGCACTGAAATTTAAAGGTCATCGTTTCGACTGCGGTAGTATTGACGGCTTTGTTGAGGCCACCAATTATTACTACCAGCGTGATCATGTGAAAAAATAAGTCGTATTATTAAGTTTGAAAAAAAGCCGGCCCTGTTGCCGGCTTTTTTTATATGGTCTTTCGGTGACCTTTGGGTTTCCATGCCGGGGCAATCACGTTGGGCATGGTGGATTTTTGTAATAATCTGGCCGGTGCCAAAGTCAGCTCGCCATAACGATAATTCACTTTATCTACCGTCTGATTAAGATGTTCTCTTTGCAGATCGGGCTGTGCAAATAAGTCCAGTTGCTTACCTTGCCGAGGCGATAATGCTGTCACCTGTACTTGCCACACACCTTGCCCCGCCCAGTAAAAATCAACAAAGGCTTTACATAGCTGGTAAATCACTTGTCCATCATCAGTATAGACACCCGCACGTGCTTTTGTTTTAAGCCAGCCTCTCTCTGTTTTTAAGCCAATAAAAAAACACTCTGCCTGATAACAAAAACAACGCATCCTGGCTGCGACTTTTTCGGACATATGTTGTAAATAGGTCAATATAATATTTTTTTGAGCCGTTTTAGGTGGCAAAACCTTTCCATGACCGATGCTCTTAGGTGCTTTAACATTAAAATTTAAAGGTTCCGGATCCAGTCCCTGCGCCATTAGCCATATTCGCCTGCCTAAATGACCAAAGCGTTTCGCCAGTAAACTCATCGGTATTTTTTTCATATCACCACAACGCTCTACACCGTAATGTCTCAGAAAGCGGCCAATGCCTTTATTAATACCACTCAGTGCCGTCACCACTTCTGATGCCAGCACTTCAGCAGCCAAGTCTGGATGAATCACTTTTAGTCCGTCAGGTTTAGCCTTTTTGGCAGCGAATTTAGCTGTGGTTTTATCCCCACTGATCCCTATCGAACAATGTAAACCAGACACTTGCCAAACTCTTTTTTTAATCAAATATCCAATATCTGTCGCCCCCTGATATAAGCTTTGGCAACGACTTAAATCGAGAAACGCTTCATCCACACTAAACACTTCCACATCAGGGGTAATGTCGATGAGCCCTTCCATAATTCGGGTTGATAACTCAGCATAGCGATAAGGACGTGAAGGAGCATGAATGAGGCCAGGACATAACTGCCTGGCCTGTTTCAGACGCATACCGGTATGCACACCAAACGCTCTGGCTTCGTATGAACAAGTGATGATGGTGGTTCCCTGTGTACCATTAGTGACAGCAACAGGTTTCTTAAACCAGTTACGGTTATCCATTTGTTCAATTTGAGCAAAGAAACAATCCATATCAATTAAGGCGATCATCCTTGACCACGGTGCAGATGAATCAAAGGCCATTAATTAAGGGTAGGTCCGTAGCTGTCCAACCACGACACCTTGTACCCTGACTCGACTGGCTGGCAAAGTAACAGGTTCATAGTTCACATTGGCAGGCATTAATGTCACGGTACCATCGTTATTGATTAATAAGGTTTTCAAAGTCGCATCAAACCCATCCACCAATGCCACAACAATATCGCCATGACGTGCAGTCGGCTGTGATTGCACCACCACATAGTCGCCCGACATAATGGCCTTATCTATCATCGAGTCACCGTTGACCTTCAGAACAAAGCGACCTTTGCCAGTAAACATATCGCTCAAATCAATTTCGGACTCATCTGCGACAGCTTCAATTAAACGACCGGCTGCAATTTTGCCTTTGACTGGCAAAGTGACCGCTATCTGGGGAGCGGTATCAGGCTGATCCGTTAAATGCAGGCCACGTGTTCTTCCAACATGCCTTTCCAGCAGCCCGGCATCCACTAATGCCTGAATATAGCGGTGAGTGGTACCTTGAGACTTAATCCCTAAGCCTTTGGCAATCTCAGAAACTAACGGTGAACGTCCCTGTTCATCAATATAATGACGAATAAAATCCAAAGTATCTTGTTCACGTTCAGTCAGCATCATCTCTTCCTTTTAGAGAAAATATTGAGAAGAGAAAATATAGAGAATTTATTCCGTTTGAGCAAGTATTATTTTTAATAATTTCCCCAACAAAAATATGCGCTTAGCTCTTTGTTATTAAAGGAGTAAATTTAGTCAAAAACTAGACTTAACCGGGTGTTTCAGCGATAATTACTGCCTTTTCAAGCCTTTCCTCATCGAAGGCTTACCTCTCATGACTCAGTCAAAATCAAAATAAATAACGTCTAACACCTGCCATGCATGGTGTGTATGAGTCATAGCTCAGTTTGGTTTATAAAGGGATTCTATGTTTAATCTGTTACTAAAACGTCCACAGAACATAAAAAATGATGTGCTGTCCGGGCTCACTGTTGCTTTAGCCCTGGTGCCAGAAGCCGTTGCTTTTGCTTTTGTCGCAGGTGTTGAACCGTTAGTCGGATTATATGCCGCGTTTCTTGTGGGTTTAATTACAGCCGCTATCGGTGGCCGTCCAGGTATGATTTCAGGCGCGACAGGGGCTTTAGCTGTTGTCATGGTGGCGTTGGTTGCACAGCACGGTGTTGAATATTTGTTTGCTACCGTGATTTTAATGGGCGTTTTACAAATCCTGGCAGGCATATTCCGGCTGGGGAAATTTATTCGTATCGTACCATTACCGGTCATGCTCGGATTTGTAAACGGACTGGCCATGGTGATTTTCCTTGCCCAGCTCAAATCATTCAAAGTCACAGGCGAAAATGGTGAAGAACAATGGTTGTCTGGTGAGCCGCTATGGTGGATGTTAGGTCTGGTCGCTTTAACGATGGCTATCAGCTATTTCTTACCCAAACTGACCAAAGCCTTCCCCTCATCTTTAGCCGCTATTATTGTTGTCACGTTAGTGGCAATTGGTCTGCATCTTGATATTCGTAATGTAGGTGATATAGCTTCTATTGCCGGCGGCCTTCCAGAGTTCAGTATTCCGATGGTCCCCTTCAACTTGGAAACATTACTGATTATTGCCCCCTACTCCTTTATCTTAGCGTTTATTGGTTTAACAGAGTCCTTACTAACCCTCACTCTCATTGATGAAATCACAGAAACCACTGGCCGCCCCAATAAAGAATGTATTGGCCAAGGTGTGGCGAATACAGTCACAGGATTTTTTGGTGGTATGGGCGGTTGTGCGATGATTGGTCAAAGTATGATCAATATTAACTCCGGCGGCCGTGGTCGATTATCCGGTATCTCTGCCGCGCTGTTTTTGTTGTGCTTTATTCTGTTTGCATCGCCACTTATCGAAATCATTCCGATTGCGGCTTTGACAGGCGTCATGTTTATGGTGGTATTAGGTACGTTTGAATGGGCCAGTTTCCGTTTGCTTGGACGTATCCCATTACCTGATGCCATTATCGGTATTTCCGTCGCCGTTATTACCGTCTTTACTGATCTGGCTATCGCGGTAATTACTGGCATTATCATGTCGGCGCTGGTATTTGCATGGCAACACGCCAAACACATTTATCTGAAAAGTTATAAAAATGAACAAGGTTCTATCGTTCATGAATTGAACGGGCCATTATTCTTTAGCTCAGTCCGTAACTTCAATGACTTATTTGATCCGAAAAATGATGATGCTGACGACATCATTCTTGATTTCAAAAACTCGCGCGTTTACGACCATTCAGCCATTGAAGCGATTGACTCACTGGCAGAACGTTACATCAAAGCTGGAAAAACGCTGCATTTAAGACATTTAAGTGAAGAGTGTAAACAATTACTCAACAATGCAGCTGATCTGATTGAAGTGAATGTGATGGAAGATCCGCACTATCATATTGCTGATGATAAGCTGGCATAAAAGTGAAATAACTGCTATCTTAAGCCCATAATAATAAGCTAAAAATTGTATAACCTATTGAACTACGAGAAAAAAACATGTTAAAAAAAATTGATAAACTGCTGATAGAAAAATTTCCACATATTATTCTTGGCTTTACTGTTTTTTGGTTGTCACTGATTGCTTTCGGCCTATATAACAACTAAGCCGATCAGCGGTATCGTTAAAAAGCCAGTCATCGACTGGCTTTTTTTATGTCCAAATTTATTTCCATTCGACAAGTTATTCATTTTTGATCTAGGTCAATGCCTAATATCTGTGCCAGGCGAATAATAACCTCACGCTGTTTTAAAACAGCACAATATTCTCAGTGAGGAGACGATGATGGAAAAAATTGAACACTATATTCATGATAACTTTGCCGCATTAATTTGTGTGATGTCAGTTGCTTGGCTTGCCTTGGTTGCCTATGGCCTTATCATGTCTTAATGCCTTTAGGGCATAAGCAACTCAAAACTCGCCCGGGCAATACACTGGCCATTCAATAGGCACTCAACCTCGTGTATGCCCGGGTAATATTTTCTGGTCGATATCTTCTGTAAAGTATGTCGTTTTTGCATTTGGAGATATTCGCCTTCTGCTAAACGTATATTTTTCCATTTAAAGACTTTTTCTCTCGTCATTTTTCCAGCAGCCCCAACAAAACGTATCCGGTAGTCTAGTACTACATACTGCGCCTGCTTGCTTCGTAACCGAAAATCCAGCACCAGCGCCTGCCCTAATAATAATCGGCTATGGGAAAGACGAAGTAATGGCTGTTCAATATCCACCGACTGACTAAAACCTAACAGCGGATAAACATCAGCATTTCCCTGTTTCACCAAACTCCGTAAACCATGGCGAATCACCCAGTTTATGTTTTGTGAAGCTGCTTGTTTCCACTCTGAACAAATATCAATCACCATTTGAGGATGATCCTTACTAATATCATTGATGTTATTAGCAACAGAACGCCTGACATAGAGGCTGTGATCACCTTTTAACTTCTCAAGAATCGGCCATATTGGTGTTGGGTCATCACGTAAATCAGTTAATTGTGGTGCCCAAGGTAAACGTGGTCGAATGCCTTCAGAGGCTAATCGCCTGATATGTTCATTCTCATGTTCAGCCCACTGCAGCATTTGCAAATAGGTTTCTTCAAAATGCGCCAATAGAAAAAACCGAATGGCAAACTCGCCGGTAAATAATGGGGTTAATTTTTCTAATGCAGCAAAAGAAACATGGAGGTGGTCGATGCCATATAAAGCAACATAGTCAATTAATGGCCAGGCTAAATAATGTTCCCAACCAGAAAACTGTTCTTCTCTAAGGTATTCAGAAGCCTGTAACAGAATAGCTATCGCATCAACATAATCATCAGGCAGGTAAACATGCAAACTCCTAGCAAGATAGTCTGCACGTGCTTTGAGCTCCAGTTCATCCAGTTTGAGTAATGCTGTCTCAATAAAATCAGTTACAGCAAAGTCTGGCCACACTAAATCAATCAGTGAGCCTAGCTCGTGAACTGCTGCAGTATTGAGTTTATTTTTGAGTTGTTCAGCCATAAAAAAAGCCGCGATGGAATCGCGGCTTTTATCATACGGTATTCTGTCTTAGCTTAGGCAGTTTTTTTACGTCTGCGCATCGCTGTAAAGCCCATCAAACCAGAACCAAATAACCATAATGCTGCTGGAACAGGTACTTCACTTACAGGTGGGCAGTATGTACCATCCACTGTTAATTCAGCCCAGAAAACATCTTCTTTTATTTTATCAAAAATAGCTTTGAAGGTGATACCAGCAAGCACTTCGTCAAATAAGTTTGAACTTAGTTGAAATACATCAACGCCACCATCTAATTTACCAACGTATGTCAGGTATGGGAAATAATTATCTAATGTCCATAAACCATCAGAGAACCATGAACCGTTGGCATTTGATTTAACTGATAAAGTAGCCGAAGTAATTTCTAAAGTAGGCTCATTGATGGCTTCAAAGCTCATATACGCCTCTGAAGAGTCCCAGAAAGTTCCCCATTAATCATGATCTTCGTTAGTTACTTTAGCGTTTAATGTCGTTGAATAAGCTTGAGGGTTATCACATGTTGAACCATCATTACCACAACCTCCATGATGATGCCCACCATGATAAAACGTTGCTGAAGCAACACTTGAAAAACCTAGCAACATAGCAGCTACTAACATAGCCGATTTGTAAAATTTCATAGAATTATCCTTATTTACTATGCAACCCGGCCATCTTTAAAAAAGATCCGTGGCTTTCCGTCACATGGCTCACACCAAGGTTGGCTTAACTGTTCAATATGCAATCACTACCTGCAGAATACATATTAGTGATTCGTCATTAGCTGAACAATTGTACTTTGGTACTAAAACGTAAAATTAATCAGCCATCTACAGACTTTTTTATCAAATACCACCCTTAATATTTGATAAAAACATGGGAATAACTCCCAGTGCGATGCATTGTATTACCTTAGTTTTGATCAGGACAATTGTACCTTGGTACTAGTTATAAAATTTTTAACGTTTTTTTGTAAAAACGGCTATCGACTCAACGTGTGTTGTGTGAGGAAACATATCCATAATGCCTGCTGATTCCATAATATAGCCATGCTGATTCACCAGCTCACCCGCATCACGTGCCAATGTCGCCGGATTACAAGACACATACACCAGGCGCTCAGCACCTAATGCAGCGAGTTGATGTAAAACTTCAAACGCCCCACTTCTGGGCGGATCGAGCAGAATTTTATTAAAGCCTTTTTCCGCCCAATGATAATCTTTGAGCTCGGTTTGTGTCAGATCGGCCAGTTCAAACTCAGCATTCTTTAAGCCATTTAGCTGTGCATTATTTTTAGCGTGCTGTACCAGAGCCGCATCACCTTCGACACCAACCACTTCATTAACACGTCTAGCCAACGGTAAAGTGAAATTACCTAAGCCACAAAATAGGTCAAGAATGCGATCATCAGCTTGTACGTCCAGTAAGTTCATGGCTCGCTGGATCATTTTTTCATTAATACCGGCATTCACCTGAGTAAAATCGCTCGGATCAAACTGTAAGTTCAACCCTGCTTCCGGCGCATAACTGAGCTGAGCTGACTCAGGCCATAATAAGGACACGGTATCCGGACCACCCGGTTGCTGATAAATCCATAAATTATTGCTTTGACCAAAGCTAATCAGTGCATTTTTATCCGTCTCAGATAATGCATCAAGATTGCGAAAAACTAACGCCACATGCTCATCATCCATCGCCACTTCAATCTGAGCGATACGATTATAGGCTTCAAGCCCAGCAATTAATGACGCTAAATCCGTTAAACGATGACCCACTCGAGGATCTAAGACCTCACATTGCTCTAGCATGGCAATATAAGGTGAAGACTTTTCTCTGAAACCGACCAGAACCTGTTCTTTTTTCGCGACATACTTCACGCCTAAACGTGCTTTACGACGATATCCCCATAATGGACCTGTTAAAGGTTCTAACCACTGTTCAGGGCTTAAGTTACCAAAGTGAGTGAAGTGTTCAGCCAATGTGGCTTGTTTATGAGCCAACTGTGCTTCAGGTGACATATGCATCAAACTGCAGCCACCACAAATACTAAAATGCTGACATTTTGCTGCTACGCGATCATCAGCGCCAGACAGCACCTCTACCGTACGTGCCTCATCATATTTTTTAAGAACCCGGCTATATTGAAAGTTCACTTTTTCTCCGGCTAAGGCGCCATCCACAAAAACGGTTTTACCTTCAATTCGAGCGATGCCTCTACCATCGTGTGATAACGACTCAATCTCTGCTGTAACGGGTTCTTGCGGTATTCTTTGTCTGCGGCTACGTCTTGCCATCTTTTATCTCTTATCTCTGAAAAATAAAAAGTCCAGTGACGCTTTCACGCCACTGGACGTCATTATTATAATCAATCTGCTGTATTTATTTTTGTTTCCAGCTACCACCCTGCTGATACCACCAGCCTTTTGCTGCATTACTAATCCAGCGCTGTGCGAAGGTTTGTTGGATATCATCCTGCCATTCCGGATGACCGTTTGCTCTGGCGATTTCAGCATAGAGCGCTTTACGATCATTATTTTCGGCGGCAATCAGACTATTTAACTGGTTACGGTCTTTTAACGGTACAGACTTGGCATCACGTAGAGTAATAAAACCATCATCAGTTAACCCTATCGCACCACTATTATAGAAAGGCTTCAAACTTTCATGGCGTGTTTTCATATTCGACTGTAATGCATTGATAGCAGGTGAATTGATATTAATATCCGCACCTGCCGCTTCAGCCTGCGGTACCATCCAGTTCAACACAGACATAGCCAGTGGCAGCCTGGAGTCTGATGTTGACGATTGTTTATCCTGCTTGTCAGGTTCAGCCGTATCTGCAGGTTGTGTTTCTGGGCCCCACACATCTTCAATAATTCTGTCTGCTGCTTTTTCAGCCGCTGCCGCTGGGAAATAGATATTAATGGTGACACATGAAACCAACATTAATCCCGACACCGTGCCCGTTAACCACTTCATTAAATGCATAAACCTCTCCTTACTCAATAATGGGTCCAGAACTATTTTGTACCGCTTTGATACGTTCTAATAAATCAGCCCAGTCCACTCTACGCGTATAGCCAATCACATCAATCCATGGTGGTAACCCGCCCCCACCTTTGACAATATAGTACCCCTGATCAGCATCTTCGATGCCAGCCATTTCACAAACATCATTCCGTAAATGACATGACAGTCCTAAACGTTTATAAGAAAAGTCATCAAAAAAACGTAAAAAACTTCTCGAAATCATCCCTGTCGCGCCACCACCGACCTGCGTTAAATTATCCACGGCACGCTGACTGATAATGCGTTTTCCCGGATTATCTTTAGAGGTCGCCAACTTGGCATCAAACTGCACAGGTTGCCAGTTAGACAAACGCAAGTTATAGATTTCTCCAGTAACACGTCCGGTAATCTTGCCGACATCAAAGGTCTTGGTTAACAAGGCTAAATCCAAATCGTTCATATCAATATTGGCATACAGTTGTGGTAATACACCTAAAGGATCGGTTAAACGTAAATCACGAATAACTGTTGTGCCATCAAAGACTTTGACCTGTAACGCACCATCAATGGTGAGTTTATGTGATTGATAACGCACATGAGGAATCACGCCAGATAACTTACCGTGCATTGTTGGCCAACCCAGCGCCTCGGTTAAACTTTCCATGGATATCGGTAACAATAAACCATCAAATGACCATGTTATCTGCTTATCTTCTTGCTGCTGCAAACTCAATTGGTTAATTTGCAGTTCACCATCCAAAACAGGAATGCTGGTTTCCTCGACTAATTTAAAGCCATTTTTAACGGTTTGTGCATGCAACTGACCCGCACCAATATCAATGGCATAAAGCTTGGCTTGCTGCCAGGATAAATGACCATCCAAAGGGGTTTGTTTATTGGTCCAGACCAGCTCGCCATTTAAATTCTCAGCATTGTAGCGTTGCTGGCTATCCGTAACATTTACCTTATCCAGTGTAGCTGTGAGCTGATACTGCTTATCAGACCAACTGAGCGATGATGAGACCTGACCTGATACCTGTAAATTGGCAGCCGCGGTACCCACCATAAAAGGTTTTACCCATGTTGGATAAAATGACGATAGCGTGCTTATGGTGACATCCGCTTCCACTTTCGTCGGCACGTTATCCGTGACCTCAGCGAGAGCCTCTAAGCTGAACTCTTCTGACTGACTTAACTTAATATCCGCCAAAGTCCAGTGATTTGTCTGGGTTTCAAATTTGCCTTGTACACTCAGTGTGATAGGAGAAACCGATAAATCAACAAACACGGGATCGCTGTAGGCCTGACCAGCAGTCAACGAAGATGAAACAACAAAGTCCCAAGTATCATCCGAATTATCTAAGGACACTTCTCCCTGCATCGCGATATTTTCAGCCACCTGGCTTGCTGTCGCATTACTAAAACCCAAGTCAGTGAATTGCCATTTTGCGATGCCAGACACTATTCCCAGTGTGTTTCCATCAAGACGAGCTTGAACAGATACTTGCCCTTGTGGCTGCCAGTCAATGACAGCATCAAGGTAATGTTTATCCATGAATTGGGGTAGCCATTTCTGTAATGCTAATAACGAGATATTCTGAGCATCAATATCCGCATTCCACTGCTGCTCAGCAAGGTTAACAGCAAGATTTATCGTACCGCCATCTAATTTCAGATTTTGTAGCTGCAGATCATAGTGTTCGTCTTCTGTATTAGCATCAATACTAAATTGAACGCGTTGCTGGCCTAACTCAGCTTGAAAAAACTGTAAGGTGCCTGACTGACAGGAAAAGCCCTCTGTTAGCCAGGCCGCGTTAGCACACTCAAATGTTACATTGTGTAATTGATTCAGCGGGGCCGGTAAAGTGATTTGGGCAGCCTGCCCTGAAAGTTTCAGGCCTTCAGAGGTAAACCGGACAGCGGTTTTCAGATCTTTTGCATCAAATTTTTCTGCCCAGCTATGATCAATATTAATTTGAATCGTATTAATGGCCAATACAGGCAATGACCATATACATAGCCACAGGAATACTGACTTTAGCGTCAGATATTTCATTATCAGGCAGGGAAAACGCCTGTTGAGATATAACGGTCGCCGCGATCACAGACAATACTGACAATCACCGCATTCTCTACCTGTTCAGAAACTTTCATGGCGGCGGCTAATGCCCCACCTGATGATACACCAGCAAAAATTCCCTCTTCAGCCGCCAGACGACGCATCATGGTTTCAGCTTCATCTTGCGTGACATCTAATGTCATATCAATACGTTCTGGTTCAAAAATCTCAGGTAAATAAGCCTGAGGCCAACGACGAATACCGGGAATATTAGCGCCTTCTGCGGGCTGAACGCCAACCACCTGAATCGCTGGATTTTGCTCTTTTAAATATCGCGATGTGCCCATGATGGTACCCGTGGTTCCCATTGAACTAACGAAGTGGGTAATTTCACCGTGTGTATCAGCCCAGATTTCTGGACCCGTTGTTTCATAATGGGCCAGCGGATTATCAAAGTTACCAAACTGATTTAGCACCTTGCCTTTGCCTTCTTTTTGCATCTGTAGCGCTAAATCTCTGGCGGATTCCATCCCATCGGTCAGAATCAGTTCAGCACCATAGGCTTTCATGGAAGCACGACGCTCAGCGCTACTGTTTTCCGGCATAATCAGAATCATCCGGTAACCCAAAATAGCCGTGACCATCGCTAATGCAATACCGGTATTACCGCTGGTTGCTTCAATTAAAGTATCACCCGGCGTGATATCACCACGGAGCTGAGCTTGCTGAATCATACTGACCACAGGTCGGTCTTTGACTGAACCAGCGGGATTATTGCCTTCCAGCTTAACCAGAATCGTATTAGTGCTATCACCAGGAATACGCTGTAATCTGACTAAAGGTGTGTGGCCGATAAAGGCTTCAATGGTCGGGTAAGATTTCATCAATTTGCTTCCATTAAAACGACATAAGCAATCGCGTATTCATGATCATCACTCAGGCTTAACATGGCCTTATCAATATGCATTTTCTGTTTCAGCTCAAGTCCTACTCTCTCAAACTGTAATTCTGGTTTGCCAAGGGGATCATTTTTGACACTGATATGGCGTAGACTCAAACCATCCCGAAAACCTGTTCCCATAGCTTTAGCTGCCGCTTCTTTTGCTGCAAAACGTTTTGCTAAAAAATTAGCCGGTTTGAGCTGTAATTTGAACTCACTGAACTCAGCATCACTGAGTATTCTCTCAGCAAATTTATCACCATGTTTATCGAGTAAGGCCTGCATTCGGGGAATATGAACCAGATCCGTACCAATGCCGATAATCATCTGCGGCGTGCATCCTGCATCAATTGTTTCATCTCACGCACGGCTGCCTGAAACCCAGTAAAAACCGAGCGAGCTACGATGGCATGACCGATGTTTAATTCCACCAGTTCAGGTATTGCCGCGATTTTCTGTGTGTTGTGGTAATGCAGACCATGTCCGGCATTCACCTGTAATCCTCTTTCATGAGCTTGTTTCGCCGCTTGTGCAATAATCGCCAGCTCATGCTCGGCTTCTGCATCCGTTTCTGCATCAGCATAACGGCCTGTATGTAATTCCACCACAGGCACACCACAGGCAATAGCGGCTTCGATTTGAGCCAGATCAGGATCAATAAATAACGAAACACGCACATTTGCCTCTGCTAGACGCTGACAAGCCTGCTGCATGCGAGATAATTGCCCCGCTACATCCAACCCACCCTCGGTAGTCAGTTCTTCACGTTTTTCGGGTACCAGACAGCAATCTGCCGGACGATATTTTTCGGCCATCGCCAGCATGTCTTCCGTTACCGCCATTTCCAGATTCATTTTTGTCTGCAGGATATCGCTTAACATCGCCACATCGCGTTCCTGAATATGTCGACGATCTTCACGTAAATGCAGAGTAATACTGTCAGCCCCTGCTTGTTCCGCTTCAATCGCCGCCTGAATAGGATCTGGATAGCGCGTACCACGGGCCTGACGTAATGTGGCGATATGATCGATGTTGACACCTAGATAAATAGACATGAATCTCCAAACTCAGTTTGTTTTTGTATTAAATTGATTAAGACCAGCAAATAACTGACGGCTATGTAAAGTCCGGCCGCCCAGATAATAATTTATCACTGACCGCATCATATGTTTGATTTCTTTCAGGCTAAGCTCATCAAACCCGGCTTCTTGTTCGAGATGACGCAGACTTCGTCCTGATACCGTATTTTGCAGACGCTGACCGAATACACGTCGAGGACCGCTGTCAGGGTAGTAGATATAAATACCATCCTCTTCAATCGCTTCTCCCGACTCGGCATCCACCGTTAAGGCCAAGCCATAACCAAGATGACTCAGTAAGGCTTTTTCAAATAAACGCAGTGTAATCTGCTCATTATTCTTTTGCTGGAGCGAAGAGAGAGCCTGGCGATAGGCATCAAAAATGTCTGGTTCAGCTTCATGAACAGGGAGTAATTTCACCAATAACTCATTCATATAAAGCCCGCACAAACTGGCATTTCCGAGCAAACGATAACCGGGCTCATCTTTTTCTATCTGACTTAAGGTCACTAAGTCACCACGGCCATACCAGCTTAACCATACTGGCTGGAATATCTGTATCAATGATGACCGTTTTTTTGTCTGCCTGAGCCCCCGGGCCACCAGACTTACACGACCATGATCACGGGTTAACACATCGACCAGTGAACTGGTTTCCCGATACGGTCTGTGATGTAGAATAAAGGCTGATGTCAGCTCCACAAGCGACCACTACAAATCGTCGTTATAACCCAGATTTCTTAACATACGTTCGTTGTCAGACCAGCCTTCACGCACCTTAACCCAGATTTGTAAAAAGACTTTACAGCCGAATAACTGTTCCATTTCCAGTCGTGCATCCTGGCCTATGAGTTTGAGCTGTTCACCCTTTTTACCAATCACGATGGATTTCTGACCGCTACGCTCAACATAAACAACAGCGCCGATCCGGTACATGCCTTCTTCTTCCTCAAACTGCTCAATTTCTACAGTGAGTGAGTAAGGCAGTTCCTGCCCAAGATAACGGAATAATTTTTCACGAACGATTTCACCGGCCAGAAATCGAGAACTGCGATCGGTTAACTGATCTTCATCAAAGATCATCTCGCCTTCCGGCATTAACTTGGCTATTTCCTGTTCCAGTACGTCGGTATTCATACCTTTGCGTGCAGAAATAGGCACAACAGCAGCAAAATCATACTGGGGTGCAAGCTCTTGTATTTGTGGTAATAAATCAGATTTATCTGATAATTTATCTGCTTTGTTTAACACTAAAATAACCGGCGAACGTGCATCTTGTTGAATGCGTTTTAATACGCGCTGATCATCTTCTGTCCACTTCAGACCTTCCACCACAAACAACACCACATCCACATCATCAATCGAGGCAGCCGCAGCACGATTCATATAACGGTTCATCGCTTTTTTGCCATCACTGTGCATACCGGGTGTATCCACATAGATGAATTGCCCCTTGTCAGTGGTTTTAATGCCCAGAATACGATGGCGAGTAGTTTGTGGCCGACGCGAAGTAATACACAGTTTTTGGCCAAGAATACGATTAATTAATGTCGATTTGCCGACATTAGGACGACCGATAATAGCGATATAACCGGAACGAAATGGTGTTGAGTTCATTGTTTACCTTCAATTAAAGTTAAGGCACGTTCAGCGGCTTTCTTTTCAGCTTTTCGGTGACTGCTACCTTGAGCAACCACGACCTTATCCAGCAAGGTAATCTGACAGGAAGCTTCAAATACCGGTTGTTTTTTATCGGTTTTTAATTCTTTCACGCTATACAAAGGCAGGGGCTGCTTACGACTCTGTAATAACTCTTGTAAGCGTGTTTTGGGATCTTTGACCGTTTCTGTGACGTCGATCGCATCTAATCTTTCAGCAAATAATCTTAAAATAAGATCTTTAACCGGGGTCAGGCCACTATCCAGATAAAGTGCGCCCAGGATAGCTTCGACAGCATCAGCCAGAATAGACTCCCGCCGAAAGCCACCACTCTTTAACTCGCCGGGCCCCAGTATCAACACATCACCTAACTTTAGCTCTCGGCCAAGTTCAGCGAGTGTTTCACCTTTCACTAAAGACGCTCTTAACCGGCTTAACTTTCCTTCCTTAACCTGAGGAAACCGGTTAAATAACTCTTCAGCTATCACAAAGCTCAGGATAGCATCACCCAAGTATTCCAGACGTTCGTTATTTTTTGGATCTGCGCTACGGTGCGTTAATGCCTGTTGTAAGAAGGCGATATCTTTAAATTCTACTTTTAACTGTTTGCACAGGGCTTTTTGCCGCTGGGTTATCATTATAGCTGTGGCTCTACATCAATTTCTTTGTGGAAATGCCCCACAAGATCAATCTGGGCAAAAAACGGTTTTCTGACTTCATAATCAATGACAATCTTGGTCACATATGCCTTATTCTTACCACGAAATACTTCAACATCATCACGCTTTACACTGCTGATATAGCCAATATTAAAACGCTTGGAAAGCAAGGTTTGCACTTCATTTTTGGATAAGTTGTTATTACGCAGTTCGGTTTTCATATCTTCCATAATCTGAACCACACCATAATATTCCTGATACATCGGCACCAAACGAATCGCTAATGTGACAAAGAAAGCGATCAAGGCCATGACAATGACCCAGCCAATTAATGTCATACCACGCTGGTGTTTCATCACAATCTCCTTATTCAATGGACTTACCTAAACGATTCCAGACAATTCCGCCTTCATTCCAGTCCCAACTCATCCAGACAAGGAACGCTTTACCAACAAGGTTTTCTTCAGGGACAGTGCCCCAGTAACGACTATCGTTGCTGTTATCACGGTTATCACCCATTACAAAATAGTGTCCTTCAGGTACTACCGTTTCGCCTTCCACCCGTTTAATGCCAGGTTCAACCAGTATTAAATGGTTATGTTCACCTAATTGCTCAGCGCGTAATTCTGAACCAGGCGCAGCAATATTGATCATGCTTTCCGGCTTTTCGCGCGGATCTTGTGCAACAGGTTTACCATTAATATAAATCGTTTTATTGAAATAACCGACTTTGTCGCCAGGCAGCCCTACAACACGTTTGATGTAATCAATATCCGGATCGTCTTTATGTTTTTTCACCGGATAACGAAACACCACGACATCTCCACGTTGTGGCTCACCTGTATCGAAAATTTTTGTATTAAGAACGGGTAAACGAATGCCATATGAGAATTTATTCACCAGAATGAAATCACCAATGTGCAAGGTTGGCACCATCGATGATGAGGGAATTCGGAAAGGTTCAGCAATAAATGAACGAATCACCAGCACCAGGAGAATAATCGGAAAAAATGAACGTGCGTATTCCACCACCACAGGTTCTTTTGCATCATTATCACGACGTGGGGCCCAGAACAGCTTGTCGATTAACCAAATCAAGCCAGTAATGGCTACCAGTAAAACCATGATTGCGGGAAAACTCACTGTTTAACGCTCCTACCTTTTTATGAATTCTTTGACAGTTGTAAAACGGCGAGGAAAGCTTCTTGTGGAACGTCCACCTTGCCGACTGATTTCATCCGTTTTTTACCTGCTTTTTGTTTTTCCAGCAATTTACGTTTACGAGAAACGTCACCACCGTAACATTTTGCTAATACATTCTTACGCATCGCTTTGACTGTCGAGCGCGCGATAATATGACCTCCAATCGCCGCCTGAATCGCAATATCAAACATTTGACGAGGAATAAGCTCTTTCATTTTTTCTACTAATAACCTACCGCGACTGACACTGGTGTCTTTATGCACAATCAACGACAACGCATCAACACGTTCACCATTAATCATGATATCCAGCTTAACCAGATTGGCGGGTTCAAATCTGACGAAGTGGTAATCAAGCGAGGCATAACCACGGCTGACAGATTTCACACGGTCGAAGAAATCAATGACCACTTCATTCATTGGAAGTTCATAGGTCAAGGCCACTTGTTTACCCATGTATTGCATATTCTTCTGTACACCGCGCTTTTCGACACACAAGGTAATGACCGCACCTAGATGATCTTGTGGTACCAGAATGTCAGCTCTGACGATTGGCTCACGAATTTCTTCGATCGTGCCAATATCCGGTAGTGATGATGGGTTTTCAACGCGAACGACTTCACCATTTTTCTTCAGCACTTCAAACACAACGGTTGGCGCTGTGGTAATCAAGTCAAGATCGTATTCCCGCTCCAGACGCTCCTGAATGATTTCCATATGCAAAAGGCCGAGGAAACCACAACGGAAGCCGAAGCCTAAGGCTTGTGAACTTTCTGGTTCGAAAAATAATGAGGCATCATTTAAACGCAGTTTAGATAAAGCTTCGCGGAAATTCTCATAGTCATCACTGCTGACAGGGAAAATACCGGCATAAACCTGTGGCGTTACCTCTTTGAAGCCTGGCAACATCTTATCGGCACCATGATGTGCATGGGTCAATGTGTCACCTACCGGCGCACCATCAATTTCTTTCACACCTGAAATAACGTAGCCTACGTCACCACAGTCCAGCACATCACAGGGTGTGCGCTTAGGTGTAAAGGTACCAACCTGATCCACCTGATATTCATGTCCGGTCGACATGACTTTGATTTTATCTTTGGTTTTCAGCGAGCCATCAACGATACGGACTAAGGAAATAACGCCTACATAACTATCAAACCAGGAATCAATAATCAGCGCTTTTAAAGGGCCATCAGGATTACCTTTAGGTGCAGGAACTTTAGCTACCAGTTCTTCCAACACATCTTCGATACCAATACCGGTTTTGGCACTGCAACGAACCGCATCCATGGCATCAACACCGATGATATCTTCAATTTCCTGAGCAACACGCTCTGGTTCAGCCGAAGGTAAATCGATTTTATTCAGTACGGGTAAGACTTCTAAGCCCAGTTCAATCGCCGTGTAACAGTTAGCCACACTTTGTGCTTCAACCCCTTGAGCGGCATCAACAACCAATAAGGCCCCTTCACAGGCCGCCAGAGAACGCGATACTTCATAAGAAAAGTCAACGTGTCCAGGGGTGTCGATAAAATTCAGTTGGTAGGTTTCACCATCACGGGCTTTATATTCCAGTGAGACGCTTTGTGCTTTAATGGTAATCCCACGCTCGCGCTCGATATCCATAGAGTCGAGTACTTGTTGTGACATTTCCCGCGCAGTCAGACCGCCACAAATTTGAATAAAGCGATCCGCAATAGTAGATTTACCGTGGTCAATATGGGCGATGATAGAAAAGTTACGTATATTCTTCATTTAGTTACATTTTCATTAGTGACGTCGGTGGCCATCCCGAACAGTTAACATAGATTTTGCATGACATGCATTGTTCCCGCTGGCAGATGATGTTGGCCTTTGAGTCACGCGCTCAGCAAATGACTGGATATTATACGCATTTCACTATCACAAAACGATAATCTAGCGAGTCTGTAGATAAAAACGTGACATACGACAAACTGTCTGACACTCTGTCACCGGTTTTATATAAGCATTAATTTGACCAAAACTTTCTGAATAGAAAAAAGCGTTTTTCTGGATAACAAATATCATGGATAAAGCCGTCCTGTCTGGCCCTATCATTCCCACCTTTTTACGGTTTGCCATTCCCTCCATTTTAGGCCTTTTAGCGATTACCACCGCCAGCATTGTCGATGGTATTTTTGTGGGTCAATTTGTTAGCGCTGAAGGTTTGGCAGGCATTAATTTAATGATCCCTTATCTGTCATTGATATTTGGTCTGGCCCTGATGTTATCGATAGGTGGAGCCGTTCGCGCCGGTTATTACCTTGGACAAAAACGATTTGCTGCTGCGTCAGATGTATTTAGCCAATGTCTTATCGCCATTGTTGTGATTGGTTTGAGCTTTATGCTGCTTTCCTGGTTCTTTGCAGACAGTATTTTAGGATTTCTCGGCACTCCAGAATCCTTACTGACTTTAATACGGCCTTACTATTACATCATCAATGCGGTGCTAGTCGTTCAAATATCCACCATGGTGATGTATTACTTTATTCGCCAGGATAATGCTCAAACCCTGGCTTCTTCAGCATTAATAAGCGGCGCGCTGATCAATATTGTTCTGGATGCACTGTTTATCATCGTATTTGATTGGGGGCTTAAAGGTGCAGCGGCAGCCACGGCTATTGCCCAAATTATCCAGTTAATAATGTTAAGTCGTTATTTTTTACGTGCTAAAAAAACACTTTCTTTTTCATTAACGCAACAGCATTGGTCTGAAATTAAACCGGCCATGTTTAATGGTGGATCCGAGTTTATTAACGAAATCTCTGGGGGTCTGGTTATTTTAGTGCTGAACTGGCTTTTAGTGAGTCGACTCAGTGTCGAAGGCATTGCCGCATTTGCGGTTATCAATTATCTGATTTTTATCAGTTTGATGCTGTATTACGGTATTTCAGATGCATTGCATCTGGTTGTCAGCCAAAATCATGGTGCTCAGAATGTGCAGCGTATCCGCCAGTTTCTATTAACTGCGTTGAGTTGTATTTTACTGATTAGTATCAGCCTGACGCTTTGTTTAGTCTTTTTCCCTGAACAAATCAGCAAACTGTTTTTAGATGAAACGGCAGAACAGACACTGCAGTTATCCCAACAATTTATTGCTTTGTTATGGCCATTATTTTTGATTAATGGCGTTAACGTCATTATGTCTATCTACCTGACAGCCATTCAAAAACCCATTCCATCCATGGTTATTGCATTATCAAGAGGTTTATTTTTGCCGGTTCTACTTTTGCTGCTTTTCTCATGGTTATTACCCGAACCCAAATTTCTGATCGCTTTACCACTTTCAGAGTGGCTGACCTTTATTATTGCCATTGTCCTGTTCAGCTGGTATCGACCCAGCAAACAGACTTAGGATGATGTTCGATAAAACACATGTTCTTTAAAATTATCGGAGTTGTCTGTAAAGCAGATTCTTTCTGGCACTTCATAACAACCTATTAAAGAACAGTCGTATAGCCCTTCTGTTATCAATGATTTTTATATTGGCATTTATCGATAACATTCTTGTTACTTACTCTGACAACCATGAAGCAAATATACAGTCTTTGAATAGAGGTATTATCCAGCACAAAAAATAAGCCAGATATAATTATCTGGCTCAATAAAAAGTCTGAGAGAGTATTCAGACACTTGGGGAAATTAAAATTGCCATGCGACGCTCAAGCGGACATCACGGCCCGGTTCAGGAAGACCTTTAATGCCTTCATAATCAGGCACACTCTCCCACGAAGCATTAGTGGCATGATCAAGATAATATTTGTCGAATATATTTCTTACTGTCAGCGTAACCTCAATGTCTCTGTAAGATGATGGATGCCATTGTGCATAGAGGTCATGTACGCCATAACCAGGTTTGTCAATTTTTGTGCCTTCAGCAATACCGGGAGCAACAGCATCAACGCTATCTCCCTTAACAAACTTGGCATTCCAGCCCAAACTCAATTCAGATGATAGCTCATAGTCGACTTGAGCAAGGAATAAATCACCAATACTGGTGGCAGCCCCATTATTACCGTACTGGCTAGCATCCTTACCATCAATTTCAGCATTGTTATGATGGTAACTCACTCGAGCCATAACTTTATCCCAGCGGTGTCCTATTTCAACAATGTACCCATCCGACTCCAAATCACCGACGTTAGTGTAATAAACGGGACCGAAAAGCTCATCAGCGATGAGATCATCAATTTTTGAACGATATATTTTTGCAGAACCGAACCAAGATTCGGACCCATATTCCAGACCAAACTCAATATTACTCGCATCTTCTGGTTTTAAATTAGGATCATTTGAGCCTGAATATAATTTATATGCATCAGGTGAAAGCGGGCCTTTAAACGCTTCTGCATAAGAAGCAAATGCACTCCAATTATCGGTGAAATGATAATTTAATCCTATATTAGGACTTACTTCACTCTCATCGAACTCAACATCATTTCTATCCTCAAGCTTGTATTTGTCATAACGCAAACCAGCGCTTAAGAGCAAGTCTTCTGTAAGCTGAATATCGTCTTGAATGTATAGCCCCTTTACTGTGGCATTTTCTTCATATCTTTGCTTATCTGAAGGTGGTCCAGCATAGGTTTCATCTCGACGATAGTCCATACCATAGGTGACTTTATGCATGCCTATCAGTGAGCTATTTCTCAAATCGAAACCTTTACTCTCACCTGCTCCAATAAAGGGATCTTCAGCGTCAGCACCACTTCTATCAAGCTCTGATTTGATATTGTATAGTGTTAAGCCTAAGTCAATATACTGATTATCTAGTGGATTAAGTTCATAATTAAAAGTGACCGTTTCTCTTTCCAGATCATATGGCTGAATACGATTAAAGCTACTGACAATCCATTGAGGTCGGTTCGCTCTATCCCCCTCATCCGTCCTTTTTTGATAACTCAACCGTACTTTTTGACTATCAGTTAATTGCCCTACAACTTTGGCAAACAGAAAGTCTTGATCAAACTTTGTGCCCTCAATTTCATCACCATTCCCATCTTCATACTCGCTTGGGTTATAGCTAGTCGCTGAGACCATTGCACTCCAGTCGTCATTTAATCGTCCGAAAAGACTTGTATTGGTCTTAAAGCTATCTGTATTGCTGGAAAACATGCCTTTTACTAATCCACCAAGTTTTTCACCCGGTTTCAGCATATCTTCTGGATCTTTGGTGACAAATTTGACAGAACCACCTAAGGCACCGGCACCAGACAGAGCATTACCTGCCCCAGCATTCACTTCTACTCTTTTTAGTAACTCTGGCTCCACACTGATTCTCCCAGCGTGATGATAAAGTCTTGTCGCCTGAACTGCGCCATCGATACTGATATTTAGCAGTTGATCTTCAATTCCCCTGACGTATAGCTTCTGAGCTAAATCAGTTCCCCCCCCGATACTAACCTCGGGAGACTGACTAAAAAGATCTTCAAGATCATTTGGCTGTAGCTTTTCAATTTGCTCTGCATTAACACTGTTCGTTTCTGGTGTCACGGTATTACTGACTACATTCAATGTGTCTAACTCAAGTGTTTCTGCTGATACAGGTTGTGTTGATAAACCTGCTAAAACAGCGAGTGTTAGCATCGTTGGTTGACTTATTTTATTTAAATAAATTCTCACATCCACCCCTAAATAATAATCATTATCAAATAACACGTAATCGCATTCTAATGATTGATGAAGGTAATGAATATGAAATTTACAATTGTTACATTCCGCTACTATCTTGTTGGTAGGGTGATAGTCATTCTTAAACCACCGTTGACTAAATTTTCTGCCACTAGCTGACCACCACACACTTCAATATGACGTTTGGCCAGGCTTAATCCCACCCCAAATCCTCGATGATTCTCTCGACTCGCCTGAGCTAACCTAAAAAACGGTTTGAAAATATCACTTAAGTATTGCTCTGCTACACCCGGTCCAACATCATCAACTTCGACCAGGTAGCTCTGCATAACTGTTTTCACGTTAATCTTAACGGGCTCTTGTTTCGGAGTATGGCTTAGAGCATTTCTGAGGATGTTTTCAAAGGCATGCCCTACTGCCCGGGCACTGCTATTTTCAATAATTGCCTGTTCAGGCATGGTGATAATGAGTTGCCGATCAGGAAACTCAAATCGTGCATCATCGAGAATGCTGTCTATCAAATCGATTAAGTCGAGCGTTTCCTGACGTAAATCCGGTCGTTCATTATCAAGCCATGCCAGAGTGAGAGTATCTTCAACCATGGCACGCATTTGCAGACATTCATAACGAATTCGTTCTATCAGTTGTGGATCGAGATTTTGGTTTTCAGCCCAACTCAAGGCTAACTCAACCCGTGCTAATGGCGTTCTCAACTCATGTGATAAATCAGAAATAAGATGGCGCTGTGTCTGAATCAGTTGACCAATACGCTCAGCCATACCATCAAATGTTTCGCCTAAGGCCGTGATTTCATCTTGACGTTTTGCCAGGCTTTTTCCAACACGAACACTAAAATTGCCATCACTAAATTGTCTGGTGGCTTTTTCTAACTGACTCAATGGTGACATAACATGGCGATAGATAATCACGCTAATTAATGTCATCAGCAATAAAGGCAGTGCGATTTGTAATAATAAACTGGTCTGAAACCAATAGGCACCGGGACGCATCCGATCCGGTAGGGTAATTAAAAAATGTGCTCTTCCATTTGCAATAGGCAAATCCATAATGGGATTTTCTTTGAAGTACAAATGTATTTTCCAGCTAATATCTCGCCCGAGACCAAAGCTTTCCTGAAACGCTTCTGATAAATAACTATTACCTATTGGAGTAACCTGGGAAGTCACCACCGCAGCCCAGGTATGTTCTTTTTCTTCGATCTGTTTTATCCACTGGTCTAATGACTGGATATCATCCGCCAAGTAATACTTCTCAGCTTTTTTTGCATACTCTTTTAATAAGCCCTGATCACGTTCAGCAATAAAACTCATATGCTGTTCTGTGTGTAACATCAATAGGTGTATCAGCCAAAACAGTAATACGGTTCCGATAACTATGGTCGCCACTAACTTCCATAGCAAACGACGCTTCATAATAAAATATATCCTGTCCCGTGAACGGTTTGCAGGTGATCTGCAGGCAGCCCCGCCATGACTAATTTACGTCTGACACGACTCATATGCATATCCAGACTTCTGTCATAACGACTGAATTCTTTTTCTAACACTAAGCGATAAAGTTGGGGCTTACTGAGTGTCTGGTTTGGGTTCTGCATCAAGGTCCAAAGCAGCTTGAACTGGATGGGCGTGAACGGAATAGGCTGGTCAGCAAAAAACACCGTCTGTTTAGATTTATCTAGCTTAATACCATGCCGTGTTAGCTGTTTCTGCTCATCATCAGGACTGGTCTGCGGCAATGATCGTCTCAGAATCGCTTCTATTCTTAATAATAATTCGGTGAAATTAAAAGGCTTAGATAAATAATCATCTGCGCCACTTTTTAATCCCAGAATACGTTCTTCTTCTGCACCATGTGCGGTTAGCATAATGACAGGCGTAACACGGGTTTGCCTCAATGTTCTTAAAACGCTGTAGCCGTCTTTTTCAGGCAGTGAGACATCCAATAAAATCAAATCCAATGGAAGGCTAATTGCCTTTGTCAGCCCCTCATTACCATCGTATGCAGTAATAGTAGAAAAGCCAGCATTTTCAAGTAATTGATTTAGTTGCTTGTTTAAGGTGGGGTCATCTTCAACAATAAGGACTTTTGCTGACATGGTGAGTTTGTTCATCCTTGCACATATTATAAATACTAATGATTCGCATTTATAATATTACCAGATAACAATATATAAAAATCAAATATCCTGATAAAAAAAGAGCCGTTGATTTTCATCAACGGCTCTTTTTAACTTCAGTTATGTGAGAATGTTACTCTTTAATTTCTATCGCCAGAAATTGAGCAGAGCCTCCACGCTGTACTAATACAGGGATAGGTTTATTGGCAGGAAGCTTTTTCGCCACCTCAATAAACTGATGAGGATCTTCAATCTCAGTATTGTTAAGGCTCAGAATAATATCTCCAGGTCTGATACCCGCCTTAATGGCTGGACCTTGCTCAACTTTCATGACCATAACACCACCTTTTTCAACTTCGAACTGCTTACGCTGTTCTGGAGTGATATCCGCCACTTCCATTGATAAACGGTCATCAACAAATCGGCCAGGTTTAGTGCTGTTGCTTGTCAATGCCTCATCTTTTGGTAACTCTTCAATCGTCACTTTAAGCGTTGTATGCTTGTTATTCCGCATGACTTCAACATCAACTTCTTTGCCTACTTTTGTTCTACCTACGATAGGAGGTAAATCAGAAGATGTTTCCACTTCTTTACCATCAAATTTCAAAATAACATCACCCGTTTTAAATCCTGCACGAACTGCCGGGCTGTCATCAACAACACGAGAAATCAGCGCACCACTTGGTTTTGATAAACCAAATGACTCGGCTAGTTCACGCGTCACATCTTGAATAACTACACCTAACCAGCCACGACTGACATAACCCTGTGATTTAATTTGTTCTACGACGTTCATGACAGTATCAATTGGGATTGCAAACGATACGCCCATAAATCCACCTGTACGGCTGTAAATCTGTGAATTTATGCCAATAACTTCACCATCAAGATTAAACAATGGGCCACCTGAGTTACCCGGATTGATCGCGACATCTGTTTGAATGAACGGCACATAACTGTCGCTTGGCAAACTTCTGCCCAGCGCACTGATAATGCCAGCAGTAGCAGAGTAATCAAAGCCAAAAGGTGAACCAATGGCTAATACCCATTCACCTACTTTGAGATTGTCTGAATCCCCAAGTTTGACTGTTTTCAGGTTCTTCGCATCCACTTTCAATAGCGCGACATCACTGCGTTCGTCACTACCCAATACTTTAGCTTCTAACTCAGTACGATCACTGAAACGAACGATAATTTCATCAGCATCTTTAATCACATGGTGATTAGTCAGAATGTAACCATCGGATGAGATAACAAAACCTGAGCCTAAAGACTCACTTTCACGGGGAATAGGAGCGCCACCACCTTGACCCTCAAAAAACTTTTTAAAAAAATCATCAATTCCCGAACCTTCCGGCAAATCCAGGCCACGAGGCAACATCGATGTTGGTGTTTCTTCCGTTTTATTGTGAGTTCGGATATTGACAACAGCATCACCATTATCGGCGACGAGTTCAGTAAAATCAGGTAATGAACGGGCTTGGACACTAAAACTCAGCATTAGCCAAGCAAACAGCATTGTTAAAGCCGCCCAATTTTTGTTTACTCTCATTTGAAGTCCTCATTTGGTTTGACATTGATACCAGCATCATGATGACTCATACGATGTTTGACCCACACAAAACCGGTAATCAGACCTAATAGACCAGACACAATTTGTAGCAGTTCCCCACCACCAGCTAAACGCACGATAATTGATGTAAAAAAAAGTAAAATAAGCGGCAGCATGTACATAAGAAAAGCACCTGAAAGTAATGCTTCTTCAGGAATAGACACGGTGACTTCCTGTCCAACTTCCAGTGTGCCTTCATCTTTTACAGCGATGCGTGAGAATTTTTTTCCTACATGTTTTGCAAGCAAGCCAGTGCCACAGCCTTTACGAGCCGCACATTGACCACAAGTGGACTGTCTTTCAGCTTCGACCCAGACTAAATGGTCGTGACGACTGATAACTGTCGCTTTCTGCTCAATCATTCCTGATCAACCGGCGTGAAAGCGATTGCACTGCCAATTTTCTCAACGGTGACTGCTGGTACTTCGCCAACCACTGTCACAAAGTGAGCATTCATAATCGTACCGAAAGCATTGATTCCACCCACATGAGAAGCACCATGCAAATGGTTATGTTTGGCCCGGATTTTTTCAATAAACACAGATACAGAGCTTAGACCATCGCTATAGACTCTCTGCTCGACATCGGCACCGTTATTGGCTCTCAAGCGAGTTTGTAATGCAACTAATGCAAAGCCATCTGGCAACCAATTAACTTGCCATTCGAATTCATGACTATGTTTATCTATATCAATGGGATTCTCTGGTTCTGTTTTGTGCCAGACCATATCATCGTCAGCCAGCAACGATTTAAACTTGTAGTCAGGAATCGGCTCGCCTGTACTCACCGATGAAAATGAAAATGTTTCCAATACATCGCCATCCTGACCGATAAGTTCAGACTTTAAAAGAAGGTATGTCTCAGCATCGACCCACAAGTGATAGCCATAGCGATAATTATCGATAGGCGTAATCAGTAATTGATAAGCTTCTTTGCCGGCGATACGACTTTTACCACCCATTTCAACTTCATAATAAGGTGCAGCTGAGCTGAATCGACGAGGCAAGTCACTTGGGAACCCTCTTCCTAAGGGACGTCGGCTAATATTGACCTGCTTACCATCAGGGTTAATACAGGTCACCATATCATTATTGCGAATGACTTCCCTGGCAGCACCATTTAGAGAAATCATTCTTTCCAGTTCACCATTCTCATCTGCGCGATGAAAAATGCGTATCGACTGTAAATTTCTACCAGACTGATAATTAAACACGCCTTCATAGGTTAATGTTTTTGCCGCTGAAGTCATTTTCTCAAGAATTTGCATTGCTTCAGGATCATCAGCATGTGCAGTTGCTGAGAATGATACAAATGTGACGACTAACAGGTGGAGCAAAAAACGCATTAGCGACTACTCCTCACCGTATGAAACAACTCTGGCGTAAGAGAATAAACCTGAAGCACCGGCATATTCGTTATGATCAACTAAATAATCATTCAGACGATCTTCAACTTCTGACTCACCCACTGTCCAGCGGTTTGAATCAGCAACCGTAGTTTGCTGCTGCATAGGTTCAGATTGCGCCATATTCGTCGTTGGCATAACCGTCTGTGGTTGTGACATCAAGCCGACTACAGCCAGTGCGCCAATAGAAGCAGCAGCAGCTAAACCAGCCGTTTGCTTCCAGAACCAGTCAGGTAATGCAAACACTTTTGCTGTGTGTCTGTCTTCTGTTGGTTTAACATCTAAACCCGGCTCGTTAGATAAGGCCTGCTGTATTCTGTCAGTTAAATCAATTTGTTTATGTTCGGTCACATAACCATGTAATAAATCACTTGAGAATTGATATCTCATATAATCTTGTTTGGCACTGTCGTCTGATTTCATCAATGCCAGTAACTCATCAAGCTCTTGCTCATTAAGTTCGCCATCAACAAACGCTGACAATAATTCTTGTTGCTTGATTGTCATAGTTCCTCTCCACCCATAACTGCTTTGACCTGTTTATCTATTGCCTCTCTGGCGCGAAATATACGCGACCTGACGGTCCCAATTGGACAATCCATTGCCTGTGCAATTTCCTCATAGCTCAGACCTTCAAACTCCCGCAGTTTGATTGCCGTTGCCGTATCTTCTGGCAATTCCTGAATAGCGTCATGAATTGCCTGCTGTAAGTCGTCGCTCATTAGACTACTTTCAGGTGTCTCAAATTCCTTCAATTCCGGCGCATCGTAATAAATTGTTGCATCCATAGCATCAACATCACTGACAGGTGGTCTTCTGGACGCCGCTGTCAGATAGTTTTTTGATGTATTAATCGCAATACGATACAGCCATGTATAGAAAGCACTATCACCCCTAAAGCCTGGCAAAGCGCGATAGGCTTTAATAAACGCTTCTTGCGCTACATCCATCGCTTCAACAGGATCATGAACAAACCCTGTAATGACGTGAATGATTCTTTGCTGATATTTCATAATCAGCAAATCAAACGCCTTTTTATCACCTGCTTGTACGCGCCGTACTAGCTCTTGATCCACATTCATCCTATCATCCGGCTTGAGTCGACACGTCTATCACTTCTTTAAATTTAGCTTGATTGACCATGTCGATTTAACTTTGTTCCACATTAAGTGCAAAATAAACATTCCTATTGTACCTGTATAGAGCCTTATGACCACAACGCATCATTACGATATTTTAATTATTGGCAGTGGCACCGCCGGACTCACTCTCGCTTTACACATGGCCGATGATGTCAAAGTCGCTGTAATTTCCAAGGGTCAACTTGAAGAAGGCGCATCTTTATACGCTCAGGGAGGCATCTCCGTAGTCCTTGATAAAACAGACTCCATTCAGTCCCATATCGACGATACTCTCAGGGCCGGTGCGGGATTATGTAGCGAAAAAGCTGTTCGATTTACCGTCGAACACGCCCGGGAAAATATTGAATGGTTAATCAAACAGGGTGTGACATTTACGCGGGACGGAATAACATCAGAAACCTATCATTTAACGCAAGAAGGCGGTCACAGTCACCGACGAATTATTCACTCTGCAGATGCCACAGGTAGAGAAGTAGAAACTACGTTGCTCGATAAAGCCAAAGCACACCCAAATATAGAACTACTTCCCTATCATATTGGTATTGACCTCATCAGCAGTAGCAAACAGCTAGGTGAAAAAGAAAACCGTATCCTGGGTTGTTATGTACTCGATATCAAAAAAGATGAAGCCAAAACACTGTTAGCCCCCATAACAGTTCTGGCCACTGGTGGTGCAGGAAAAGTCTATCTTTACACCAGTAATCCAGACGTATCGACAGGTGATGGTATTGCCATGGGATGGCGCGCAGGTTGTCGCATTGCGAATATGGAATTTATTCAATTCCATCCCACTTGCCTGTTTCACCCACAGGCGAAATCATTTCTAATCAGTGAAGCACTGCGCGGAGAAGGGGCCAAACTGGTGTTAGCCAATGGTGAACGTTTTATGGAACGTTTTCATCCCCAGGCTGAATTAGCACCAAGAGATGTCGTCGCGCGCGCGATTGACCATGAAATGAAACGTACCGGACATGACTGTGTCTATCTTGATATTTCACACAAACCCGCGGCGTTTATAAAAGAACACTTCCCCACCATTTATCGACGCTGTTTACAGTTTGGTATTGATATCACCAAACAAGCTATCCCTGTCGTTCCTGCAGCGCACTATACCTGTGGTGGCATCATGACTGATTTAAATGGTAAAACCGATGTACCAGGTTTGTATGCCATTGGTGAGACAGCCCATACTGGACTGCACGGCGCCAACCGCATGGCCAGTAATTCATTATTGGAATGTCTGGTGTTTGCCAAATCAGCAGCGGACGATATCAAAAAACAATTACCACTAACGACTTCGGCAATAGTCCCGCAGTGGGATGCCAGCCAGGTTTATCCTGCCAAAGAAGCCGTAGCAATCAGTCACAACTGGGATGAGTTACGGCGTGTTATGTGGAACTATGTCGGTATCGTTCGGAAAACAGATCGTCTGCTCCGAGCCCGACAACGGTTGCAAGTACTCCAGGCTGAAATTCGTGACTATTACAGCAAACATCATATTAGTGCTGACTTGCTTGAGTTACGAAATCTGGCGGATGTGGCCGAACTGATTATTGAATCTGCATTAAGACGGAAAGAAAGTCGCGGACTGCACTATATTCTGGATTATCCTGAAACAGATAATAGTCAGCCAGCCACTGAAACGATCATTCTGCCCAAACATCAGGATCACGAAGCTGTGCCCTGAGCCTTCGCCAGTCTTGTTTATCAACGGCATCTATCGGGATCATTAAACTGTGACTTTGCCACCAATGTCGTGTTCTGAAATAGATGAACATGACATACGGGAATTGGATGCTTGATTTCAATTTAAAAGGGCCGGATACAGCCCCTGTTTCGTCTCTTAAGAACCAATTTTTTTCCCGATTCATACTGACTTCTATTAATGAATTCTTGGCATCACTGGCAGTATATCGGCGATACCACTGTATAAATCCTGCACAAACCAAAACAGTCAAGAACAGTACCAGCAGCCTATTGTTGTCCATGCTCCATAACAACAAAATGATAGCTAAGATATGCAGCGAAACCATATACACAAATAAACCACGTGACTTAGTGATCGTGACTTTCATTCTTGAATGTCCTTTGTTTTCATCCCTGTTTTAGCACCGCTTATACAGTTAGAATAAAACCTGTTAATAATAAATCGCAATACAACTATGAATGTTCAAACGCTTTTACAAAGCCCCCCTACAGTAAACTATCTTAATGAGATAAATGACACGACCTCCCCTGTGGCTATCGCTCTGCCCAGTTTCAGCGTGATTGAGGTTGCAGGCGAGGAAGCAGAAAGTTTTTTACAAAACTTACTCACTAATGATATCCGCACCTTGAAGGCTAATACTGCTCAGCTAAGTGGTTTTTGTAACCCTAAAGGACGTTTATTAAGTCTGTTTTATGTCATCAAACGAGAACAGGACTTTTTATTAGTGCTTGCTGCAGATTTAGCTGAAAGCATTACTCAACGTTTAAATATGTTCAAACTACGAAGCAAAGTCGATATTACTGTTAGCCCTGAACTCAAGGTCATGGGGTATCTTAGCCAAGCGCCGTTGACCAATCAGGCGACAGATTTCTGGTCAGGTGTTTCACTGAATCGCGAATTAACGATTTATCTGCCAGGTCATCTACATCGTTATTTAGTTATTAGCGCTGGCGAAACAACTATCAAGGAAGAAAGCCAGGTTGGTGCAGAAAATCTCTGGGCCAGTGCGGATATAGAGGCCGGATTGCCCATGGTTTATTTGCAAAGCAAAGAGCAGTTCACACCACAGCAGTTAAATCTCGATATCGTGGGTGGCGTTAGTTTCAAAAAAGGCTGCTATCCAGGACAGGAAGTGGTCGCCAGGCTGCATTATCTTGGCAAACCGAGTCGTCGTTTATTCCTTGCTCAGTTGAAAACGGTAGACATACCTGAGCCGAACCTTGAAGTAGCTGATGAATCAGGTGAAGTGGCCGGCCATGTCGTACGGGCAGCCATGCTCGACTCAGGCACGCTTATTTGCCAATTAAGTTTAAAATTAACTGCCAAGGATAAAAAATTATTTATTAATAATAACGAAGTATCTGGACTAACCGCTTTAGTTGAAGACGAGGAATAAATCTAATCCAATGCCAGTTTTTTTAGTTTATAGCGTAAAGAACGGAAACTAATGCCAAGCTTTTTTGCAGCGGCCGTCTTATTCCAACGCGTTGACTCCAGCGCATCAACAATAAGCTGCCGCTCCTGATCTTCCAGTTGTGATTCTAGGTCAACTTTATCTGCTGTTAGACTAAAGCCGGACTCATCCGCTGATAGACTATTTAGAGGTGCTTCAGGCAACATTAAATCTGCTTCGTGAATAACCGAGCCATCAGACCATGTCATCGCCCTTTCCAGGATATTTTCAAGTTCGCGTACATTGCCAGGGAAGGCATATTCACGTAAGGCACTAATGGCATCCTCACCAATCACTGGTTTTAGCTCACCACTTTTAGCCGCAAGCTGCACAAGAATATGCTCGACTAACAGAGGAATATCCGCTTTACGTTGTCTGAGCGGTGGCACTGAAAGTTCAATAACGTTCAAACGGTAAAACAAGTCTTCACGGAAACTACCTTGTTTTACACATTCCGCCAGATTTTTATGGGTTGCCGACAATATTCGAACGTCAACGCTAATTTCTTCATTGCCACCAACAGGTCTAATGGCTTTTTCCTGAATCGCTCTTAGTAACTTCACCTGCATCATTAATGGCAAATCCGCGACTTCATCCAGAAACAACGTACCGCCGTTAGCCGCCTGAAATAAACCCTGTTTATCAGCAACAGCGCCCGTAAAAGCGCCTTTTTTATGTCCAAAAAACTCACTTTCCACTAATTCTGCCGGTATAGCACCGCAATTAATCGGCACAAAAGCCTCATCAGAACGACTGCCTAACTCATGAATTAAACGTGCGACAAGCTCTTTGCCTGTACCAGACTCCCCCGTGATATAAACAGGTGCCTGACTGCGAGCTAATTTACTGATTTTATTTCTCAAAGAGCGAATAACATCGGTATCGCCGAGTAATTTATCCCTCGAACGTCGCTCTTTTACATCTGACTTTAATGGAGATAAATTTAATGCTGAGTTCACTAAATCACGTAAGACTTTAAGCTTAAGTGGTTTTGATACAAAATCGAAGGCGCCTGATTTAAGGGCTTCAACAGCCAGATCAATATTACCGTGCGCAGTGATAACCGCCACGGGACAATTTGGATAAGTTTTTTGAATAGTGCGGACAATATCCAAACCGTTACCATCAGGTAATCGCATATCAGTAAAACAAAGATCAAAAGATTGTTGTTTTAATGCCTGATTGGCTTGGGCAACACTCTCGGCCGTTACACAATCAATCGACATACCTGACAATGTCATTGTTAACAGTTCAAGGATATCGGGTTCATCATCTATGACTAACGCTTGTCTGTTCATTGCTTAACTATTTCCTGCCATTCGCTTGGAAAGCTTATACGGAAAAACCCCTTATTCAACTCATCGCGAATATAATTCAAACGCGCTCCGTTTGCTTGACACAATTCTCGAGCCAGATACAAGCCCAGTCCAGTGCCTCCCTGTCTGGCTGAATGGAATGGCTCAAATAAATGTGTCTGCACATCCTCAGGCACACCTGGACCATTATCTACAATATCCAGGCAGACCTGTTTATTTTGCTGCTCAACGACGACCTTAATACACGGTTTTATCTTCTGGTTTGCATGAAACCAGGCATTATCCATCAGATTCCAGATAACTTGATGTAATTGCTCAGGATCCATTGCGATATGGATATCAGAAGTACTTATCTGCAATGAAATATCTTCCTCATCCGCTTGTTTTATATCAGAAAACTCACGAATAAACTTCGACAACCATACATTTAAAACCAGCATCGATGGTTCCGCTGTTTTTCTACGACTCATTTGCAAGATGGTCTCAATAATATTATTCACCCGCTGTGTGTGCTTCAAAATAATTGAAGTCAGCTTTGTCATCATGTGATCTGCGGCATATTGCTCTGCAAGCAGCTCACCTGCATGACTGATCGCCCCCAGAGGATTGCGGATTTCGTGTGCAATGCTTGCGGTTAAACGCCCCAGTGAAGCTAATTTAAGTTGTTGCGCCTGTTGTGCCAAAGCAGATGTATTTTCAATGTAAATAAGGATTTCACCACTATCAAGCTGAGTCGCGGATGATTGAACTTCTGGCAGGTCAGCGCGCGCCTGAAAAGGTAGGAAGGCATTTGGACTATGCTGTTGCCATAACCACACCTGCTCTCCCAACTCAGGGACGTTTTCACGTAAATTAAATCCTGAATTATTATCTGGAATACCCAATAATTGCCTGGCAGAAGCATTAAGCATCGTCACATTACCCTGACTATCTAAAGCCAATACACCAGTATGCATTTGGCTAATAATGTGCTGATTTAAGACCGCCAGGTTTTCTACATCTCTGGCTCGCTCTTCCGCAAGCACCTGTGATGTTTGTAATTTTTTGGATAACCACTGTGCCAGCCAGGCTGTCACAAAAAAGGTCGCCCCCAATATCCCAGCCTGACTGTATTTTGTCACCCCATCGCCAGCTATTTGTGAATAACTGACTTCCAGCAGCACCGCTAAAGTTGCCAGAGCAGCAATAAAGGCAGCCAGGCGACCTGGCATCAGCGCACCACCAGCCACTACCACAACTAACATCAGTGAGCCTAATCCCGTATGCAAACCGCCACTGGCATGAATAATAACGATGAGGGCAATGATATCTATCACTGCCTGCAGCCTTATCTGCGTCTGAACCTCTCTCCAGTGCCTTAACGTTAAAATGAGCAATACAAATGCAGACAGAAAATAAGCAAGGCTAACAAAGCTATATAAGCGAGGATCCGCTTCCCCCAAAAACTCGGGTGGAAGCCTCAAATAAAAAACCAGGAAGAGAACGGTAGCGAGAAATAAACGGTAGCTGGCAAAAACGGTTAACGCGCGCCAGGTAGCAGGATCCTGATAATACGACTTATAAGAATCGGGCACTGAACTCATTTCGACTCGTTAAAAGCCTCTAGATGTTGCGTAGAACAAAAATAATGGTGGTTTTGTTGTATTGCTTCATGCTCAGAGACATGTAAACCACACTGTTCACAACGTACCATTTTTTCCATTCTGGCTTGTTCATCTTCTATTTTTGCCTTGCGCAGCAAATGAGTGATGATGATATAAAGCAATAAACCAATGGCAATTAAAATAAGAATTCGCATTTTTCACCTCAAAAAAAAGGGTATCGACATAGGATACCCTTTTTCTTTTATTTTTAGTGACGTCTAGCCACGAGAAGCACGTTTACGCTCATGCTCCAGCAAGAATTTCTTACGAACACGGATAGCTTTTGGCGTGACTTCAAGTAACTCATCATCGCCAATAAACTCTAGCGCCTGTTCCAGACTCATTCGGATAGGTGGTACTAAAGTGACCGCTTCATCAGAGCCTGATGCACGCATATTGGTTAATTGTTTACCTTTAAGCGGGTTAACAACCAAGTCATTATCACGTGAATGAATACCGATGACCATACCTTCGTAGACTTCGTCACCATGGCCGATAAACATACGTCCACGGTCTTGTAAGTTGAAGATAGCAAATGCCACTGCTTTACCCACACCGTTTGCTATCAACACACCATTAATACGCTTACCAAAGCTACCGGCTTTCATTGGAGCATAATGATCAAAGACACTGTAAATCAAGCCAGTACCCTGTGTAGCTGTCAGGAACTCGGTACGGAAGCCAATCAAGCCACGTGAAGGAATAATAAAATCAAGGCGAACACGGCCTTTACCATCTGGCACCATGTTTTTCAGGTCAGCACCACGCTCACCCATTTTTTCCATCACTGTACCCTGATGCTCTTCTTCGATATCAATGGTTACAGATTCGAACGGTTCTTCTTTCACACCATCGACTTCGCGGATAATCACTTCCGGACGTGATACACCCAGTTCGAAACCTTCACGACGCATGTTTTCAATCAGAACTGACAGATGTAACTCACCACGGCCAGAAACTTTGAACTTATCTGGATCAGTAGGTACTTGTTCCACACGTAATGCCACGTTATGAATCAATTCACGATCAAGACGTTCTTTGATTTGACGAGTGGTAATAAACTTACCGTCTTTACCGGCAAACGGCGAGTTATTGACCTGGAAGGTCATCGTCACTGTTGGTTCGTCAACAGAAAGTGGTGGCAAAGCTTCTACAGCACTTGGATCACATAATGTGTCAGAAATATTTAATGGGTCTAGACCGGTAAAGGCAATAATATCGCCCGCTTGCGCTTCAGCAACTTCTTCACGTTGTAGGCCTAAAAAGCCCATGACCTGTTGTACACGACCGTTACGTTTTTTACCTTCACGATCAACAACCGTGACAGGTGTATTGGTTTTAACGCGACCACGTTCGATACGGCCAACACCGATAACACCGACGTAGCTGTTATAGTCCAGTGACGACACCTGCATACGGAAAGGACCATCTGCGTCCACATCCGGATGACTCACTCTATCCACGATCAATTCGAAAAGTGGTGTCATATCACCACCACGAACGGTATCTTCCATACCAGCAAAACCATTTAAGCCTGACGCATAAATGACATCAAAATCGAGCTGTGCATCTGTGGCATCCAGATTAACGAACAAATCAAAGGTTTGATCCAAGACCCAATCCGGACGAGCAGAAGGTTTATCAATTTTGTTGATAACCACAATCGGTTTTAAGCCTAGCGCTAATGCTTTTTGTGTAACGAAACGCGTTTGTGGCATCGGACCTTCTGAAGAGTCAACCAGCAGCAATACTGAGTCAACCATCGAAAGAACACGTTCCACTTCACCACCGAAGTCAGCATGGCCTGGGGTATCGACGATATTGATATGATAGTCGTTCCAGCGAATCGCCGTGTTTTTCGACAGGATAGTAATACCGCGCTCACGTTCCAGATCATTAGAGTCCATCACGCGCTCGGTTAATTCTTCGTGTTCACCGAAAGTGCCAGACTGACGAAGAAGTTGATCCACCAAGGTTGTTTTACCGTGGTCAACGTGGGCAATAATGGCTATATTGCGGAGCTTAGAAATATCTCGTTTGTTTGTCATTGTTTGAATTCTGTAAAAGCATGCTAGGCATGCGGAAAAAATATGCCCTTAGGCGCTTATTTGGTTTTTCGATAGATGTGGTTGCAGTGTCGTTAACATCAGCTTGTGCATACCAAGCCCGGCTGCAATGACATTACCTTTGTTGAACAAATTATCGGTACCATCAAAGTCGGTGACATTTCCCCCAGCCTCTTCGACCAGAAGTAATCCAGCCGCCATATCCCAGTTTTCTAATCCCATTTCCCAGTAGCCGTCAACACGACCTGCTGCAACATAAGCAAGATCAAGTGCTGCTGAGCCCGTACGGCGAATATCAGCTACCTGAGGAAATAGAGCTTTAAAACTATTGAAATAGGCATCATGAAATGATGGATATTTGAAAGGGAAACCCGTCGCAATCAATGCACCATTAAGTTCTCTGCGTTTGGTAACACGCAGTCGACGGTCATTTAATTTGGCGCCTTCGCCCCGGCTAGCTGTGAATAATTCATCGCGTTGCGGATCATAAACAACAGCGTGCTCAACACGACCTTTGACTCTAACGGCAATGGATACGCAGTAATGCGGGAAACCATGCAGAAAATTTGTTGTACCATCCAGTGGGTCAATAATCCACACTGTTTCATTATCACCTGAGCGACCAGACTCTTCAGCCATAATAGCGTGGTCAGGATACGCTTTTTTTATTACATTGATGACTTCTTGCTCTGCCAGGCGGTCGACATCTGACACGTAATCATTTCGACCTTTTGTAGTCACTTCAAGATGCTGAACATGCTGTAGTGAGCGCATGATCAGAGAGCCAGCATTACGCGCAGCCCTGATTGCTATATTGAGCATTGGATGCATAAACAAATTTTTCCAGAACGATAGGTACTTCAAGAGTACATTGAAGATCAATGACTCATATAAAGGACGCTATTATACCAACTATTTCTTTATGAATCTGTTGTAATATTAAAAACGGTTTTTTATTAATGTGAATGGACAGCAAAAATATTTCTTGCTAGCGTATGTTTTATGTTGCGAATTAGCAATATAATATCCACGCCAATTTAACTGGTACTTTAAGGAGATAAAAATGAAATCATTAGCAAAACTGAGTGCTGTAATCCTGCCTTTAGCTATGTTGACTGCATGTGCCAACACTGCCGAAATGGAAGCGCTGAAAGCCTCTGTAGAATCAGCTCAATCAACAGCTGATTCAGCTCTGGTCGCAGCCCGCAATGCTCAAAGCACTGCCGACACAGCGCAACGTACTGCAACTGACGCAGAACTGGCTGCTATGAACGCCCAGAAAGCTGCTGATGAAGCTCAATCAACTGTCGAAGAATGCTGTGCAAAAATCGATCGTATGTTTGAAAAAGCGATGAGCAAATAATCTAAAATTTAGATTACCTCATACAAAAAAGCCGGAACAAATGTTCCGGCTTTTTTTTATCTTCAATATTTATCCTAAAGCGCGTCACTGGAAACTTGCGCAACCCACACAGATATTCCCGCAGCTTCACTAATTTTATTCGCCATATCTGCCGCTTCTTGTTGAGAATTGAAGGGACCAATCATCATTTCACCAACCGCGCCAGATTTGGCCGGCCAGAACAGATCATTCAACTGTAATGAGTTAATAGCCTGACGCGTTTTTTGTATCGCTTTCTGGCTCAGACCTGCATGAACAAACCAGACATCGTCAACAATATCGAGAGGCTCCTCACCGACTCGCTTTACAATACTGTCTTGCGCTTCAACTAATTTTTCTGTGAATGCCCAGTCATTGTCCGCAGGTAATTTATCTTGCGCATCTAAAATGGCTGCTACCATCGGTGTCATATTTAAACCCTGACGTTTATCAATGTCACTATGCGGTTTATTCACTTCAAGATATAACTTACCGTCACGCACGCCGGCTTTATCAGGCTGATAAATAATTTCTACCGATGTATTAACAGCGGCAATATTAAACAAATGTTGGATATCCTCCGGGAACAGTCGGATACAACCATGACTCACTCGCATTCCTACACCGTAGGGTTTATTTGTGCCATGCAGCAAATAGCCCGGCATAGACAAACGCATTGCATAAGCACCTAGTGGATTATTGGGACCAGCTGCCACCACTTTTGGCAGGGGATCGCCTTTTTCCAGATGTTCTTTTCTGATGGATTCTGGTGGTGTCCAGGTTGGATCTTTTCGCTTCTGAGTAATTTTCGCTTTGCCCAGTGGTGTGCCCCAGCCTTCACGCCCAATCCCGATAGGATGGGTAATGACTGTTTTCGTTTGTCCCGCTTTGGTTTCCGGATAATAATAAAGACGTAACTCGGCAATATTGATGACAATGCCTTTCTGACCGGCCTTGGGCAGAATAAAACGGCTTGGGATAATCACCCGGGTATTTTCGCCGGGAAGCCATGGATCAACATTTGGATTGGCTTCAACGATATCGTTATAACCTAAGTCAAATTGACGGCCAATATCCAGTAATGTGTCTTTTGCTCTGCTATAGACCACCATGTTGTGACCCACAACGGTTGAGTCAGCAGAATTAAGCGCAAAAGTAGTTGCCATAGAAGGTGCTGATACCGCAAGCCCTACAGCAAGAGCCAACAACCGTTTCAACATTGATGATTCCTGTTTATCAAAGAATAAAGCTGCATATTGTACTTGATTAAATATAATCTTCACATTCGGTAAAACGTGCTTTGAATCAGAAAAAGGGCTAAGATCAGCCTTTACCTTAAACAGCAAGCTAGCGTACTCTACTTCAATGAAAAAATATTATTTGCCATTACTTATCGGTTTGACCTGTTTGTCACTGTCTGGTTGCTCTTTTTTTAAAAAAGAAGAAGTTAAAGCGGATGAAAGCTGGAGTGTAGATCGTATATACAGCGAGGCAAAAGCCGCACTCGACATCGCAGACTACAGCAAAGCGATTACCTACTACGAACAACTCGAAGCTCGTTTTCCTTTTGGTGAATATGCTCAACAAGCGCTGCTTGAGTCCGCATATGCTCACTACAAATCAGATGATCCTGAAACAGCTATCGCTACCATTGACCGCTTTATGCGTGTTTATCCACTTAATCCAAATATTGATTACGCTATTTATTTACGTGGCCTGGTCAATTTTCATCGTGATATTGGTTTATTAGAAAAATATATCCCCCGTGATGAATCTCAACGTGACCCGGGCGCTGCTGAGGATGCCTTGCGTGATTTCAACACATTAATTAATCGCTTCCCGACCAGTCGTTATGCCGAAGATGCTGCGCAGCGTATTGTTTATCTTCGTAACCGACTGGCACAGCATGAGGTGAATGTCGCTAATTACTATATGCGTAGAGGATCATTCCTGGCTGCATTAAACCGTGGTAAGTATGTGATAGAAAACTACGACCGTACACCGGCTATGCCTGATGCATTAGTCGTTATGGCAAAAGCATACAAAATTCTTGGCATGACCGATCTTTCAGATGATGCTTTACGAGTATTGAAAATCAATTACCCTGGTCACCCGGGTATTGCTGAAGTTGCTCAGACTGAAGTGCAATAATTAAGCAATAAAAAAAGCCCGCCTCTGAATATTCAGAGGCGGGCTTTTTTTATGCCTAGAACAGCTTAAATAGCGTCTTGGTTCTGCTCACCAGTACGAATTCTAATCGCTTGCTCCAGCGGTGTAACAAAAATCTTACCATCGCCGATACGGCCTGTATTGGCCGCTTTAATCACTGCTTCGATAACACTATCGACTTTATCATCTGTTACGGCAATTTCTAATTTCACTTTGGGTAAAAAGTCGACCACATATTCAGCACCGCGATAGAACTCGGTATGTCCTTTCTGACGACCAAATCCTTTGACTTCAGTGACAGTCATCCCGGTCACACCAATATCAGAAAGTGACTGGCGAACATCATCCAGCTTAAAAGGTTTAATTATCGCTTCAATTTTTTTCATCGTAGTTCCTTACTCTATAGTTGAAGTGACGGTGTAGCCTGACGTAATAGGATACCGGCGGTCTCGGCCAAACGCCCGGCTACTGATACGGATACCTGGAGGCGCCTGCCGCCTTTTGTATTCATTACGATCTACCATTTTAATAACTCTTGCAACCATTTCGGCGTCGTAGCCCTCGTCGACTAGCTCTTCAAAGCAACACTGATCAGCTATATAACGTTGTAGAATTTTATCTAGGACAGCATAGTCAGGGAGACTATCCTGATCCAACTGTCCTTCTGCCAGTTCAGCGGATGGAGGTCGTGTGATGATACGCTCTGGAATCACATTAGATTGCTGATTGCGATAATGGCTCAACTGATAGACCAACGTTTTATAAACATCTTTTAATGGTGAGTAACCACCAGCCATATCGCCATATAAAGTTGAGTAGCCGACAGCCATTTCGCTTTTATTACCGGTTGATAACACCATTGAACCCGTTTTATTGGATAAGGCCATCAAAATAATGCCGCGGCAACGGGCTTGAATATTTTCTTCCGTGGTATCGGCCGGCAAACCTTTAAACTCATCAGCTAATGAGTCAATAAAGGCATTAAATGTCGGTTCTATCGAAATAATACTGTACTTAACACCCAAGCCTTCAGCCATTAACTTTGCATCATCCAGACTCATTTGAGATGTGTAGCGCGACGGCATCATCACCGCATGCACTTTGTCTGCGCCGATAGCATCAACAGCGAGTGCCATTGTTAATGCGGAATCAATGCCGCCTGACAGTCCAAGTACAACACCTGGAAAGTGATTTTTCTCAATATAATCTTTCAGTCCAAGGGTTAACGCTTTGTATATGATAGATAAGTCGTCCTGCGACTCACAACTGGCACCCGATAAAGCTAGGCCACCAGACGACTGCCTTTCAATCGTCACCGGAAATAAACCAAACTCAAATGCAGGTGCTTGGACCACTTTTTCGCCATTGGCATTCATCACAAAAGAATGACCATCAAAAACTAGTTCATCCTGACCACCGTATTGATTGACATAGACAATAGGTAAGCCCGTTTCACTGATACGTTTTTTTACTTCAGCCTCACGCAGTGGCCATTTGCCCATATGGTAAGGAGAAGCATTCAAGTTGACGATAAGGTCAGCTCCGGCAGCTTTTGCTTTAGCACTCGGCTGTGTAAACCAGATATCTTCACAGATAGTAATGCCGATTTTCAGACCTCGAAAATCAAACACAGTGGCATTTTCGCCTTCGATAAAATAGCGTTTTTCGTCGAATACACCGTAATTGGGTAACTGCTGTTTGTGATAGGTACAAACAATCTTGCCCCCATCAATTAACGATGCAGAGTTGTATAAACCCGACTCGACATCACCATCGGGATGGCCGATTAACACGGCTACATTATCCAGCTTGCTTGCCAGTGTCGTTAATGCTTTACGAACGCGCTTCAACAAACCAGGACGAAGCAATAAATCTTCTGGCGGATATCCGGTTAGGGTCAATTCAGGAAAAACAATTAAATCTGCATTGAGTTGTTTTTTTGCCTGCTGTGCCGTCTCGATAATTTTATTAACATTACCTGCAACATCCCCAACTACAGGATTAATTTGCCCCATCACCAGCGTGACTGTCTGCATTTATTTTTTATCCATCATTGCCAGCATAATGTCGCCAATTTCTGCGGGCGATCGCGCAATGCCACAGCCTGCCGCTTCAAGCGCTTTTAATTTCGCTTCAGCCGTGCCACTGCCACCACTGATAATCGCTCCTGCATGTCCCATGCGTTTGCCAGCCGGTGCCGTTAGACCGGCGATATAGGTCACCACCGGTTTAGTAACATGCGCTTTGATAAACTCGGCCGCATCCTCTTCAGCATGACCGCCAATCTCACCAACCATCACAATACCTTCGGTCTGCGGATCATTCTCAAACAACTCAAGACATTCAATAAAGTTCATACCATGAATTGGATCACCGCCAATACCAACACAGGTACTTTGTCCAAGTCCGTTCTGCGTTGTCTGATGAACAGCTTCATAAGTCAGGGTGCCTGAACGCGATACTATGCCGATTTTACCCGGTTGATGAATGTTACCGGGCATGATGCCAATCTTACATTCACCTGGAGTAATCAGGCCCGGACAGTTCGGCCCTATCAAGTGTGCATCGTAGCTATTTAAAGCATGTTTGACGCGTAACATATCCAGTACAGGGATGCCTTCTGTAATACAGGCAATTATTTTGATACCCGCATCAGCCGCTTCCAGAATCGCATCTGCAGCAAAGGCGGCAGGCACATAAATCATGGTGGCATCAGCACCGGTCTGTTCAACCGCTTCATGAACCGTGTTGAATACCGGTTTATCCAGATGCGTTTGCTCACCTTTTCCTGGGGTAACACCACCGACAAATTGGGTGCCATATGCAATGGCTTGCTCTGAGTGAAATGTACCTTGTTTACCAGTAAAGCCCTGACAAATCACTTTGGTTTCACGATTGATTAAAATACTCATGCCTGCGACTCCTGAGCTGCCGCTACAGCTTGACGCGCAGCATCGGTTAAATCATCGGCAGCATATATACTCATTTCACTGTTTTTCAATAATTCACGACCTCGTTGCGCATTGGTACCCTCGAGTCTGACGACAACAGGTAACGATAAGCCGACCTCTTTTGCTGCCTGAATAATGCCTTCGGCAATCAGATCACAGCGGACAATACCACCAAAGATATTGACCAGGATCGACTTCACTTTTTTATCAGACAGGATCAGCTTAAATGCTTCAGCCACGCGAGCAGCCGTAGTGCCACCGCCTACATCCAGGAAGTTAGCAGGCTGTCCACCTTCTTTCTGAATCAAGTCCATCGTCGCCATAGCGAGACCAGCTCCATTGACCATACAAGCCACATTCCCATCTAAAGAAATATAGTTAAGGCCAAATTCACGGGCGATAACTTCTGCATCATCTTCCTGACTCGGATCAAACATCTCTGCCAAATCGGCATGACGGAATAAGCCGTTATCATCTAAATTAATTTTTGCATCAACGGCAAGTAAGTCACCGTCATCAGTCACCACAAGTGGATTCACCTCCACTAGACTGGCATCGTTTTCTGTAAAGAGCTGATACAAATTTTGCATGACGGACTGTAGCTGCTTAAAGCTATTTCCAGTCAAGCCCAGGAAAAATGCGGCGCGACGACACTGATAGCCCTGTAAACCAACAACAGGATCAACATATAAATTCAGTATGGCTTCAGGCTGCTGCTCAGCGACGGCTTCGATATCCATGCCGCCTTCTGCTGACACCATAAACACAATACGTTGAGAGCTGCGATCAACCAGTACGGCCAGATAGATTTCACGGCTGATATTGGTCGGTTTTTCCACCAATACCTGCTGTACGGGTAAACCTTCAGCAGTGGTCTGATGCGTGACAATATTTTTTCCCAGCATACCAGCAGCGGCTGACTCAACGTCATCCAGCGAACTCACCACTTTAACGCCACCCGCTTTGCCGCGGCCACCGGCATGAACCTGTGCTTTAACCACCCAGCGCTCGCCCGCTAATAACTCAGCCGCTTGCCGCGCCTGAGCAGCTTCAGCGACAGCTTGCCCTTGTGGTGTAGGCACACCATATCGATTAAATAATTGTTTGGCCTGAAATTCATGCAGATTCATTGTATGTTCTTGCCTTGCTTAGTTGTCTTTTCAATCATAAGCACAACTATCTTTGAAAGAATGTGTGATTTGTTGATAAAAACAAGATCTTAATTCAACGTCGAAAACGTTATATTTTCTCGCAATAGCTCAATAATTACCATCACTACACATGATATAGTTCATGCCGAATGTCATAAACGAGTTTTTACATGTTAACGCTATACCCAGAAATAGAACCCTATCAAACCCATTTACTTGCAAGAGAAACCTTATCTTCTGGTAAAAAACACGAAATTTATGTAGAGGAATGTGGCAATCCTTCAGGGATTCCGGTGGTTTTCCTACATGGTGGCCCGGGTTCTGGTTGTCGGCCTCAACATCGACAATATTTCAATCCTGAAAAATACCGCATTGTATTATTTGACCAACGAGGTTGCGGACGCTCAGTTCCCAGTGGTGAACTTGAAAACAATACCACTGCGCATCTGGTCAGCGATATGGAATATATTCGTACCCGTCTGGGTATAGATAAATGGGTCATTTTTGGTGGTTCCTGGGGAGCTACCTTGGCACTTTGTTATGCCAGAGATCATGCCGAAAAAGTGATAAGCATGATATTACGCGGCACTTTTCTTGGGCGTCAGCAGGATATTGACTGGGTTTATGCCGCAGGCGGTGCCTCAAAATTATTTCCCGAAGCATGGCATCGCCTAACACATATGCTTGATCAGTCAGAACAACAAACACCGCTCAAAGCTTACTATACTCGCCTCACCGATCCTGATGAGTCACTGCAAATCTCAGCTGCCACTATTTTGAATAGCTGGGAAGCCACCATCGTCACATTACGGGATCATGAATACGAACCGGATTTAACGGAAGCTCCTGGCCCATTGGCGCACTCCCGCATTCAATTACATTTTGCGTTAAATCAATGCTTTATCGAAAACCGTCCCATTTTGAGTGAAATAGAAACCATACGTCACATTCCTACTCAGATTATTCATGGTCGATACGATATTGTTTGCCCACTTCAGCAATCCTGGGAACTACATCAGGCATGGCCAGAAACAAGCTTAACCGTATTGCCGCTGGCTGGTCATGCTGCTGGCGAACCCGCTGTGATTGATGCCTTAGTGAGAGCCACCGATACCTTAGCGGGTGAACTGCAGTGATCACCTTATTACAACGCGTTAAGCAGGCATCGGTTGAAGTAAATGAACAATGCATCGCAGAGATTGATCAGGGTGTGCTGGTTTTTGTGGGTATTGAGAAAGGTGACTCCTCTGAATTGGTAGCTCGTCTGGTAGAAAGGGTCATCAATTATCGTCTGTTTGCGGATGCTGAGGAAAAGATGAATCTATCCGTCAAAGATATTAATGGCGGTTTACTTCTTGTCCCACAATTTACCTTGGCCGCTAACACACAAAAAGGATTACGTCCGAGCTTTGCTTCTGCAGCCCCCCCTGACATAGGATATCAACTGTTTAATGAGTTTGTTGATGCCGCTAAACAGCAGCATCCCAAGGTCTGTACCGGTCAGTTTGGTGCCGATATGCAGGTTAAACTCATCAACGATGGGCCAGTCACTTTCTGGCTTCATAGCTAATCACCGTTACAGGATTTTTTGAATGCGCATTATCAGAAACTTTATTGTTGGTCTTTTATTGGTGTTTGTCGGAATTGCCGCGATCATGCTAATCCCCTCACCACAACCGCCAGCCAGTAAACCATGGGAAGTGACCGTGATGCCTGACAACAATATCAGCGTCTTTGGTATTCACTTGGGTAATACCGACTACAAAACAGCACAAGAAGAACTGCGAATATTTGGTAAAACGGCTATCTTCACCGACCCCGATAATAAGGCCACGGTCGAAGCCTATTTTGATAGTGTTAACTTAGGAGGACTATCCGCCAAGATGGTGCTTAATCTTGATGTACCAGAGGATAAAGTCGCCGCTATGCTGCAAAGGGCCTCTGTAGGCAAACTTCAACCAAGTGGTGCGCATCAGCATGAATTGGTGGAAGAAGACAAACAGTTTTTACTATCCTCACCTGTCGCTGCCATTACCTACATTCCTAGTGTCCGCTTGAGCAGGGAGATGATTCAGGAACGCTTTGGTGAACCTGATAGCATTGATGTGGGCTTACCTGATGATAAAGGTAATACGAGTGAAAGCTGGTCTTATCAGGCACTAAATTTAACCGTTATCTTTGGTAGCACTGGTAAGACGATACTAATTTATCAAACTAAATAAGTGTGTCTTTTTGCGCCAGCTCGTAAAACTGGACTTCACTCACAGGTTTACTAAATAAATACCCCTGAGCGCCCTGACAAGTATGCTGTTTGAGGTAATTTAATTGTTCCATTGTCTCCACACCCTCGGCGATAACCATCAAGCCCAGGCTTTCGCTCATTGCCATGATCGCGTTGACGATGGCGGCATCGTCCTTATCTGTGGTGACATCCCGAATGAAACTGCTATCAATTTTCAGAACATTCAAAGGGAACTGCTTCAGATAGGACAATGAGGAATAACCTGTACCAAAATCATCAATTGCCAGACTAATGCCCATCTGGCTAAGCTCCGATAAAGTGAGCGTTGCCAACTCAGGATCTTCCATCAGCATAGTTTCTGTAATTTCTAACTCCAGGTTCTTTGTTGGCATACCCGTTTCCGCCAGAATATAACGGATGCGACTAGCTAAATTACCACCTTTAAATTGTCTGCCTGATAAATTGACGGCAAGCTTAAAATCATCCGCCAATTTGTCTTTCACCTTTAAGAAGCTATTACATGCTTGTGTCAGCACCCACTCACCGACAGATTCAATCAAGCCAGTATCTTCAAGAATAGGAATAAATTCAGCGGGTGAGACGAGCCCCCATTGGGTACTATTCCAACGTAATAACACTTCGGCTCCGTTCATTTTTCCAGTTTCAATCTCAACCTGTGGTTGCAGATGAATAAAGAATTCTTCTTGCTCAACGGCACGTCTTAAAGCTGTCTCCATGGCAAGACGCAATGATGCCTGAGCATTCATATCGACGGAGTAAAACTGAAAATTATTCCGTCCTGTTTTTTTAGCGTGATACATGGCTGCATCCGCATTTCTAATTAGCATATCGACATCCCGACCATCGGCAGGATAGAGGCTGATACCAATACTGGGACTGATGCTGATTTCAACGTTATCAATAATATAAGGCTGACTCATCGCATCGATAATTTTTTCAGCGACTTTACCCACGTATTGTGCAGAACGAATATCTTCCAAAATAACGGTGAACTCATCTCCTCCAAGTCTGGCAACCGTATCACCCTCCCTGATAGTCTTCTTAATGCGTATTGCCACTTCACGCAGCAGACTATCACCCGCTTTATGTCCTAATGAATCGTTAATATGTTTGAAATGATCCAAATCTAAAAAACAAACCGCAAGTCGACCTGAGTCACGATGCGCTTTATGGATAGCATGCTCAAGACGATCATTAAACACGTTCCGGTTTGGTAAGCCTGTCAGACTATCAACGCTTGCCAGGTTAGTCAGCCTTTCCTCATTCTGTCGTTGAGTTGTAATATCCTCAAATAACCAGATAGATCCATTTTGTGGTGCTTCAGCTTCAATTGATTTTCCCGCCATAGCGCACCAGAATTTCTCACCATTTTTACGGACTAATTCAAGCTGAGCTTCATAGCTCTCCCCTACAGAAAGATAATGAGCAGCATGTTCTCCAAACTGCTCATAAGCTACCTGACTTGGATAAATAAACTGTGTTTTTTGTCCTTCAATCTCTTCACGACTGTATTGAAATAACTCTTCAAACTTTTGGTTAACACGCACCACTTTACGATCACGAATGAAAGCAATACCCACCATCGCATTTTCCAGAATTGTGTTTAATTCTGACGTCATTTGATGCAATTGCTGGTTAGTTTGTTTCCATTTAGTAATGTCAGCGATAACACACACCCAAACAAACTCATCATTACCACTTAATATACGACTGACAGAAATCCATAATGAGAATGCGGATCCATCTATACGAATGCCCTCATATTCACCATTCGACTCATCATCGTGCTCTAAATCATCAATTGACTCGGGTTTATGTTTTTCAGCAAAAAAATGAAATAAATGTTTCCCGACAATCTCTTTAATGGTGCCGCCAAACATCGTGGCACCAGCAGGATTAATATCAATGATATAACCCTCTTCACTCAGTGACAGAATCGCTTCAGGTACACCATTAAGAATTGCTCTTAACTGTTGTTGTTTATGTTGCATGGTGACTTTTGCTTTGCTGTAATCAGCAATCAGATTTTGTGTCACCTCGGCGAAATGATTCAAGTCACGAGCCAGCATAGAGACTTCATTTTGCGTTGATGTCACCGACATTCTTGTCTCAAACCGACCTTCAGAGAGTGCTCGAATAGAGTCCTTGATCAACACTAATGGTTCATTGATTCTTTTTATAAGAATATAAGCAAATACCATGACTGCACTCATAATGAGAATGCTGACTAATATAATTTGCCACCATGAATAATCGGCCGATGAGGCATCACTTGCGATCTCTTCATAGTTAAACAGATTGATTTGTTCCGTTAACTGGTTCAAGTCCACTGTTAATGTCGACATCATAGCAAGGGATGATTGCAGCTCTTTAGCCAACGTTCTTTGGGTGAAAGTATTTTCTTTTTCTATCGCTATTAAGCCGTTCTCTCCTCCCATTAAAACCCTGAGTGAATCCACCTGTTTCTCTATCGCCTGTAATGTATCCGTTACATACAACAATTGAAAAGATTGGCTGGAAAAAGCATCAATATCCTGCTCTATCTGAGTAAAAATGGTCTCAAATTGTTTTTCTGATTGAGTAAAACTTGATGGATCTTCAGTCTGAAGAAACAACTTGTAGTTTAATAAACGAAGTTGATGAATATGAGTTTTTAACGGGTTAACCAGACCCAGTATAGAAACCAGATTATCGTTGCGTAATCGTTTTTCAAGATTATCCACTAACAACAATAATGCAGCCGAAACCCGTTCATTCCCCTCTTGCTTGGCTTTTATATCGTTGGTTAATTCAAGATGATGTTTTTTTAATTGATAAAGCTTGGCGTCGATCTGTAAATAATCATGGTAGGTCGTCAAAAGCGACTTTAACAGGCCTTGAACTTGTTGCTTATCATCTAATGTCTGAGTGAGTAATTCTGCATTTTCCTGAAACAAATTTTCAAGCGGCGCTCTGTCAGCAAATTGAGATAAGACAGATACCGTAGCTGAACTGAGGAATTGTTGCTGGCGTTGGGCGAGAAGTAATGAAACTTGACTAAGTTTGCGGCTGCTCGACTCCAATGGCAAAAGATGGTCGACAAAAATTGAATGTGTCTCGGACATCAGGTTATTGGCGTAATTTGCCATCACGCCCATCACAAGGACAGCAATCAATGTGATTGCAGCCCATAGCTGGAGCAAATGTTTGATACTCCAGTTTTTAAACATCTGATTGTTCACCGTTTTGAAGTAACATTTTAGCCATCCATTGCTTTAATGTTGGTTCTTACTTTTATCTTCTGATTTGCTCTGTTTGCCTGACTCATCAGATTCAGGTGTTACTTCATCATCATCCATAAGTACCCGATTAGCTGCACCATCCATATCATCGTATTGACCATTACGAACGGCCCAGAAAAAAACCGCTACACCAATAATGCCAAGTAACAACATACCTGGCAGTAACCCGTAAATGACTTCCATCACATACTCCAAACTATTTGCCTTTCGTTAAGCGATGAAATCAGAATGAAACAAACACTGACTTATAACATATAGCGTCAGCTAGCTATTCTTTCTTCATAAACCTTCCGATTCGAGCAGAATTTCCAATAACTAATAGGGAACTGATCGGCATTGTTATCGCAGCAACTAGAGGATTCACCCATGCACACATCGCTAGAGGCACCATGATAACGTTATAACCAATAGAAAGCATTATGTTCTGACGAATGATACGTAAAGTTGTTGTCGCCAAAAGCTTTGCTTCAGCAACTTTAGCCAGCTCTTGATGTGATAATACAACGTCTGCACTTTCTACTGAGACATCAGTGCCAGACGCCAAGGCCATACCCACATCTGCTTGAATTAAAGCCGGCGCATCGTTTATACCGTCCCCTATCATGGCCACGATATCACCTTGCGCTTGCAATGATTTTACAACAGCAGATTTATCTTGAGGCAGCACTTCCGCAAATCGCTGTATATTTGAAAATGACTTTGTAACCGCATTCACTACATCCAGTCGGTCTCCACTCAATACAGTGATTTTGGCGCCCGTCGCCTGTAATAATTCAATCGTTGAGATGGCATCTTTCCGAAGTGTATCGGTCAGGCCAATAATACCTTGTAGCTCATCATCCACTGCAACAGACACACAACTAATACCTTGCTTCTCATTCTGCAGAATAGTGTTGTTAAGCGTTTCAGGAAAATAAATACCCTGTGAGCTCAACCACTGACGAGTCCCGACAAGTATATGTTTATCGTCAATAAACGCTGTCACACCTCGTCCAGGTGTCGTAGTAAACTTTGTGATGGATAGCAGTTTGAGTCCCGCTGATATCGCAGCATCACATATGGCAGTCGCAATGGTGTGTTCTGAATGTTGCTCAACAGAAGCCGCCAATCTGAGTAACTCAGATTCTGTTAATTCTGCACAAGGCTCAATCACATGAACATTTAATTGCCCGGTTGTTAACGTACCTGTTTTATCAAATACAAAATGATTCACTGATGACAGGCGTTCGAGTGTTTCGCCCTGCTTGACCAAGACCCCTCTCTGCGCCCCAACTCCAGTTGCAACAGCAACTGACATTGGTGTGGCTAAACCAAAAGCGCATGGACAAGTAACCACTAATACTGAAATAGCCGCGAGTAAAGCGATTTCGAAGTCAAACTGTATCCAATATACGAATGTTAAGGTAGCAAGCGTTAGCGTTATCAACACAAACCAGGGAACAATTTTATCGGCTAACGTTTGGATAGGTGCTTTTGAAGCCTGCGCTTCGTCCATCAATGCAATAATTTTGGCCAAAGCGGTATTACGTAATACCTGCTCAACCTTAACCTGAAATGCCCCTTCACCATTAATACTGCCGGCAACGACAGAATCCCCGACTTGCTTGACTACAGGTACAGATTCCCCTGTCAACATAGACTCATCTACCGCACTATCACCTGACACAATAACCCCGTCTACAGGGATACTTTCACCAGGTCTAACTAAAATGGTTTGTCCGATTTTCACTGCACGTATTGGCACAACTTCAGTGATATCATCAACGATGACTGTGGCAAATTTAGGCTGTAATTCCAGCATCCTCCTGGTGGCAGAAAGTGCTTTCTTTTTTGAAATCGCTTCGAGATAGCGTCCCACTAAAATCACAAACAAAAAATTGACCACGGTATCGAAATAAACATGACCCGTATCAAGTGCTTTTATCGTAGCGTAAGTCGAATATAAGTAGGTTGAAGTTGCTCCAATCGCTATCGGTAAGTCCATTGTTAAATAACGCTGTCGTAAGCCACTGATGGCACTACGAATAAATGGATAGCCCGAATAGAGTAAAGTCGGCGTTGCAATCAGAAAACCTATCCAGTGAAACCATTGGCGAAACTCTCCATCACTTGCCCCACTGTATAGAGCGATGGATATCCACATCATATTCATCATCGCAAAGCCAGCAAATGCCATACGATAAAGTAATCCACGATGTCGTTTCGCTAGTGCCCCTTCCGCTGTTTCAGGATCAAAAGGCACTGCCGCATAGCCTATCTCTGCTAAGCGGTTCAGAACGCTGGATAAAGAGATTCTTGAATTGTCCCAGCTTAGCTTTAGCCTTTTTGCCGTTAAATTAACCTCAGCATTAATAACACCTGTCAGTTGATTAAGCGCATTTTCAATCAACCAGATGCAAGCCGCGCAGTGAATTCCTTCTACTAATAAATGAATAGTACGTTCATTTTGATCAATATCGGTATAGTCGGATTGAACTTCATCCAGATCATAAGCCGACAAATCCCCTAACCTGTCTGGCGGAGGAGCAAGAGCCTCGGACTGAGGGGTTTTGGCATAAAAACTTTGTAAACCTGCGCCGTAGATAGTCTGACACACAGCTTTACAGCCGTGACAGCAAAATACCCGTTCCGCCCCATCAATCTCGGCTTTAAACTCGTTTTTGTCTTCGACGGGTAAAGCACAATGATAACAAGGTGTAGTCAAAACTAATCCTACATTTCAGATGATCAATATTTTTAATTTTAAGGATTAATTTGTATGCGACGCGTTAAGACGTACTTATCGTCTCCACGGCGAGCTTCGATGATAATGTCCCAACTACCAGGCAAATTAAAACTCACATCAGTGATAAAGCTACCATGCCCAGAAGGCTGCATATCAGCAGAAAAGTCCTGACGTTTATCAGAGGGTCGGTAGGCGAAGAACTTCACCGAATCTAACATTAAACCAGCAGAGTTTTGTCCCGTAATCAACGCTTCATAGGTTTGCGTTTGATTCACTCTGGTTGCCGATGGTGTCAGCAAAATACCTGACCAACCAAGGTTCTTTTCCTTAGCAATCTCTTCTTCTGTTTTAGCGTAGGCCTGACCTTTTTCATAAAAATCTTCAAGCACCAAGTTGGGTGGTGATTTAAATGCTAAATAAATAAATAGTGCATTAGCACTTAGAAATACTAGTAAAAATACCAGCATACCCAATACCCATGGGTTTTTCAGTGCTTGACTATTTTCTTGTGAAATATTCATTCTTTTCCTCTTCCACTACTCAGGCGCCATAAACATGCTTTCGTATGAAGTCGATATGGCTGAATTATTTAACACGACAGCTTTAAACTCTATCGGCACCAGACCTTTTTGAACTTTATCATCGGGCACTCTCACCAACGCCGTCACAGGTACAACTTTACCTGGCTGAACAGTAATTTTATCGCTCATACCATGTATGGTTGCACCATCTAATCCTATGACATCATAACGGACGTCGATTGGCTGTTTCGTTTTGTTTAATAACTTCAACGTGTATTTATTCTGGATCCCACCATCACTAAGTCGTACATACAATGGCTGTCGATCATGAATAACTTGGAACTCAGTTGGCGACAGCGTAAAGAAACCATAAATAATGCCTGACAATGCTGTCAGCAAAATCAAACTATATATAATGACACGCGGCCTTTTATACATGGCTAAGACGTTTTTATCGTGATGCAGTTCCTTATAAGAAGCATAACGAATTAAGCCCCTTGGCTGATTAGTCTTATCCATGATACTGTCACAGGCATCAATACAGAGGCCGCAAGTGATACAGCCTTCTTGCTGTCCCTTTCTTATATCAATTCCAGTTGGGCAGACGGCAACACAGACTTTACAGTCAATACAGCTACCTTTGGTTTCATCCTCTTGCTGACCTTTTTTTAGTTTACCTCTCGGTTCACCACGTTCAGCATCATAAGCTGGCAACACAGTATCCTGATCATACATCACACCTTGCAAACGAGCGTAAGGGCATAACCAGAAACAAACTTGTTCACGCATAAAACCAGCAAAAACATAGGTAAACACACCAAATACAGCCATTGATATCCAAACGGGTAATGGTGCCTGTAATGTAAAAATCTCAGGCCATAACTGATAGGCATCCGTGAACCATGCTGCAAAGGAAATACCTGTAATCAGCGCAATTGCAATCCATAAGGCATGTTTTGTCAGCACTCGTGCTGTTTTATCAAGTGACCAAGGCGCTTGTTTAAATTTCATCGCTTTCTGAGGGCTGTCACCTTCGAGCTTGGTTTCGATAAAAGTATAAATATCAGTCCAAACAGTCTGAAAACAGAAATAACCGCAAAACACACGTCCGGCAACACTGGTCACTGCAGCGAGTAAAATAGCAAAGAATAATAATGTTAACGATAACATCCAGATATCCTGCGGGTAAATCGTTAACTGAAAGAAATTAAATTGTCGATTTGGAATATCAAACAAAACCGCCTGGTGCCCATTCCAGCGAATGTATGGGCCTAAAAAGAATATTAACCAAACTGACATTCCTAGCCACTTCCGGAGTCGAAATCGGCCCTTGATTCGTTTGGCAACCACTTTTTGGTCACCAGTATTCACGTGCCAATCGGAGACTTCTTCATAAATTTGGCTGACATCATCATTAACGCTTGTTTGGGGTTGACTCATATCATCTCCAGAAAAAGAATTGGCTCATGTATTTTTATTTTAACATGGCTCATTCTAATATTAGAACTTACTGATATTAATTAGTTATAAAAAAGCCGACTTTAGTCGGCTTTTCCATTTATCTGAGTAAATGGACGATAAATATTATTTATCGTCTAAATTTTTCATGATTCTATAACCAATCACACCTATTACGACAATGCTGAGTACAACGGATACGATCGCTCCAATAGCAACTGCGTCAATATGCATATCTTCTCTCCTTAAATTAGGATATCAATCCTCCGAGCAGTGAAACTGAGAGGATTGATATTGATTACTACTGACCACCACCTAACTGATGGACATACACAGCTAACTTCTTAATTTCAGTTACAGATAAACGTTGAGTTTCGTCGCCTTCGTATTCAGGCTCTTCATCCCATTTCTCGGCCTCAAGTTTAACGGCGAGTTTTTCATTCCATGCAGGCATAATTGCAACACGAGTTAATGGATCTGATGGATCATTAACACCATGTAAAATGGTGTAGCGAACCTCTTCAGGCTCCCCTGAAAAACGCCATATTTTATCTGTTAAATTTGCTGAACCCAGTTCATGGATCCCCTTAGCATCGGCTCCATGACAACCCACACAACCTTTTTCGTTAAACAACTTCCATCCGGCCTCTGTGGCTTTGCCATTTGATAAGTTTTCAACAAATTTAACCAAACCATCCACTTCCTCAGGTTTTAAGGTTTTCTCATGTGCCATCATCATGCCATGACGACCAGCAGCAAGAGAGGTGACAATAGTGTTGATATCACCGCCATACAACCAATCATCATCGGCCAGAATAGGATAGCCAGAGTTTTTAGCTGGAACACCACCAGTGCCATGACATGCAGCGCAGTTATCACCAAATAACACCTTGCTCGAACCAACTGCGTAGTTTCTCATTTCGGTGTCAGCAAGGATTTCTTCAGCCGTCATTGAAGCTAATTTTTCTTCATATGGGGCTCTGACATCCTGAACTTTAGCCAGATCTTCTTTGTACTCTTTGATCTGAGTCCAGCCTAATAATCCTTTTGTACTGTCATTAATCAATGGCAGTGATGGATAAAGGATAAAGTAGACCAACACTAACAAGCCACTCAAGTAAAGGGCATTTGTCCACCAACGTGGAGGTGGATTTTCTAACTCTCTGATACCATCCCATTCATGCCCTGTATCTGGCACTTCATTAGGATTCTTTTTATTATCAGCCATCATCATTTCTCCGAATTTGTATCGTCATCGTCCTGCAGCATAGTGCGGTGAGACTCTATTTTGTCTTTATTTTTAGGGTTAAGAACCCAAAAATAGAGCACCACCATCAGTACAAAAATTACTACTGTAAACACCAAGCCAAACCAGTCGGTTGCAGTCATTTCACTCCAATTAGTATGAAAATACTCTTGAAGTTTACTCACGATATGCCCTGCCGGGTTCAAAGTTGACCATTGTTCCCAACACTTGTAGATAAGCAACTAACGCCTGCATTTCTGTTTTACCTTCAACTTCAGCAGCAGCATTATTAATTTGCTCATCCGTGTAAGGAACACCCAAGACTTTCATTGCTCTTAAGCGCTTTTCTATTCCGATACCATCTATAGTGGCCTCTTCTAACCATGGATAACTTGGCATAACAGACTCAGGCACAACTGAACGTGGGTTATGTAAATGCTGAATATGCCATGCATCAGAATATTTTCCACCTACACGAGCTAAGTCTGGCCCAGTACGTTTTGAACCCCATTGAAATGGGTGATCGTACTTTGACTCAACAGCCAAGGAATAATGACCATAACGATCTTTTTCATCGCGGAAAGGACGAATCATTTGTGAGTGACATAAAAAACAGCCTTCACGTTGATAGATATCACGACCGGCTAATTCAAGTGCTGTATATGGACGAACAGTTTTTAACTCTTCATAGTCCGGGTGCACTTGATCCTCAAATGTGGTTTTGAGGTAGAACAAAGGTACGATTTCTACGATACCACCTACTGAAACTACCAGTGCTGTTGCTAACACAAGTGCCCAGATATTTTTTTCCAGTTTCTCTTGAAAGGTAACTGGTTTATTAGAATTATGATCAGACATTCCAGTCTCCTTAAATATTAGCAGCTGTTGCCATTGCAGCCGATGGCTTAGCAATCGCACGACGGATAGTCACCGTGACGTTAAATAACATCACACACGCGCCTGAGAAGAAAATCAGACCACCTACAGCACGCATGGCATAGTAAGGATGCATTTGAGCCACTGATTCAACAAAGGTATACGCCAAGTTACCGTAGTCGTCATATGCACGCCACATTAAACCTTGCATGATGCCTGACACCCACATAGCAGTAATATAAACCGCTGTACCAATTGTAGCCATCCAGAAATGGAGGTTAACCAAACGGACTGAGTACATCGTTGTTCCCCACATACGCTCAACCATATGATAAAGCGCACCGATAGACACCATGGCTACCCAACCTAAGGCACCAGAATGAACGTGACCAATAGTCCAGTCAGTGTAGTGTGATAATGCGTTTACTGTTTTTGAAGACATTACTGGACCTTCAAATGTCGACATCGCATAGAATGCTAGAGAGACAATCAGGAAGCGTAAGATATAGTCAGTACGCAGTTTGTCCCAAGCACCACTTAATGTGAACATACCGTTGATTGCTCCGCCCCAAGAAGGAATAATCATCGCTAATGATATAGCGGCACCTAATGAGCCAGTCCAGTCAGGTAACGCAGTATATTGAAGATGGTGAGCACCTAACCATACATAACCGAAAACTAATGCCCAGAAGTGAATAACAGATAAACGATATGAATAAACAGGGCGATTAGCTTGCTTGGGTACGAAATAGTACATAATTCCAAGAAAGCCGGCTGTCAGGAAGAAACCAACGGCATTATGCCCCCACCACCACTGAATCATCGCATCTTGTACACCAGCAAATAGTGAGTACGATTTAAACAGATCGACTGGGATAGCCAGACTATTTACAACGTGTAAATAAGTAATCATGATCATCATCGCAATAAAGAACCAGTTTGCTACATAGATATGTGAAACTTTACGAATGGAGATGGTCATGATGAAGTTGAACGTGTAAGCCAACCATACTGCAGCAATAAGGATATCAATCGGCCATTCTAATTCAGCATATTCTTTTGATTGGGTATAACCAAGTGGCAAAGTAATGATTGCCCCCAAAATAACAAGATTCCAGCCCCAAAATGTGAACCAGGCTAACTTATCACTCCACACCCGTGTGCGGCATGTACGTTGAACAATGTAATAAGCTGTAGCCATTAGTGTTGAACCACCAAAAGCAAAAATAACCGCATTGGTATGTAAAGGACGTAAACGACCAAAACTGATATATGGATTATCAAAATTCAGAACTGGCCAAGCCAACTCTGAGGCGATATAAACACCGATACCGGTGCCAACGACCAAGTAGACACATGCCATATAGGCAAACCACTTGACCACTTGATAGTTATATTGTTGTTCCGCTTGCATAGCGACCACACCTTCTCTCTTTGGAAAACTCTCTCTCAATTTTGCTGAAAACCACACAACAAAATCAGGACCCTTTTCTATACGTGCTTCAATAAATATTAAAAGCAGTTAGAATTTTACATCAATCAATTGATTCGCTTCACATCAAAACATTGATCTAGATCAATCGTAGTGTGATAAAGCACATTGTGCTGTGAAATGCCCCACCTCGCACGTAACAGGGAATTTTCCTAAGAACAAAATGTCTGGTCAAGTTGACTACTATTCACACGATATATAAAAAATATATTTGTATTAAAAAAACAAATAGTTACAAAATTTCTCTAAAAAAAAAGAAATATCAACAGTGTCAAGATAATGGATGATTGCGGCTTATTAAATTTGCTCGTCTTTACGGACTGATAAGCAATACCACTGAACGTTCTTCTGCTAACAGTAAATTGTATGTATGGCAGGCAGATGACAAAGTCATAAATTCGGTTCCGATGCCCTGCTCGTTGAAATACTTGGCCATGTTTATCAGGGGAAAAGAAAGGCCGGCTTCAGTCGCAAAAATAATTACTTCTGGAGCCAGCGCTTTTAAAGCAGACAGCGTATCTGCTGATAGATTTTGGATATTAGTGACGTCAATATTTTCTATTATTTGATTTGGCGTCAAAACAAATCCAAGGTCATAAGACTTAAGAATTTGTGTATTTTTCTGGCGAACAGTGACTGACTGTTCATCATATGAGTGGATTTGGTTAAATTCGAAAACCGCTTCCTCACTCAGTTTCATCTGTTCTACTGCTGATAACCTGCCGCATCGTTGACGCGGTCACGCAACTCTTTACCAGGCTTGAAATGCGGTACATATTTTTCATCTAACTGAACAGATTCACCACTTTTTGGGTTACGCCCAACACGTGGTGGTCGATGATGTAAGGTAAAACTACCAAACCCGCGAATTTCAATTCTATCTCCTTGTGAAAGGCTATCGCTCATCTGTTCTAAAATGAGTTTAACGGCAAGCTCAACATCACGATAATTTAATAGAGATTGTTTTTCAGATAAAACTTCAATCAAATCTGATTTGGTCATGTCTTTAAAATTCCTGGAATAATGCGCTAAACACCGATATTGAATATCGGCTTTAATCTTCTGAATCTATTAGAGAAAAACCCCTGACAAAGTCAGGGGTTTATCTTTAATTTGAAAAACGATTAATTGTCTTTCTGATCCATTTGTTCTTTAAGCAAATCACCCAGAGTAGTGTTGCCTGCAGAAACATTACTGTACTCTTTCACAGCTTCTGATTCTTCTTGATCATCTTTCGCTTTGATAGAAAGAGTTAGCGTACGATCTTTACGTGACATGCCAGTAAATTTAGCTTCAACATCGTCGCCAACAGCCAGAATTTTACTTGCATCTTCAACACGTTCACGAGCAATATCTGCAGCACGAACATAACCTTCAACGCCTTCAGCTAATTCAATTGTTGCACCACGAGCGTCAACAGCAATGACTTTACCGTTAACAATACTTCCACGTGGATGCTCAGCTAAGTAAGCAGAGAACGGATCGTCTTGTAATTGTTTAATACCTAAAGAGATGCGTTCACGTTCAGGATCAATCGCTAAAACAACCGCTTCAACGTCATCACCTTTCTTGAAGTCACGAATTAATTCTTCGTTGTCTTCTTCCCAAGAGATATCAGACAAGTGAATCAGACCATCAATACCGCCGTCTAAGCCGATGAAGATACCAAAATCAGTGATTGACTTGATAGCACCACTCACTTTGTCGCCTTTGTTGTGGGTCATCGCAAACTCTTCCCATGGGTTCGTTTGGCATTGTTTGATACCCAGAGAAATACGGCGACGTTCTGCATCGATATCCAGAACCATAACTTCAACTTCATCACCCAGTTGAACCAGTTTAGATGGGTGAACGTTTTTGTTAGTCCAGTCCATTTCAGACATATGAACTAAACCTTCAACACCATCTTCGATTTCAACAAAGCAACCGTAGTCAGCAATGTTTGTGACTTTACCGTGGATGCGTGTGCTGTTTGGATAACGACGAGCGATATCTTTCCAAGGATCATCACCCATTTGTTTCAGACCCAGTGAAACACGTTCACGGTCTTTATCAAATTTCAGTACTTGAACTTCAATTTCGTCACCGATAGCAACAACTTCAGATGGATGTTTAACACGTTTCCACGCCATATCAGTGATATGTAACAGACCATCGATGCCGCCCAGATCAACGAACGCACCGTAGTCAGTCAGGTTCTTAACAATACCTTTAACTACTTTGCCTTCTTCCAGCGTTTCTAATAACGCTTCGCGTTCTGCACTGTTTTCTTCTTCCATAATCGCACGACGTGAAACAACGATGTTGTTACGTGGACGATCAAGTTTAATCAGTTTGAATTCGAGTTCTTTATTTTCCAGGTGAGTAGTATCACGGATTGGACGAACATCGACCAAAGAACCAGGAAGGAATGCACGGATATTTTCCAGATCCACGGTGAAACCACCTTTGACCTTACCAGAAATGATACCCATAACGGTTTCACCCGCTTCAAACGCGTGTTCCAATTTAGTCCATGCTTCGGCAGCTTTCGCTTTATCACGTGACAATTGTGTCGCACCAAAACCATCTTCTAATGATTCCAGAGATACATCGACTAAGTCACCAACAGAAACCGTTACTTCACCATTTTCGTTCAAAAATTCTGAAACTGGGATAGCGCCTTCTGATTTCAGACCGGCATTGACCATAACAACATCAGGACCGACATTGACTACCGTACCGGTAACAATTTTGCCTGGTTGCATTGGAGTTGAATTTAGACTCTCTTCGAAGAGATCAGCAAAGCTTTCGCTCATTGTTAAATATCCTTGACCCTGTTGAGGAAACAAGATCACCTAATTAATCACTCGCTCATGCGAGATCGTTAAACATCCCATTCGACAAGTATCGAACAGGCACCAAAAAATTAAATTGCACAATAGCTGCGCACTTTTTCATATACTGCAGTGATACCTAATTCGGTAGAATCCAGTATCAATGCATCCGTAGCGGGCAATAACGGCGCGACTTTACGTTCACTGTCACGCTTGTCCCGCTCTGAGATTTCTGCAATGAGATCGGAAAGGTTACTCTCAATTCCTTTCTCTTTCAACTGCTTATAACGTCTCAATGCTCTTTCTTCCGCACTCGCGGTTAAAAACACTTTAAATGGAGCATCAGGGAAGACAACCGTACCCATATCACGCCCATCGGTGACTAAACCGGGTAATTGGCAAAAGTCACGCTGACGCTGTAATAATGCTGCTCTCACAGCAGGAATCGCTGCCACTTTTGACGCTGCATTACCTGCTTTTTCTGTACGAATTTGCTGGCTAACCTCTTCGCCTTCTAACAGCACACTAAGCCCGTCATCATCTAAATGAAATTGAAGATCTAAGGTTTGTGCTAGTTGAACAAGGGACTTCTCATCCGAGGCTGGAATCTGGTGTTTAAGACTAGCAAATGCCAATACCCGATATATCGCACCACTATCTAAATAGTGCCACCCCAATTCTCTGGCAATCATTTGTGCAATGGTGCCTTTGCCAGAGCCGCTGGGGCCATCGATCGTTAATACAGGAATATCAGCCATCAATTTCTTCAATCTGTAAGCCGACTTTATTGGCTAAATCAACAAAGCCCGGGAATGAGGTAGCGACATTTGCACAGTCATTAATCTGAATGGAGCCACCAGCTTGCAGACCCGCAATGGCAAACGACATAGCAATGCGATGATCACTATGACTGTCAACCTCACCACTGCCGATCACACCACCATTAATAACAATGCCATCTTCTGTTGGCTTGGCATCGATCCCCAATGTGGTTAAACCATCGGCCATAACTTGGATACGATCACTTTCTTTCACTCGTAACTCTTCAGCCCCGGTCAGCACTGTCTGACCTTCAGCGCAGGCTGCCGCAATGAATAATGCAGGAAATTCATCAATGGCTAGAGGTACTTGATCTTCTGGAATTCGAATCCCTTTTAATGGTGCATATTGGATACGAATATCAGCCACAGGCTCACCACCCGTGACTTTTTCGTTGGTCAGCGTAATGTTTGCACCCATTTCCTGAAGAATATTGATAACACCAATACGGGTCGGATTCACACCAACATGTTCAAGAGTAATATCTGAACCGGGTGCAATCGCCGCAGCGACCATGAAGAACGTGGCTGAGGAAATATCGGCGGGTACATCTATGTTTGTTGCTGTCAGCTTACCGCCACCTACTAGAGAAACGGTACTGCCCTCTTTTTCTACCTGATAACCCATCCCCTCAAGCATGCGCTCGGTATGATCTCGCGTTGGCGCAGGTTCTGTAACAGACGTTTTACCTTCTGCATACAAACCGGCCAATAATAGACAGGATTTAACCTGTGCACTGGCCATTGGCAAATCATAATGAATCGCTTTCAGGCTGCTTGTTTTATGTAAGGTAAGCGGTGGTTTGCCATCGGTGGTATCGATCTTCGCGCCCATCAATGCTAACGGATCGGTCACACGTTTCATCGGTCTGGATGATAATGACTTATCCCCCGTCATGGTGACATCAAAACCCTGGCCTGCCAGCAGTCCAGATAACAGACGCATGGATGTACCGCTATTACCCAGGTTTAGAGAGCTTGTTGGTGCTTTAAGGCCATGCATACCTACACCATAAATCGTGACCTTACCTTTATCAGGGCCAATGATGTCGACCCCCATACCACGAAAAACAGCGAGTGTTGCTAAAGCATCTTCACCCTCTAAAAATCCGGTAACTTCTGTCGTTCCCTCTGCAAGTGAGCCGAGCATGATTGAGCGATGTGAAATTGATTTATCGCCCGGCACACGTACTTTCCCGGTTACCTTACCACCAGGATGAACAATATATTTTTTACTCGCTTCACTAGACACGTCTGTTGACTCCACTTTTATACTTCACTGTTATCTATCAAATCAGGATCGGCAAAACGGGTATCCCGGGCTTTTTTAGCACGAGCAAACACCTCAATTAAATACTCCCCATCTTCTTCCTTGATGGCCTGTTCGATTTTATTAATGCCTTGATGGTATTCATCAAGTAAATCCAGAATGGCTTGTTTATTACCCAAACAGATATCTCGCCACATCACAGCATCACTAGAGGCAATTCGCGAAAAATCACGAAAGCCACCGGCGGCATAGCGTAATACCTCATCGCAATCATCACGTTGCGCTAACATGCCTACCAAGTTAAATGCCAGCACATGAGGTAAATGACTTGTCGCAGCGAGGACGGTATCGTGATGTTCGACATCCATCTCAAACACTTCTGCCCCGGTTAACTGCCACATCGCTTTAATTTTTGCCGTGGCTGCAGTGTCTGTGTCACTCACCGGCGTCAGAACAACCCGATGGTCCTCATACAAAGTAGCGAATGCAGCGGAAGGGCCGCTTTTTTCTGTACCAGCAATCGGATGTCCCGGCACGAACTGCTTGAAGTTATTCCCTAATGCCTCGCGAGCCGCCAGGACCACTTGTGCTTTAGCACTACCACCATCAGTGATAATAGCTTCTGGTCTTATATGCTCACTCATATCAGCAAAAACCGCTGCCATTGCCCCCATCGGCACGGCAACAAAGATAACGTCGGCTTCAGCAACCGCTTCAGCAATGGAATCAGCAGCCTTATCAATAACCCCTAAAGCCAATGCTTCTTGTCGGGCATTTTCACTGCGTGAATAGCCTATGACTTCGTTGACAGCCCCTTTGGATTTAAGTGATAAGGCAAGTGAACCACCAATCAGTCCAACACCAATTACAGCCAGCCGATTAATCATTAACCGCGTCCCAAAATACCAGATAAGGCATCGAGAAAGCGCTGATTTTCTTCAGCTAAGCCAATACTGACCCGAAGGTGCTGAGGTAATCCATAATTAGCCACTGGGCGAACAATAACGCCTTCGTATAGCAGTTCATCGTAAACTTCAAAAGCATTGGTGTGCACATTGACGGTGATGAAGTTGGCTCTGGAAGGAATATACTGCAAACCCATTTTTTCAAAGCCAGCAACAAGTTGTTTCATGCCAGCCTGATTGACGTCTCGCGTTTGCTGTAAATAAGCTTCATCACCCAAAGCAGCAACTGCAGCAGATTGAGCCAGATTACTGACGTTAAACGGTTGTCTGACTCGATTCATCAGGTCAGCGACTTCAGGATGTGACAGGGAATACCCCACCCTGAGCCCCGCCAAGCCATAGGCTTTAGAAAAGGTACGGGTGATGATCAGATTATGGAAGTCCTGTAACCAGGGTACTGAATTTTCTTCCATGTTGAGGTATTCAACATAGGCTTCATCCAGAACAACTAAGACCTTTTCAGGGACTTTTTCTAAAAATAATTTAATTTTCTCTGGTTCTAACCAAGTACCCGTCGGATTATTCGGATTAGCAATAAAAATGATTTTTGTACGCGAGCTAATCGCTTTATGAATGGCATCAAGATCATAACCATAGTCTTTCGCCTGCGTCACAACAGGGCTCGCGCCGATGGCTTGCGTCACTATCCCATACACAGCAAAAGCATGTTCTGAAAAAATAATTTCATCCCCTGCCCCGGCAAAAGCACGTGCTACCATTTCCAGTACATCATTCGAACCATTACCCAGGGTAATCTGCTCAGGTGCTACCTGATGTTTTTCAGCTAATGCCAATTTTAATGCGTAGCCGTTGCCATCCGGGTAGCGTGCCATTTCTTTAGCGGCCATTGCCACTGCGGCCACTGCGGCTTTAGGAGGACCAAGCGGATTTTCATTGGAGGCCAGCTTAATAACATTACGAACACCATACTGACGTTGTAACTCTTCAATGGGTTTACCCGGGACATAAGGTTGCAGGTTAGCAACCCCACTTACAGCAAGATCACAAAAACTCATTTCTGCTCCGTTTTGTTTCTGAAGCTATCGAAAATCAATAGAATGGCACCTATACAAATCGCTGAGTCAGCCACATTAAATGCCGGCCAATGGTAGGTTCCGTAATAGACATCCAGAAAATCGATGACATAACCATGTATGAAGCGATCAATCACATTACCCAATGCCCCACCCAGAATTAATGCTAAAGAGGCTGCTTCGAATTTTGCATCTGGTTTTAGTCGTTTCATCCAAAACAGTAAGATGATACTTACCAGAACGGCTAAACCACTAAAAAACCAACGTTGCCAGCCACTTTCTGCCGCAAGAAAACTAAATGCAGCACCATGGTTATACGCCAGAGTAATATTAAAAAAGGGCAAAACGGCTATAGACTGATAAAGCTCTAATGTACTATTCGCCCACCATTTGCTGAGTTGATCGAACACAATCACCAAAGCAGAGAGATTCAACCATTTCAGCATGTTATTTATTTAAGCGAACTGTCTTAGTTCGCCATCTCCTTCGATATTATCAATACAACGATCACACAACTCAGGGTGATGGCTATTCTGTCCAACAGATTCAACCTGATGCCAGCAGCGGTCACAGCGTGAATATTCAGCCGCTTTAATTGCAACAATTACGCCTGACAAGCTTGTCTGTACAGCTTGTTTAGCTGCATCACTATCCATACTGAAAAGATTGACCTTTGAGGTAATCAAAACAAACTTTAACTCATCGCCCAGCTTGTTCAATGAAGCCAACATTTTTTCATCTACAAACAGACTAATTTCGGCAGTTAATCCACCTTTAATCTGGCCTGCATTTCGTTGATTTTCGAGTTCTTTAGCAACCACCTCTCTGACACTAAAGACCTGATTCCAGAATGCTAGATCAAAGTCGGTGTTTTGAGGCAATGGCGCTAATTCATCACTCCAGAGATTGAGTAATACAGATTCGTTACGTTCACCCGGTAAGTAGCCCCATAATTCATCTGCAGTGAAACTCAGAATAGGCGACATCCAACGCACCATTGCTTCCAGAATATGGTACATCGCTGTTTGTGATGAGCGTCTGCCCAAACTATCTGTCTGCATCGTGTACTGGCGATCTTTAGTGATATCCAGATACAGGCTGCCCATTTCATTTGCACAGAAATTATGTAACTTCTGATAAATCACATGGAACTGATAACTCTCATAGGCTGCCAGAATATCTTGCTGTAAATAGTAAGCGCGATCCAAAGCCCAACGATCCAAAGGTAATAAATCGTCGACAGCAACCCTATTGTTGGCTGGGTCAAAATCATTCAGGTTTGATAATAAATAACGAGCAGTATTACGGATACGACGATAAGAATCGGCAGTGCGTTTGAGAATTTCATCAGACACTGTCATCTCACCACTGTAATCAGTGGAAGCCACCCACAGACGAATAATATCGGCCCCCAGGCTGTTCATCACTTTTTGTGGTGAAACCGTGTTACCCAAGGACTTAGACATTTTTTTGCCATTCGCATCAACAGTGAAGCCGTGAGTTAATGCTGCTTTGTATGGGGCTTCTCCAGTGGTTGCCACAGAGGTCAACAAAGATGACTGGAACCAGCCACGATGTTGATCACTACCTTCCAGATATAAATCTGCAGGACGATTTAAATACGCACGACGAGCCAATACACACGCATGAGACACACCAGAATCAAACCATACGTCCAGGGTATCAGTTACTTTTTCATAGTCGGCCGCTTGTTCGCCTAATAACGATTCTGGCTCTAAATCAAACCATGCATCGATGCCCTCTTGCTCAACCTTCTGGGCGACGGTTTCCATCAACTGTTCAGTGTCAGGATGCAACTCACCTGTTTGTTGGTGAACAAATAACGGAATTGGCACACCCCAGGTACGCTGACGAGAAATACACCAGTCAGGGCGTCCTTCTACCATATTTTCAATACGTTTTTGACCCCAAGCTGGCATCCAGCCTGTATCAGCAATGGCTTTCATCGCAGCACTTCGCAAACCATTTTGATCCATGCTAACGAACCATTGTGGCGTCGCGCGGAAAATAATCGGGCTCTTATGACGCCAGCAATGCGGGTAGCTATGTTGAATATCGATGTGCGCGAGTAATGCGCCTTTTTCTTTTAAAAGCGCGATAACATCCGGATTCGCTTTAAACACAGATTTGCCAGCAAAAATCGGCGTGTCCGGTAAAAACACTCCATTACCACCCACTGGATTATCCACTTTTAAGTCATATTTCAGACCGACAACAAAGTCGTCCTGACCATGTCCAGGAGCCGTATGCACCGCACCAGTACCGGCATCAGCTGTGACGTGGTCACCTAAAATAACAGGCACTTGTCGATCGTAAAATGGATGCTGAAGCAATAAACCTTCCAGTGTTTCGCCTTTAAAGCGTGTCACTACTTCAGCTTCAATGCCATAGCGCTGGAGAGCCGCTTCATATAATGACTCAGCTAAAACCAGTTGCTCATTATCCGCTTGCAATAAAACATAAGTGAATTCAGGATTGACCGAAACAGCCTGATTGGCAGGTAGTGTCCAAGGAGTCGTTGTCCAGATAGGCAAACTCACTACACCTTTACCTGAATGACCTACAGCATTTTCAAAAGCAGTTTTGTCAACGATGCTAAAACGCACATCAATAGCGGGTGACGTTTTATCTTCGTATTCTACTTCGGCTTCTGCTAATGCCGAACCGCAGTCCACACACCAGTGCACAGGTTTCACACCTTTGTGTAAATGACCTTGCTTGGTGATTTGCCCTAAGGTACGGATGATATCGGCTTCAAAGCTGAAATCCATGGTCAGATAAGGGTTATCCCACTCACCCAATACACCCAGACGTTTGAAGTCTTCCCGCTGGCCATCAACCTGTTTGGCAGCATAATCACGGCAAGCCTGACGAAACTCTTTAGCAGTCACTTTTACACCGGGTTTACCCACTTTCTTCTCAACATTCAGTTCGATGGGTAAACCATGGCAATCCCAGCCGGGTACATAAGGCGCATCAAAGCCACTCAAGGTTTTAGACTTGATAATGATATCTTTTAAAATCTTGTTAACGGCGTGACCAATATGGATATCCCCATTTGCATAGGGAGGACCATCATGCAAAATAAACTGTGGTCTACCTTTGGCCTGTTCACGAATTTTTTCGTAAAGATTAATATCTTGCCAATGTTGAAGCGTTTGTGGTTCACGATTAGGTAAACCAGCTTTCATCGGAAATTCTGTTGCAGGTAAATTTAGCGTTTGTTTGTAGTCAGCCACAAGATTCTCGTAGAGTAGGAAAACTAAAAGCGGTGATTATACGGATTTTTATTGCCGACCTAAATCATTGAAAGCACTTTTATTTACACTCTGTGCTTATGCAAACATGATTATTTACAGTAGAATGCCGATTTTAACCCATCACAATTGAGCTGACGCTTTATGTCCATATCGAAAAAGGTGATCATCCGCGGACTGACTTTAGACGGTGGAAAGTTTCGTCCCAGTGACTGGGCTGAACGCTTATGCGGGGCAGTTGCCTCATATGGTCCTGGTCGACGCATTATTTTTCATCCCAGTGTCAGACTTGCGACATTAGAAGGCGTCAAATGCGTGGTGATTGACGCAGACTTAGAACAAAGAGACGAGATGCTTTTCGACTTTCTGTTAGATTTTGCCAAAGACAACAAACTGCAAATCGATCACATCGATAACTTCGATGCTGAACAACATTAAATTTCCTGCTCGGCGTCCGGCCAGTTCTGAATATAATTTTTTAGCAATTTATTCTCAAACTTGGCTTTTTTCAGCAATTCTTCCACGATATCAGTAATAGATAACATACCTTCCAACTTACCTTTATAAACAACAGGTAAGTGACGGATATTATGCTCCACCATTTTATTCATCACTTCCTCAAGCGTATTATCGGGCTCACAGGTATAAGGATTAGGTGTCATGGCATCGTTGACCAGCATTTGATTCCACTGATCTGGATGGGTATCAAGAATTTTCAAAATATCCCGCTCAGATAAAATCCCCACCATCGTCCCATTGGCTTCGGTGATAATTAATGAGCCTATCCGGTGTTCCATCAACATGGCAACCGCTTTATCCAGACTGTCTTTTGGCGATAAGCCAATGACAGGTTTACCTTTATTTTTGGTAATCGATCTGACTTTCATGGTCCTGCCCCTCTTCTCTGAGTGCTGAGGCTTATTCTGCTTGAGTCAGTAAGTGTTTGGCAACAAATAAGAAAAAAGGGCTGCATGATTTATCATGCAACCCTTGGTAGAACTACCAGTTGTAAGTCGCTGAGGCGATGACTCGACGGCCGTCACCGTAATAACAGACCAGATCCGTACATGTGGTGGTGTACTCACGATCAAATAAATTACTGACGTTCAGCGCCAGTCTCACATCATCAAAGTCATAACGGATACTAGCGTCAGTTAATGTGTAACCACCGGTTTCAATATCGACACTCTGATTACCGCTGAGCGCACTCAAATTATCCTTGCCAATATAAGTGCTTTCACCAATATAACGTAAGCCTGCCCCTACGCCTAAACCTTTCAGTACACCGCTTGTTTGTGTGTAATCAAGCCATAAGCTTGCTGTTTGACGGGGTTGGTTAGGAATCAGACTATCTTTTTCCCAGCTATTTGGACTTTCAGTAATACGCGCATCAACATAACTGTAAGCGGCTGTGAGTTTGACTTGTTCGGATATATCTAAACCGGCTTCAATTTCCACACCGGTAGAGTTCACCTCACCCACCTGACGTGATACACCATTAACATTCACGGCATCGTACTCGGTGATGACATAGTCCTCTTTCGTCAAATCAAACACAGCCATACTGATAAAACCATCAATATTTTTCGGTTCATACTTCACACCGACTTCATATTGCTTGGCTTTTTCAGGATCAAATAAATTGCCATTCGTATCGGTTTTTGTGACTAAATTAAATGATTCGCTATAACTCATATAAGGCGAAAGGCCATTATCAAATTTATAGACCAAACCAATACGCCCTGAAAAATCTTCCGCTGATTTATCTGCATCAACATCGCTACTGTTTGTATAATTCACATCAACATCATTTTTAACCCAGTCGTAACGTCCGCCAATCAGTAAACGCCAATTTTCATAAGCGAGTTGGTCCTGCATATACAACCCTGTTTGACGCGAGTAAATATCTCTATCTTGACTAAGCGAGAGATCACCTACTGCTGAACCATACACAGGATTTAAATAATTAATCGCTGTGGCTGTTCCACTAAAAGTCTTTTCTGTAGCATCAGAATAGCGCCAATCCAGACCAATAAGCACATCATGAGTTAGTTTTCCAGCATCAAAATGCGCTAACAACTGATTATCTACAGCAAAAGCATTTAATTCTTCTTTCTTTCTGGAAGCTACTCTACCTTGTATACCTGAAGTTAAATCAGATGCAAATAGATCACCGCTAATACCAAGAGCTTTAAAGTCTAGATCAACTTGATCATATCGGGTGTTTTGTCTGAAAGACCATGTATCATTAAAAGTATGAGAAAACTCATATCCCACTGCTCGATAATCACGCTCAAAGTTATTAAAATCCTCTTCACCATCAAAAAAACCGAATTCTCGATCGTAGACCTTCGCTCCACCTCGAAAAGCACTAAAAGTTTTCAACAATGCTGGTGAGAAATGACTATTAAAACTATAAGTTTGATCATCATGCTGCTCAACAGCTAGTACCGTTAACTGAGTATCATCACTGATATTCCAGGTTAATGAGGGTGCCACCATCTTACGTCTGGAGTCGTTATAATCGACTTCTGAATTACTATCGTTACCCACAAAGGTCAGGCGATATAGTAATTTGCCTTCCTCATCAACTTTGCCACTGAAATCACCGGCTAACTCAAAAAAGTCATTACTGCCAGCTGACAGACGTAATTCATGCAAAGGCTCCTCCGTAGGGCGTTTGCTGACCAAATTCACCAAACCACCGGGTTGAGCTTGCCCATAAGTCACTGAACTCGGACCTCGAATCACTTCTACTCGCTCTAATGCATAACTATCCGCTCTGGGTAGACCATAGGTACTGGTTGGAATCAGCAGACCATCACGATAGACCTGTGTTTTGGCATCAAAGCCACGCAAACTAAACCAGTCATAGCGTGTATCGTACACCATAAGGCACACTCAGACTCGGCGTGTATTGCAATGCCTCTGTGACCGTTTTTGCACCACGAATAGTTAATTGCTGTTGGGTAACCACTGAAATTGACTGCGGTGTATCAAAAATTGAGGCGTTGTTTTTAGTCGCTGATGCACTGCGCTGTGCAGCATAACTATCAATCGGTGTATAAGGCGATAATGATGATTTTTCCCCCGTGACCGTCACCACAGGTAAATCAGCAGACTGTTCGTTACTTTGTGTCAGACGATAACTATTTTCTGATTGTTTAACCACGGACAAAGAGGTGCCTTGCAATAGTTTTTGCAAGCCCATGCTAATGCTGTATTCACCCCTCAGCCCTGCGGTTTTATATGGACTGGCTAATTCAGGCGAATAACTTAATAAAATACCTGCTTGTTGACCAAACTGATTTAATGCGGTGGTTAACTGACCTGCTGCCACATTAAAATTAACTTTTTGTTTTGTGCTACTGATCTCTTGATCTGCTGCTAATACCAGCGTCGGTGATATCAGGACCAAACCTGTGGTGGTCAGTAAAGCAGTTGCGAGCGTCATGGCGCTCAATAACGTTGGCTTGTATAACATGCGATGTCTCACTTCCATTAACAAATAGTGTCTATTTGTTCTGTCACGTGAGAATGAAAAAAAGACCAAAAAAATTAAACGGTCTGTTTTGGTCTGAGCATAATCCAGTAACGCGTTCTATAAACTAACTCAATCTGCAATGTTGCAGATAACGCTCGTAATACTTGCTCAACATCGATTAATGGATAAGTCCCCGAGACTCGGCGGGTGGCTATTGTCGGGTCACAACGTAACCATCCATGGTGATAATTTTCCAATTCTGTTAATACGTCAGCCAGAGCCATGTTATCTGCTATTAACATATGCTGTTGCCATGCCAATGCCTCTTCTCTGGCAGGAACAACCGAAGCCGACTGGTCAGCAGCAAAGCTGATTTGATGACCTGCTTTAATCAGTAACGTCGGAAATCTATCCTGTCTGATGATATTAACAGCACCTTCATACACAGCAAGTAATGCCAGATTTTCACGCTGTTTCACATAAAAACGTGTGCCCAACGGCTGCATATCAGCCCACGGTGTTTTTAATAAAAAGGGTCTATTATCTTTTGCCGTGGTGATGAGTACATCACCCGCCAGCAATGTGAGGTAACGCTGTTGCTCTGAATAATCTACTGATAATGCCGTATTGGCATTCATATAAACTTGGGTGCCATCTACCAGTGTCACCTGTCGAGTCTCAGCAATCCCTGTATGGTAGTCAGCCATTAAGGGTGCAAGAAACGTATCATTCTTTAAAAATGCCCAGGAACCACCACTGATAATGGCTACACCGGCCAATGACTGTAAAAAATGACGACGACTTTTAGCCGCTTTATTTAATGATTGGTGAGTCACCACGCGTGAAAGCGGTGAGCTTAAAGAACTCAGCTCGTTATTGACCTGTTCGATTCTTGACCAGGCGATTTGATGACTGCTGTCAGCCTCAAGCCACTCCTGCCATTGCTGTCTGAGCACATGGTCATCATCACGTTCGCTCAAGCTCAGATACCATTCAATCGCCTCTAAGGCGATCTTTTGTTCTATTTGAATGGCTTCAGTCATTTTTTATTTCACGCTGATCGCAAAATAGCATTGAGCAGCAGCACGACCCAGGTAGCGTTTAACGGTAGAGACCGAAACAGACAATTTCTCAGCAATTTCCTGCTGTTTCATTCCATCCAGTTGCGCATAAAGAAATGCCCGCTTCACATCCAGTGGCAAACCTTGTAATCGCTGATTAATCGCTACTATCGACTCTATAATAATAGCCTGCTCTTCTTCAGAGGGATGTAAATCTTCAGGTATGTCAGAAATCGCTTCTAGATAGGCTTTTTCAACATATTGACGGCGTCAGTGATTAGCCACACTGCGCTTGGCCAGCGTGGTGAGAAATGCACGCGGCTCTTCTAATAAGAGCTGCTCCTCACGCGACAATAAGGTCACAAAAATATCATGAGAAATATCAGCAGCTGATTCCGTTGACTCGACTTTGCTACGAAGCCAGCGAAATAACCAAGAATGGTGCTGTCGGTAAAGACTAGCTATGGTTTGTTGCTCTGACTCCTGATAAACGGACATACATTGCCTGACGAGTTAAATAAATGAGAATCATTATCATATAATACATAACCGCAATCAAGCAATACTCATTCAATCATCAGAGATGTTCGCGTGTTGCCCGGAAATCGATATCAGGCCAGCGTTCCATCGTCAGGTCAAGATTCACTCGGGTAGGAGCGATATAGGTCAGATTACCCGCACCATCCAATGCCAGGTTTTGTGATGCTTTCTTTTTAAACTCTTCCAGTTTCCGCACATCATCACAATAGACCCAGCGTGCGGTATACACCTGAACCGCTTCATAAGCACATTCGACGTTATATTCACCTTTCAAACGATGGATTACTACATCGAACTGAAGCACACCCACCGCACCCAAGATCAAGTCGTTATTATCCAAAGGTCGGAATAACTGAGTTGCACCTTCTTCACTCAATTGCTGTAAGCCTTTTAGTAAGGCTTTATTCTTGAGTGGATCTTTCAGTCTGACCCGACGGAATAACTCAGGCGCAAAATAGGGAATACCGGTGAACTGAAGATCTTCACCTTGAGTGAAGGTATCACCTATCTGAATGGTGCCGTGATTGTGCAGCCCCAGAATATCGCCTGGATAGGCTTCTTCTGCCTGCTCACGTTCAGCCGCCATAAAAGTCACTGCATTTGCGATTGTTACATCCTTGCCAATACGCGCCTGATGCAGCTTCATCCCTTTTGTGTATTTGCCTGAACACACACGTAAAAACGCAATACGGTCACGATGTTTCGGATCCATATTGGCCTGAATCTTAAACACAAAACCACTGAAGGCTTCTTCAGCGGCATCCACTTCACGTGTTTTGGTTTCACGCGGCTGTGGCGGTGGTGCATATTCGACGAAAGAATCCATTAATTCGGTAATACCAAAGTTATTCATCGCTGAACCGAAAAACACTGGCGTCAAACGCCCGGCCAGAAATTCATCCAAATCAAATTCATGACTGGCACCACGAACTAACTCAATTTCTTCACGTAAATCTTCGGCCATACTGCCAAACAGTTCATCCAGTCTTGGATTGTCCAACCCTTCAATAATTTCTCCGGCTTCTTTACTGTGTGGTTCGAATATATGCACACTGTCATTCAGTAAATGGAAAATACCTTTAAAACCTTTCCCCATACCAATTGGCCAGGTAATCGGTGCACATTGAATATTCAGAATCGTTTCGACTTCATCAAGTAGTTCAATCGGTTCACGACCTTCGCGGTCGAGTTTATTAACGAAAGTGAGAATCGGCGTGTCACGCAGGCGACACACTTCCATTAATTTAATGGTCCGTTCTTCAACACCTTTCGCGCTATCAATCACCATCAGGGCCGAGTCAACCGCCGTTAATGTCCGGTACGTATCTTCTGAGAAATCAGCATGGCCCGGTGTGTCCAGTAAGTTGACTATACGGTCACGGTAAGGAAACTGCATCACAGATGAAGTGACCGAGATCCCACGCTCTTTCTCCATTTCCATCCAGTCAGACGTGGCATGACGATCAGTTTTCCGGGATTTGACACTACCGGCCATCTGAATCGCACCACCGAAATAGAGCAGCTTTTCAGTTAATGTCGTTTTACCGGCATCGGGATGCGAGATGATAGCAAAGGTCCTTCGCTTATTGATTTCATTGAGAAAATCTTGGTTTGCCATGTATAAATTCTTTTAGTTTGTACACGGATTTGTACACACTTTTGGAAGTACTCTCTTTTCAGTTCTTCGCTTGTCAAATCCGTCGTGTTAATCGTAATTGGCCGCTATTTTCGCTGATCTTGACTTTATAAACAATCAATGGTTATCTAATCGGTTACCATTTACTCTCAGCGTGCGCCAATGCTCAGTTGTAGCTGTTTGCAATCGTTGCTTCTTCAGCTCATGAACAACTGTGGCTAAACCACAAAATCCTTCGCTACCAGAAATCGATGATAGCTTGTCGTACTACACCGATGATGGTGCAGTTGCCGTTGATCGGTATTGCAGGGTATTGCGGGTTCAAAGGTTTTAGATACTTCTGTTCACCATCAATAACCAACTGCTTAAAGGTTGCTTCTTTCGAATCATCCAAACGCGCAACAACCAATGAACCTGAAGAGTAAGGTAACTCAGGATCAACAACGATCACTGCTCCCTCAGGTATGGATTTTTTTCCGCTTGGATTTTCCATACTGTCGCCTTTTACGCGAAGTGCGAAACAACCCTCATGTGCTTTCCCAGTGACTTCACGCCACTCCTCAGCATCTTCATGGGCAAATCCCTCCGCTATTTCAGTCCAATCACCAGCCTGAACCCAGTTAATGAGAGGAATTCTTCCCTTAATATCAGGCCCGACTTCTACATTACCGACCCCCAAGCCAATCTCGCCATCACCTGTGGCGAGCCAATGAGCATTCACGCGAAGCGCCTCCGCGATCTGCATGGTGTAACGAGACCTAGCCGATTTACCAGAGCAAATCTGGCTGATCGACTGCTGTTTGATACCAATGCGACGAGCCAACTCAGACTGAGTCACCCCAGTAAGCTGCAAGGCATGGTTTAGTCGTTCGGATAAAGTTTTCATAAGCCCGTATTCTACAAATAAAACTGTAGCCTTTCAACAATTTTAACTGTTGACTTAACTACAGTTTAAACTGTAACATTCAATCTTGTAACAGTTTTTATTGTAACAGGAGACGGTATGGAAGTGTTCAACACGACACAAAAACATCTCCGCCGTGCCATTGACTTGGTAGGCGGGCAATCAGCATTAGCACGAGCCATCAACTCAAAACAGCAAAACGTCTGGTTTTGGTTGAATAAATCAGGGCGTGTTCCCGCTGAATTCGTTTTACCCATCGAACAAGCTACGCAAGGACAGGTAACCCGATCCCAGTTAAGACCGGACATCTATCCCGAATGCCCAAGCGAGCTGAAAGCCAGTAACCAGTAGGATTAAGGGCAAATAATGGTCAGCATTTTACGTAAACACAAAAGCGAGTTCCTCCATGCGTGATTATGGCAAGGTCTATACCCGCTTTTGGCTAAAGCAAAACGTTTTGTCCTGGAGTGACTCTGCGAAGTTGCTAGGACTGTATTTGCTTACATGCCCACATTGTAATTTGCTTGGCTGCTTTCGACTGCCGATTGGTTACGTTGCTTCTGACTTGAACTGGGATGAGCAACAGGTTGCCAAGGCGTTAAGTGAGTTAGAACAAGATCAGTTCCTCATTCGTTGCGAGGAATCCGGTTGGACTTTGATTCGAAGCTTTCTGAAGCACAACCCAATCGAAAACCCAAACCAAGGTAAGGCAGCCTTTCGGTTGCTTAAAGATGTACCTGCCGACTTCGTTGGTATGGCATCGCTTTTGAAATCTCTTGCCGCTTTTCAAGCTCGGCTACCAGAAGAATTTTCATCATTGTTTATGCCTGATGGCAACCCGGTAAGGGACTCTCAACGGTCGGATGACTCTGAGAGAAGCAATAAACCAACAGTTAAAACTGTTGACCACATACAGTTTGAAGACTTCTGGGATGTACAAATACGCAAAGAAAAAAAAGCGAAAGCCAAAGAAGAATGGCTACGCATGGGCCTCAATGAAGACCATGAACTCGCCTTGGAAGTGCTAACACGCTGGAAAGAGCAACGAGACAACCGATTGCAGTATCAAGATCGGACTAAGACCCCTATGCCACATAACTGGCTTTTAAACCGGCAATGGGAAGACGAGTACGTTCGCATTGATGAAGTACAGCAATCATCGACGAGCCTAAAGGGCAGCAATCACCAATTGAATATTGAAGAAAGCAATCGTCGCATCGCTGAAAGCTGGGCCGGACCAGGTATTCGGGAGGTTCGTTCAAGTGCAGGAGGTTGATAAACGCGAGTTTGCTGAAGTTTGGGGAGCAGCTTGGGCCATGTATGGCAAAAGCGTATCACCGCAATTGCTATCCATCGCATTTGAAGCCCTTCGTGCTTATAGCATTGAAGAAGTGCGAATCGGTCTGACTCGGCATATTCAATCACCGGATACTGGGCAATTTTTTCCAAAGCCCGCTGACGTCATCAAGCATATCGATGGCAACTCGGGTTCAAGAGCCATGGTTGCTTGGAACAAAGTTGACAAGGCTGTTCGTCAGGTTGGCGCTTGGACATCCGTGATGTTTGACGATGCACTTATCCACCGCGTGATTTCAGACATGGGGGGATGGGTTGAACTCTGCAAGGTTGACGACAGGGAATACCCCTTTAAGCAAAAAGAGTTTTTAACACGCTACCAGGCTTACTTACTGCGGGACGAAGTGGGTGAATACCCAAGGCTATTACAGGGTATTGCAGACCATCAGAACCAGCAAAAAGGATTTGATATGCAAGCGCCGGTTGCCGTGGGCGACTGGTCAAAAGCAGCACAAGTTTATACAAGAGGCATCGCTGACTTTAGCGCAGTGCCTTTGAAAAGAATAAGTCCGAAAGCCATTCAGGCGCTTCTCGGAAATCAATTAGAGGACAAAAATGAAAACGATTAAAGCAAAAACCATTGCCCTAGTGATAGCCATGTCTGCAAGCACTTCAGTCTATGCGTTTCCGGGCTATCAGTGGGAAAAAGCAGCACAAAGCGTTGGTATTGATCCAGTCATGCTCTACGCCGTTGCCTTAGCTGAGTCGGCCTCACATCGTGGTCTTAACATGACCAGTCCATGGCCATACGCAATTCGCAATGGTTCAAATGCAACCTACGCGAAATCTATGACAGAAGCTGAGCAACTGTTAAACCAGGCACTTCAAGAGAGTGAAAAATACCAGCTCGATATTGGGCTAATGCAAATCAATTTGCATTGGCATGGGCATCGGGTGAGCTCAGCGACGGAACTGCTAGACCCCATCACCAACCTTACCGTCGGCTCAAGTATTTTGGCCGAAGCAATCAAGTCTTCACCAAACGATTTAGAGCTTGGCATAGGCCGCTATCACAGTTGGAACGAAGAGCGTGCACGCTGGTATGGGCAAAGAGTACTTTCTATCTATCGCAATATTTTACATGAACTGGAGGTCCGTCAATGACAACCAATCAACAAGACTTCTATCAATTAAATTTGGCGTACCTACACGCAGCACGAGAATTAGCGCGAATTGATCCGCAAGAGGCGGTCTTGCGCTTTGGACTTACACGCGATGTGGTTGATGCTCTGATTAATGCTGGTGTTGACGACCTGCAACGAGTGGCGACCTCATCATTCATGCTGTTTCAACCAAGGGGTAACCAAAGCCAACTGATTGAGATGGTGAAGAGCAAAGGCACAGGTATCCCAAGAATCGCTTATTTATTATCAACCTTAAACAACAAGGGGGATGCATGATTGATAACCTGTCCAAAAGTGAGCTGTTTACCCGAGCCTCGCTGCTTATTAAATACGGATTTCGAACAACCATTATCGCGCTCGATACAGGTTTGCCAATCCACATTATCAGAAGGCTTCACAAAGAAGTGACTGGCAAGTCACCTTGTCCTGGTCAATTGCCAGAATCTGATGCCATCGTTAAAAGCAGAAGAGCATTAGTTGAAGGCTCTCTGCTGATGGCGCTTTATGTCAATATTGGTGGTGATAATGTCTACAAGCAATTAAATATCGATGCTTTGATGAAGGCTTACGATGCGTATTTGGTTGCAAGAGAAGAAGCAGATCTTCCAGCTGAGATCCCCTGGAAAAAACTGACCATCAATGAAGGTTGGGTTCTAGCTCGTGATTTAAGATCACAGCTTGCATCCTTACACCGGTGTCGATGCGGCAGTCTGTATTTGACGGTATCACAACAGCGCATTCAGCTTAAATGCCCTGTGTGTGAGATTATGGCCGAGCAAACCACTAGAGCACTTTTTGAGAACTAACATGCTGATGCATGATTTGATTGTGCACCGCCCGTGCACTTTGAGAGTACGAAGAAGATGACAAACTTACTTAAATCTTTACCAGCACGCTGCTGGTTTATATCACTGGGGCTTTTTCTGGCGACTTTGGCTGCGGCTCATTTCTTTCCATCAGAAATATTAACGGCATCTGCCAAGTTAGCGGCTTTGCCATTTCTGTTCTGCACCGTCGTTTTTTTCAGCTACTTGGGATTCAAAGCAACTGCTAGTCCTATCGGCCTTATAACCATCACCACTATGTTTTTAGCAATCGCATATTGGCAAGCGAGTTGGGCAATTTTATGTGTCGGTTTAGCTTTCTTAGGCTTAAGCGGACTAATCCATTTATTTCAAAGACAACTGAAAGATACCGGGCGAGAACTAAGCCTGAGCGAAAAAAAATATTGGTACTGGGTAAACGAATTTGCAGACGGTCGCTCATCTATCCTCCCCAAAAGGCCAAAAAAATAGCCAGCCCATCACAAGCTGGCTACCTTCTGTTTTTAGTTCCTTCCTGAAGCCTGGTTATAGGCCCTAATATCGATCAAGTTGTTCTGAGCATAATCTCCCGCAAGGGATGCATTTGAGATCACTGCAATCTGCTTATCCACAAATGCTTTATCTTCTTCGGACACACTGTCGGGGATGTAAGCACCGCTCTCATCTTTTTGACGATACTCATTTAGCATTTGCTCCCTTAGACCAAGCATTTCAGGCGACCAACTCGATGAATCTTCAGAGTTGAAAACGCGCCCCGCCAAACCTTCATTGAAAGCTTGAGCGAACACTTGACTTTGAATCGGGGTCAATCCCATTCTCTGCCCTTCGCTGTATGCTTCCTGTTTAAAATCATCGGCATACTGTTCTAAGAACTCACCATATCGATTGTTAACTGCCGCACCGAATGCCCCAGCCAACATGGCTTCAGACTTAGTACCCCAGTTTACTTCGGAGGCATACTGCGAACTCGATCCACTGAATGCATCATTAAACGCCGTCAATGGATTTTCCAAAGAGGTTCCGGCGTCAACGGCTGCTTTTAAGCCATCCCAGGTTGATTTACTGGCCACCGTTGCATTGTGCAAGAAACCTCGTGAGCCAGGATCTTCAAGCGCTTGTTCTTTGTAACTCTCATAGTCTTCGCCAAAGTGATTCAAGGTATGCAGTGCTGCATCAGTATGCTTGCCACTGAAATCACCAATAGCACTGGCGCTGTTGAAGAACATTTCAGCACCAGAAACTCCGCTATCATCAGCCATAATGCGTGCTCGCCACTGAGACCCAGCTTCACTGTTTAGTCCAGATTGATAGGTACTTGTGTCAGAAACTACGGCCTGTTGGGCTTGTTGTTGATGCGCATTTAGTTGTCCATCAACACCAGACAAATTAGTTTGGTAAGCTGATTGAGCTGCGTTGAACTGAGTTTGAACAGTTGCAGCATCCTCGTAGCCGCCCAATACACCCGATTCCACTTGGCTTTGAGTGCCACCAAAAGTAGGTGCAGCTGATGACAAGCCTTCATTAGAGCGCGGTTGAATTGATCGTAAATCGGCTCCGGTAGCCATGGCCATAACAGTCATTGCTGCTTGATAATCATTGTCGCGTTCAGCGGGCGTCGATGAGTTGCTATAGGTTAAAGACTCCATAGCTGCGGCCACATACGCCTGATTATCATCAGGTAGCAAGCGCTGATACATTGGAAGGTTTTCACGTAATCGGTTACCTGCTTCAACATGCTGGTTCATATAGCGACCTAAATAATCCATGACATCAGGATTATCCGCTGCTAATCGAGTTAACGTTGCACCATCCGTGTTCCTTTGTCCTGATAGACTGTAGCTGGCCTGATCAAGCTCACTAAAGCGGTTTGATGCCGTGATAACGTCTTGTGCTGAACTCTGAAGTGACTGATAGTCTTGGTTAGACAACGACATTTCAACGCCAGAACGTCTTGAATCTGAAAGGTCCTTAACCATGGCATCGCGAAACTCAGCACGTCGTGAATCACTCGATGCCAAGCTTTGCATCTCCCCAGTGAGCGTATTTGCGGTCGTAGACCGAGAACTGCCTTCTGACGACTCAACTTGGCCACTAAAGTTACCACCTAGATCCAACCCAGCTCGTACCCTTGATAGTTTTGGTACACGAGATGAATCTGGCTTATCCATTCCTGGTAGGTTGCCTTGTGGGGAGTCATTCCCCCCTGTACCAAGTAATCTTCCCAAGAACCCTTTATCTGCTACTTCTTTATCACCGGTATTTGTAATGGTTCCATCTCCACCGACCCTAAGGCCTCCCGATAACACGCCCGATACCAAGCCACGTACAGCATCTTTTTTATCGTCTCCAAAACCATACCGAGTTTGCAGGTCATCAGTAACCTGATTAACAACGGCGCTAGATGCGGAATTAGAAGAACCGATCTGACGTCCAACCGAAGAAAGGTTGTCGTAACTTAGCTTTTCACCAAAAGTTCGACTCATGGTATTGCCAACTTGACGGCTAAAGGCTTGAGTTGCCTGAGTCATGGATTCTTTTGCAGAACCGACCATTGAACCCACCGCATTTCCGACAGAGAAACTGCTTAGTAGGTTTGACGCGCCGGTCATAGCAGAACCTGTGAGGGCTGAATTTTGGAACATTGACTGTGATTGCATCACCGGGGCATTTTTCGCGACATCTGGACTTGCCATCTTTTCATCAATGGCATCACCGTTTTGAAGACGTCCAGCCAAGTGGGTAGCGGTTATTGCTGAGCCATACACGAGCATGAGCGAAATCGCCGGAACACTCGACGCCAACATGCCGCCAGTAGCTATCCAGGTTTGCAGCACTGAATCCATCTGCATCATCCCAGCAAAAGATGGCACTTCTGTACCTGCAAAGGCATCAAGAGCCGACATTTTCCCAGCAACGGTTAAATGGATATATAGGTTAATGATGGCCATGACAGGCATCCAAAGTTGAATCCAAAGCAGGATTAACAAGTACTTCCCGGCCATTCGCATCCCGATTTGGCCAAGGGCAATCACAAAGGCCATCAATGGGGTGATGGCGTAAATGAAACCCTCAAAAAACGTCATCATCGGACGAACGATACTTTGGAACAGGGTCTGCTCCGCCGCCCATTGTGTATTGCGCTGCTCAATCGCTTGGTTAACCATGACGGCTGCGGTGAAAGCTTGATCATCCATATACTTGCCCGTCACGCTTTGCTCATAAATAGGCAAAAGCACCGACGCGGTCATGTACTCTTGGGTGTTTACTGAAGCCAAACCAAGGTTATTCAGTGCATTTCGGATAACGTCATCAGTATCCGTTGCTGACGAAGTCCCCAATGAGGCTGACAGAACCTGTTTAAGCCTTGGAATGAAGGTTGATTCTGTCATGAGTTTCAGTTGGCTATAGGCATCGGTGCAGTCCAGATCGCTACTGCTACCACTGAGCATGATTCGAGTGCCATAAATGCGCGAATCAAACCTAATCGCAGTCATCGGGTTAGGATCACTCAGCACCTGATCGAGGTTCTTTTGGCCAATGTCGATACCAATCAAGGTGCACTCTTTGATGTAGTTAAACCACGATTGCTCGATGTCCGAACCGGCGACACGATTTGCATCACCCAAACCAGAGCGATCCATCACCTGTTTTCTCACTTTAATCAGTGACTGTAAACTGGATGCAAAGCCGTATTCCGTCATGGCGGGAGTTGAGAACGCCGTTTCAAACAATCGTGTGATTTGAAAGCCAACAGTCGAAATCGTACTGCCTGCGGCAGCAACACCGATGGGCACATTATCAACCACTCGAACTTGTCCCGTGTACGCATCCTCAATGCTCACTCGGGTACTGGGTCCAAACATGGTTGCAAAGACTAGCCATGAGACTAAAACGTGTTGAAAGTTAATCCCACGGCCACCTTGCATTAAGGCCTGAACAGAGACCATCAATACCCCAATGAGCAAGCCAATCCGAACCATTGAAGTAAAGTCGCCTGTACCAGTGATCATCGCGACAGCATTCAGGACCTGCTCTAAAAAAGCCGAATCCCCGATAGAATAGATTTCCCACATTATCTATTCCCCCAGCGCCGTAGATTTAACGGTGTAATAACGCTGTTTGCGAATGGTCTGAATCACCTGATTAAAATGTGCCAGTAATTCTTGCTCTGAACCGTATCTTCGCTGTAACGCGGCGTACTCCTCATTGATTTGGCGACGTGCACGTTCAAGGTCTTCGGTTAACAACTTCGCATAGGCATGATCTTCCACACCAGAGGTGCTTCTAGCTGCGTTGAGCATGTCTTCAACCAATGCCCGGGCCATCTCAACAGCAATAAATGGTGCTGCCCGTGAAGCAAACGACCTAGCGGCACCTTCATTTAATGCAGAAAGTGTTCGAATCATGCCGCCAATGCTCGCGGGAGCCGAGGTCATAAAAGCCTTTTCGGTGGTGCTAGCAGCCCCTGTATTTCGAGCAAACTTAAAAATAATGCCGTTACTAGAACCTGTACCTAGAAGTAAATTTTCTACCTGGGTTGATAACCCGGTTAGGGTCACGTTAGTGATTGTCGGATTCAGACAGCCGTCTTGTGTCACTGTGTCACATCGGTACATAGCGACGTTACCGCCATGAATTAGATGCTCAATAGTCACTTTATTGCCATTCAGTCTGGTCAGTTTTGGGGCTTTACCTTGACCATCAGCCGCATTAGCCAAATCACCAACGATGATCGAACCAGTCACCGACATAACCGCTTCAAGAAAACGATCATCCCCCGATGCAAACCAGCTTGATGCCGAGTGACGTTTCAGTGCTCGCCAGACCAAGTTACCTTTAATTGTTTTGTTCACATCAGATGCCGCGACACTTGAAGCGTTCTCATAAGGGTTCTTACCATTGGACTCACTCCAACTGGTAAAAATGTCTCCAGCCCCTTTAAGTGAGCTCAACATGCTGGCTTCTGTTTGCCCCTTTTTACCAAAAGCAGCCAGGGTATCGTTCACGACTCCCTGAGCCATTTGACAGGAATTGCCAAAATACTCGTTCAACTGCTGGATTTTCTTTTGCAGTGTCTCCATGTGCTGAGAGCATTTCTCACACATAGCACTGAGCGCTAATTGGAATGCGTATCCCTTGGCATTTGCCGCTACAGAGCGAAGTAATTGAACAAACTGATCTGCATTAACAAATGACAAACTTCCAGCGAACATATCAATGCCGCCACAACCTGCTTGGAATGACGGAGGCACCATTGAGACGAGGTTCTCGTTCATGATCCTGTTACGGACAACAACGCTTCCACCAGATATAACGCCACGCCGCTGACTCTCGAATACACCAGGCGCAGTGGTGTTGGTCATTGAACCAAACAACTGATTCATCTCCTGTTGCAAGCTTGCTTGGCTCATAGATGAAAAACCAATCGCACAGGCGATTAGCGATACTCGGAATACTTTTTTCATTGTTATAACCCTCCTTGTGCACGCAGATAGCGAACAAGGAACTCAGGGTCCTGTAATATCTTCTCGTTAAGCTCTTGGGCTGACATCGCGAGTGACACGCCGGGCTGAACAGGTCTGGTGGCATAGTAAGTTTGATCGTCAATCCAACCGGCTTGATGGGCTGCGAGAATGATTCGATTATTGAGCTCATCAAGGCTCATTGCACCTTGGCCAATTGGAGTAATAACATTAGGCGGGTCTACTAAGAACACAGCTGGAACAGTCGTAACGGACAGGGATTGAGCTTGTCCTGAATCGACTTTGTAGTTTGGAAATTCTCCACCAGGTAAAGGCAAGCCATCGACAGCAATAGCAAACACCTCGAAACCGTAGTTCAAAGCCATGGACTCAATAATTGGTGCTTGAGCATGGCAGTAAGGGCAATCCGAACGATAAAAGAAGAACAAGCCTGCTCGCTTTGCTACTTCACCTAAAGCTACATCACGTTGAGCGCCAGCTTCTCGATCCATCCGATTGGCGGCATAAGTCGCCAATGGTCTACGACTGATTTCATCCAAAACAGGATCGCCCATGACCACCTGCTGACTAACATCAGCAAACTGTGAACCCTTATCCATCATGACGCGCTGAAGATACAGATAAGCCCTGACATTCTCATTCGTCGGCTCATCAATTGCCTTGTCCATGAACGACTGCATGTGCTCACGAAACCAGGCAGCACTGAAAGGCGTTAGCCCGCTCTGACTCGACTCTGCCGCACCAGATTCCGGCTTTATAAGCTCTTCATCCTCCGCTGGCTCAGGAATGACCTGATACCAAAACCAGCCTTCCTGACCACGCTGATAGAATTGCCCATCACTAGCATGGGCGGGCAAGATGAATAGAAAGAAAATAATGATTGGGATGGTCACCCATAGGATAAACCAAGGTAACAAAGGCGTTCTCATTGTCAGCTCCAGAAAATTTCATAGAGCTAACATGCTAAAGATCCACGTTAGAGCGATTGAACAGATAGATGAAGGAATTGTGAGTGTTTCTGACTATCCTGTGTGTTCGACAAAAATAGGTAAAACCTTTAAATTACTTTAATTTGAATCATGGATGAAATTGATGATGATTTTTCTGTGAGGAGCAAATTTCGGACGTTTACCTCAAAAAATCGAATGTAGGCATCACCTGAGTACCAACATTCGATTTTAAACATCAGTCTATCAAAATTATACCCTTGCTAAACAACAGAGTTTTCGTAAGTTAAGGTATTGATAGAGTAACTTTTCCTTTTACATGAGTTATCGACAGCTTAGCCCTCATTTCGTCGCCATCGAAGTCATATACAAGAAGTGCAGGCTGATAGAGATCGAAGGCTTGCCCAACGAATACGCAAGCAGCGTTAGACGCGCAGATCAGCAAGTGAACACGCTTAACAGCAAATTGGTCATGAAGTTTTTGTAGTATTGCGTGAAGCTCGCTCTTTAATTCCAACCCGTTTTCCGGATGTGGGATCGCGGCATTACCCATTTGCTTGGCTATGATTTCTATCTCAGGGTAACCGAGAGCTGTTGCAGTGCCTTTCATTGCTCCAGGAAATTGAGTTAATGCAATAGAGATCGTCACCTCTGATGATTGTCCTATTTCGTTCTTCCAGTTTACCTCGTAAGGTCTTTCAGACCGAGAATCCTGAGGCCAAATCCAGCAGTTTCCATCTCGATATCTGAGCATTGGGGTTATTTCAGATTTATTCCCCAGACTCGCTCCTAATCCTACCAAAGCAGGCATTGGCCCAAATGCGAATAGCGCCGCTCGATATCCATAATTTTTTATTTGATTGATTATGGTTTCTGCTTCCTCTGTGACAATTTCATCCATTTCTTTGGCAAACCGTTCAGGTTTGGCTCTGTATCGGCGTTCATTGTCACTAAGATTATTCAATGACCCTCTAATACGAGTTCTCAACCTGGATAAGCTTCCTGCAATGTCTCTTGATTCAGGGGGAGAAACAACCTGACCACCTACCGGCCAAAGAACTGAAAATACAGGTATAGGCAGGAAACTCAGTCCTTCGAGTAATTTCTCAACATTGATTGAAAATTCAGATCGCATGTGAGTAAGTCTGGATGCAGGGTAATCAGCACGCGCAACTCGATCTATTAATCGGTGATGTTTGTCGCACAGAAGCAGGATGTTAGCTGGCTCATTAGAAAGTTCTTCGGATAGATAAGGTATACCTCTTGGGCCACTCTCGGAGGACGCAACATTGTGAGCTAAATATGAATAGTTACCAGATTCCCCCGTCAGATCATCAATATCCAACCTATCACCGCAGCCTTCAAACATACAGTAACCATGACTATCACGAATCACTTGATTAATTGTGGGCTGCGTGAATTCTTTACCACGACCTTTATTAAGTCGCTGTTCGATATTCCTGGAGATATAGTCGGCAACGTCATTGACCGACAAGTTTATAGATTGGCCAATACAGGAGTTCCATATCTCGAGTAGTGACTCTATTGTTCCATATTCATCTTGAGTAAGGTTTCGGCCCTGGAGGTGACGAACTTCAATATTGTCCCCACAACCTATTAACGTTAGAGCATTCTTAATCTCTTCATCAGATAGGTTAAGCCGGAAACTGGCTTGGAACTCCTGTGATGACAGTATATATATCTGATTTTTCACACGCTCGTCGGTAAGTAATCCAACATGCTCCCACGCAAAAGAAGTCTTAATACCAGATAAAAACTCTTTGAGCTTGTCTAATGACTCTATGGGATAAAAACATGCTTGATGGAAATGTAATCGCTCGTCAGTCATCAATTTTTTCCTTAAAAATCCGTTTAAATGACCCGTTAATTTCCCGAAAGATACAGACATCTTTTTGACCAACAATCACAAAGATTAACTGTCTGTCAGGGTTACGTTTTATGCATTTCTTCCAATCAGTAATATCAATATTCGATGGAGTAGGTGTTGGTTCGGGATGTGTGTGCCATGTGCCCAAGTAGCCTAGCTTGCCATGCGAACTTTCATAATAAGAATCAACTGATTTTTGGTGGTGAGGGGCACGCATATTAAAGTTAACTCTGGTAGCTGAATCTTCTTTCTGTGGGGTAGTACAGTGTTCCAGCCAAAACTCGTTAGCATCAGCGGACTGAGAGCCAATTAGTGCTCCAAAAGCTTCACTTCTATCACGCGACACCTGTCTGTATGAATACCAAAGAGCAATTAGCTGTTCTGAAAGGTAAATTTTCGTATCTTTGATGCCAGTGTCTTGTTCAATGAGTGCAGACATCGCAGTCCTCATCAACTAAAGGTAAGTATTCAAGCGAACTGCTGAAATTGTAGTAGCGATGAGTCAGCCTGATGCCCTCTGCCATTGCATCTTCATCTAAACCTTTCCAACTGACTTTGCAGGATTTAGTTTGTTTGCCTTCCAAATACCGAATGGCCAAATTTGCTGCCATGACACCAGTTTGAGCCGAACTTGCTGCGCCATATGAAATAAATTGTTCTCCACAGCCAGCAACGCTTTTCATGGTTACCTGGTCAGGTTCGATAAAATTCATATTCGACACCAGACCTCTGCAACCTGTTTCCTGGCAAACGTAAGAGCACAATAGGCAACCCTTAGCATTGGAAATATCCAATGTTGCATGGCCACCGACACCATAACCTTCCAACCAACTGTTAATTACTGCAACTTTTGAGTTGGTATCCAAAAGGTATTGTTTAAACAATCGTTCCTGGGTCGGATTGCCTATAGCAATAACGATCAGGTCAAAATCATTCATACGGCTACTTCGAGCAAACTCCATCAGTTTATCTAGTTTCCATTGTGCACAAGACCAGGGAAATTGTCGTTGAAGAGCTACACTTAAGGCTACGGTTTTAGGTGCTCCCACCCAATGCTGTTCTAAAATATGGCGATATAGATTATTGATTTCATATAAGTCAGGATCTACTAATGTTAAATGCCTAATACCGGCAGCAGACAACTTATGCGCAATTTCACTGCCTACTGAACCAACACCTATCACAGCTACCTTTTTGCCTGCTAACGTCAGAATACCACCACCACGTTCCACAGTATTTTCTTGATTGAAGAGCCGTATAGGTAAAGCTTCTAATTTCCAGTTTTTTAGCTTTTCATCTGATAGTGGTAGCGCTTTTTTGGCTTTACCGCTAAGTTTCAGTGCGAACCAAGTACGTTCATCATTAACAGTCTTGGCGGTAAATACGACCCAATAAGCAGTTTCACGCCATTGACCGTATTTTTGTTGTAATTCAGTTCTAACCTTTATCGGTAGCGAAGATATTGTATGTAAATACCATTCATCGAGAGCATCTGAATATTTAGGTGCAGGAGTAAGTGTCTCGATTGGAATCACAACCGCTTTTCCTGCTATGCGTCGATTATCTTTCTGTATAGACAGCTGAATATCACTGATACCCGAAAGCGAATCATCAGCCGGGTGAACCATATAGTGGCTTTCGATGCCAAATTGTTTGCCATTTACCGGGCTATATACCGATAACGTTTGTAGGACTGGTCTTGCGATATTTGCCAACAAGGGTTTAAAGCTATCTGGATCACAGATTCGCAACCAGTCACTGTAGAACTCACGAAGCAATTCACTATGGTTCCAATCTGGATTCGTTATGCACTTCTCTAACAATGAGATATGTCTGCGAAGCGATTCCTCTACAACTAATAGTGGTTGTTCGAAATTGACTGATAGGGACTCTGGTGCATTAACACAAACAGCGCCAATCTGAATCCCCGCATATTCATGAACAGATACATGAGCCAGCCTGCCTAAGAAATCAGGGTTAATTAAGAAAAATCCGGGTAGGCTATAGTAAGGAGGATCTTCTACCATCATCAATTGTATGGAGTGATTAAGGATCGTTGTTTCCACTACGATCCTCTCTCCTGCACCTGCTTCAATGGTTGTGCAGTTAAAGCCCTGCTTGATAAGGTGCTGTTTTATTTCGCTTAGCAAATTATGCTCCCTGTGACGTTCCAACTACCCCAGCACTGCTATATGCCACTTTCTTGGCATTACTGTCTTGCTCCTTATCTGGCACTTCAAAATCGCCACCGAAAAGCCCCTGCAAAATTTCACATTGTTTACGCAAAGAGTCCTCGTTCAATGCCTGATCAAGTTTAGTCAGCATCGCATTCAGCTTATTATAGAGCTGTGTTCCAGTGTCAATGCTACTGTTTTCAAACACATTTCTGTATGGTTGAACCGGTAACCGCACATTGACTTTGTACTTAGCATCTTCAACCCACTGGAAATAATTGGCATTCAAAATTGCTGAAACAGTGTCGCGCAGCGATTGCAAGTCACTGACTTTGCCGTCATCGCTGATAGATGGACAAAACTTGTCTTTCAGCATTAGTGTAAGTCCAATTGAAAACACTTTTTTGCCAACATTTTGGCCGAACTTTTCGTCGCGCCAGCGTTTTACGTATCTGACCAAGCGTTTAACCTGTCTGATTTTCAGGTCTGCTGATCCAATGTACTGGCTGCTGTCATTAACATGTTGTATCAGTTTTTTTGGCTCGGAAGGAGACCACACGCGGTTTTCTGCATTTGAGTTTAATTTACCCACTGCCAGTTCATACCGCTCATCTCGTTTCCGGTATATGACAATGTCGATATGCAGGTTTAAATTCATGTAGTCAGCAGTGACACAAGGCTTTTTGATTTTTGCATTTTTAAAGCCGCGCTTTTCCAAAACTTTTAGCACAAGCTTTTTAACTTCAACTGGATCATCAGGAGCACTGTCTGCATCAATAACCACTGCTCTATCGATATCAAAGTCAGCTTCAGGGTGCTTTATGCCTGTATACATGCTTAAAGAACCCTGAATAAATGTTTCTATTATTGGATAACCCGCGTTTTTAAATTCGGTTTTGAGTTCGTCCAAGATACTATTATCCTTGGCTCTGGCTTCCCGATAGGCTTCATCCTCTCTGCCGAGTTTTATCTTATCATGAAATTTTATGAACTTGTTTTGCACAGACATACTTAGATATCTCCAGTTGAAACATTCTAAAGCTTGCCGAAAACTGGCAGACTTCTCGGTGTCGTAGCATCTAGCATCAGGTGGCTTAAATATCCCACAGCAGCGCATAGTGCTAACAGACGGATAGCTTTTTCAGTTCGGTCTTCCGGCTTCCAGTCATATACTTTCTTCAGGCCATACCCAACTAAACCCACAAAGGCCAGACTATGAAAGAACTGCCTGTGATTTGGATTTTTAAATGCAGGCTCGACAATGTCTGGCAGTTTCCCGAACAACGAACCAGCCACCGGGGCGGCCAAAAGTAGTTCGGGCTTATCTTTTATCGCTTCTTTTTCCAATAGCGCGATTGCTAATCCAGATGTAGCGCCTGTTAATGCATGTGCAAAACCATTCAATTTACTTCTCCTTTCTTACACCTTTGAACGGGCGCTTATCAGATGTTTTAACATCCATAAATTGGCCGGTGTCAGCGTCTCGTTTTACCCAATGGCCACTATGGGTTTGAGTTTGCGAGCGACTTTTCACCGCACCTATGCGACGGCCATCACCAACAGGGGCATTTTTTGCCATTAGACACCTCATTAACTCTGGTTTAGATTTCAACAACTGTTAATATGCTACATCTTATAGCGAAACAGATCAACAGCTGTTAATATATAAATCAACGGAGGGATATTTTATGGCTGACAAAATTCAACAAGCCGCACTTATCAGTAAAAACATAAAACACATGCGAGAGTTACTTGGTTGGACACAGTCAAGGCTGGCTAGCGAGGCTGGGATAACAGCAGCAGCACTGAGCAAAATAGAAAAAGACGAAGGCCGAATGCCAACTATTGTTGTGCTAAGAAAGATCGCTTCGGCACTAGGTGTAAAACCCTATGAAATAACCGGAGAAGATGCTCCGGAAGATTCAGGAGATAAAACCACTGAATTCTATCGAAAGTGGGGAGAACTTGATAAGCTGCCAGAACAGGATCAGCGTATATTACGAGAAATGATGGAACGCTTCACCAAGAAGTAAGGAGTTGGTATGGAAGAACAAAAAGGAGCAAAGGAGGCCGAATCTTTACTTGAAGATCTGGGTTTTGATCATTTACCTATAAATGTAAATCAATTTATTAATGCTATTTCGGACGAAAGCTTCCCTGTTAGCATAGAATTCTTTGCTTTTGAATCTGATCAGTTTTTAGGTAAGGCTGTAGGCAATGAAAATGGGGCAGGCATTATTATCAATAGTAATATTCCTGATTCTCGACGACTAAACTTCACTGCGGCACATGAAATAGGACATGTCTGCATGCACATCATGCAAGGCTCTTCTCAGAATTTTGCGTGTGGCAACTCTGAGATGGGTGATTACTTTAAAGATCCACTCGAACGCCAAGCGAATGGCTTTGCATCTGGATTATTAATGCCTAGGCGGTTAGTTAAGCCTTTGACTGATGGCGAAGTAAATTGGCATAACATCAAGCAAATATCTGATTTCTGCAACACATCTTTGGAAGCTGTATTTAGAAGACTAGCATGGCTTGAGAAAGCGCCAGTAGCAATGGTAATCCACCAAAACAAGCAGTTTAAGCGTTTTGTTCCTACTGCGCATTTTGATTTTTATATTCAAAAGACCATCCTATCTACCGATCAATTAGTTTCTTGTGTAGATGTAAATTACCAAGCTTATCCAAATGAATATGATGTTGTAGATCCTATAGATTGGGTCGTACCTAAGCGTAATGGAATTCTATTAACCGAGTTATACGCCAGCTCAATTCTGTTGAAGGATGGGTTTATTTATACTTTATTAAGCTACGATGATGACTGCTTGGAAGAAGTTGAAGATTTAGATAATCTGGAAATGGAGCACTCTCAACATTTTGGTCGAAAATGAATGAAATAGATCTTTTTAAGTTTTTGGCATATAGAGAACATTTTCTATCTGCTAGTTCCAAATATTCTCACTTAGCTACGAAGACAGTAACCAACGTTTTTATTAAACCATTTGGCACAACAACGAAGTGCATATTGCTACCAACATGCTGCCAGAACTCGGCCTCTTGTGCATATTTTTTTGATTTTTGGATAGCGACGCGTCCTGGTAACTGTGCTTTAGTTAGCCCTGAGCATAGCAGCTTTGTGCACAAAGCCTTCCAAGGATGCTTAGGTACACCGTCTGAAAGCCTTTCCACGAATCTTTCTAGCGCGTGACGAGTCACCACGACAGGTCCAATGTTCGGAACGTTGATGACCTCATCGATTTCTCTCACTGAAACATTATCGACGCTGTATTCTTCGAAGGAATGTGAGAGCCAATCTTCCCGTTTTTCTACCGAGATCTGTGCTTCTTGGTAACGGGTGAGCAAAAACCTAGTCAGGCTGTAAAGTGAATGCTGAGTTGAGCGTTGTTTCTGTAACTTTTTGATGGCTCCTTTACTGACTCGGATTTGAAGCCCATTGCCGCTTCGGTTAATGCCCATCACCTCTTTCACTGACAGTAGGTGGTGAATTGCATAGAGCTCAGCGGCAATTGGCTTTTGCTGCTCAGGTAGCATGTCGTATTGCTCACCTAAATCGACCTTTAGCTCACCACCTCTTCGAAGGCCGGTCTTCCAGTAAACCGTAAACTCACCATCAGTCTGCTTTGTTAACAGGGTTAATACCATCATGTTTGTTACTCCTATTGGTTATCTATTTTTCATTCTCCATGTTTTTTCAAATATGCAAGGCGCAAAAAAAGGGGCCGAAGCCCCTTGGATCAGATATGAACTTTCGGAAAGCCCATGGCACCGTAAACATTCAGCACATCATTCCAATCCCAACTTTTCACGCCAAGTGACGTTGGTATCGGGGGGATCAACACTTGCGTCAGAATGCCTTTCTGCCAGGCTTTTTTCTTGAGTTCATTCGCTGCATTCAGGCCGCTCTCAGAGAGATCGTGGTCTGCCCAGATGTACAGCATTTTCACATTACTTGGTGGTTCAAACCTAGCCAGTAGGGTTGCATTCACAACCGACCAACATGTTTGCCCCGTTGCTCTGCTTACCGCTAGGGCCGTTTCTATACCTTCAGAAACGCCTAGTACTTCACCAGGCTTACCTATAGGAATGGCACCACCAGTGATTGTTCTGTCACTTGGTATCGGCATCATCTTTTTAGGCTTTTCAACCGGCGCTTTGAATCCATCTTCACTTAGGTAGATCCGATGAAACGTGGCCGAACGCCCTTGTCGAGTAACGATTTTACCTAGCAGCGCTGGGTAGCTATCGATAAACAGACCATCTTCATCATGGTAAGGCAAGTTTGGATGAAACCTCAGCACCGAATCCCATTCAGGACGAAGCCGCGTAACAATGCCACGACGATGCAAGTAGTTCCAAACAGGTTGCGAACGAGTATCTGCAAGGGATAACGTTTCTCCCCAGGTTTGATTCAAGCGATGGATAATCGCTTTGTCCTCTTCCTGCTTTTTAGTCTTCCAGTCAACAGCGTTACTCGGTATTACCCGAGTTGGTACTTGTCCGGGTTGAATACCTAGAACTTGACCGATTGCTTCAACAGACTGAGCAAAGTTCCATCCATTAATCCAGGACAACAGTTCAAAGCCATCATGAAAGATACCGCAGGAGTTACAAACGCCACCTCCGGTATATTCAGCATCTTTGAATAGCCTAAAGCCATCACGACCCCCATGAACAGGACAAGCCACATGACGGCCTTTTCGAGCAATAGCGGCATCAAGTTCTGGCACCAATGCCGCCAAGACTTGAAGCCATTGGCCATTGAGATATGGCCTTACTGTGTCAATTTGTAAAGGTAACGCCATATATCCTCCTTAAGTAAAATGCCGACTCCTACCACAGGTGGTAAAAGTCAGCTTAGGTCCTGCATTGAGCCGTTTGGTTAATGCAGGAACGTTAGTCAAGCTGGATACCATGTCGTCTTAATAGCCACATGATGGAATCACGAAGCACATCAGGATCGACAACCGCAGCCATTGCGCAAACACGAAAGCAAAATGGCGCAATTTCGTCATTTTGAATCCACGACAACACATCCTTGCGCAACCGAGTGCTGACACGACCGTCCAGCAATACTCGGATCGCATCCAATAGAATGCCTTCGCGTAACTGCCAGATTTCCGTGTCAGACCAAGTGACTGGGGCATCATCAAACTCAAATAGAAATTCGAGCTGTGATGACGTGTGTTGATGGGACTGCTTTTGTGATGTAGGAGAATGGGCAATGCGCCCATTCATTAAAGATAACCGCGTTCGGCAAGCGAAACGCAGCCCTCGGATGCGACCACAACATGGTCAAGCGTTCGAATATCAACAAGTGACAAGGCGTCACGGAGTCGATGAGTAATGCGTTTATCAGCTTCACTGGGTTCAGGATCACCCGATGGATGGTTATGAACCAGTATCACTGCTGCCGCATTAAGCTCTAGCGCACGCTTTGTTACTTCCCTTGGATACACGCTCGCCGCATCTAAAGTGCCTTTGAACAGCTCTTCAAATCGAATGACGCGATGCTTTGTATCAAGAAACAGCACACCAAAAACCTCGTGCTCATACTCGTGCATCAGTGTTTGCAGGTATGAGAACGCCGATGATGGCTGTTCAATTTTGCGACCTTTACTCAATCGACCACGGGCAAGCTTGAGCGCCATATCTAAGATATCTGCTTCAGTCACTTGCTCAGGAACGATGTAAGTACCGGCTTCTTCGCCAGCTAAGAACTTTTTGTTTTTCATAGGAGTCTCCCAAAAAAAGCGGAGACGAACCCATGCCCAGACGGGGACGGAATCGTCCCCGCAGGGTGGTAAAATGGATGTGGTTACTGAATTAACAGTTGTTGTGTTACTTCGAATAACTCACGCTTTAGATCTTTGACGTCGTTAATCACGATGCTTTGTGGAAAGAATTTCTCAACACTGCGTGTTTGAATCCCTATTCCCAGTAGCTCAAAGCCACTTCGTCTGCACCGGTCAACAATGTCATGCGTGGCAGCCCAATCATCTGGGTCACCATCCGTTAGCACTATCATTAGCTTTCGCTTCTGTTTTTGTGCTAACAAACTGTTTGCCGCAAACCACATTGCTTGTGCCATAGGCGTACAACCTCGTGGTTTTTGGTCAAAACAGGCGGCCCGATGTCGAACCGATTGCTTGGGCAATAACGCGATAGAAACTTCCTGATGAATACCAGGAAAATAACTGACCGCAGGTACAACACCCGGTATGTCTTCCAGTGCCATGGCTAAAGCCAATGCGGCTTCATTGGCAACATGAAAGTACTTTCGATTACCCTCGCCAATGGGCTTACCCATTGAGCCCGATATATCGACAAGCAAGTGCACAGCAGCATTGGGCGCAATGCGAGGTTGCCTTTGAATAAACAATCTCGACTCACCTGCTTGTGAAGCGGCAAGACGATGGGTTGCAACTCGAAGACCTTGCCGTTTGGCATGATTCCGATTGTCCTGACTGGACTGAACCATGCCCCTAAGTCGGGCTCGGATTTGAGCCGACTCAGACGCCGATAAGGTCAAGATAGCCTCATCACCCAACATAGCTTGCTCTGCTTGGGGCAAACTGAGAGGTGTGACGCCCTGATGTCCTTCAGCTTGTTCCGACAACACTTCTGCCACTTGGGCAAAGGTATCGGGTTCAAACTGAGCGGCACTGGCCTCTAAGGCTTGTCGCAAATTGTCAGCTTGATCAGAGTTATCTGAATCACCCGTTTCAGCGGCATCCCCCATTGCAGACGATGCTGCTTCTGGGGTTTGACTGTCACTACTGTTATTGCTGTCATTACTCGCATCTTGTTCAATGTCATTACCGCTATCAGCATCCGACTCATCCTGTGGTGGACGAGATTCTTCTTTCAACATGGCAACGATGGCATCGACAAGTTTTAGCACTTCACCTGTAGACGCCAGGCTAGGTACTGCTGTCAGCATGGCGCTTAACCGGCTCATCGCTGCGGCAGGAAAGAGTTGTCTCACTCTTTCATCAACTGCTTGATACAAAGGCGTCATCGCTTTCTGGCCCAGAAAATGGCATCTCAAGCGGAACAACAACCAGGCTTGCAAGTTAGATGCAGGCTCAAGCTGTTCAGGTACACTCATTTGCTGAGTGTCCACCATGTACTCAATCACTTGCGAAATACTGCGCCGGGTTCCGGGGTAATCCTTTGCCAATTCGTTTTCAATGCGAACGTCCTCAATGATATTGAGAAGTGCCTTACGGATCGGCTTGGACGACGCCTTCTGCACCATGTCAAAATTGGTATGCCGAATATGCGCCGCTTCATGAGCCAGATAACCCCAAGCTATCTGTTGATAGTGTGGGTCGTCTGGGTTTGCTGTTGGGATCACAATCCGCTCACCATCGGTAAACGCATCTTGTCCTTGAATAAGCACCTTCACACCAAACTTTTCGCCATAAGCGGCGGCAACGATTGGCAGTGCGTTTTTTAATGGATGATTCATGGGAGTCTCCTAATCATTAGGGGGAATACTCCCTCAGCGGGAGCGTTTCCCCGCTGGGAATGTGGATGTTTAAACCTGTGCTTTTAGCTTATCCAGGTCGTATTTTTGACCTAACCAAGCCACCAATTGAGCTGGACTCTCGTGCTGTTCAAATGACGTTTTAAGCTGGTCTAAACTCAGGATGTCATCCAATGTCAGACCGTACTGGTCTTGTAACTGAGTAGACACCTCGTGTTGATATTGCAGCCAGTCCCGCTCAAAAGCGGCTTGCTGCAATGCCATGTTTGGAACAAATACCATGGCTGATAACCAAACACCTTGTGCGTCCGCATCTGCGATCAGCACAGGGTTCTTAGGGATCACGACACTATGTGTTGAGTACGACCGTTGTACTAACGTTCGACAACACGCCACTTCTGGTATCGATTCACTTTCAACAGCATCAGTCACACCACGAAAATGCGGTTCAAACTGGTTCAGTTGGCTGGGGTTATGGATGGTTGATTGCATAATTTCCTCTTACATAGTTCAGAGGACATGCGCCCTTCAGGGCAACATGCCCTCAAGGACGTTAGAAATAAAATGAGTTTGGTACAGTCGAACCAAGGTTTGGTCTGACGGTTGGTTGTGGTATTGCACGTAAGTTATCTGCCTGAGCAGATACTGGCTGTGCGGGTTTAGGTTCAGGTTTGGGCATCAGTTGTCTGATATCCAATTGACCTTCACCGTGCATTCTCATCTTGTCTGGATCAGACAAAATTAAAATGGTCGCCATCAGTTCGTGATAGAGATTGTCTGTCACAGGGCCGGTCTTCGGCAGACGAACAAATAAATTGTCCATCGCTTCAACCATCGGCTGAACTCGATGATCCAGGAATGACAAACCATCCAACTTGTCTCTTAATCGCTTGAGAGGATTAAGGGCTCGCTGGCTGATTTGATTCTTACCTGCAACGGAACGCTCAAACAGTTCATTGGCATCACGAGCCACCTCCCTAAAGAGGGTGTGTCCCATGCCATTGACCTTGTCATCTAAGCCACCAGCTTGTTCAGCCGGTTGCATTCGATAGATGGCATAATCGAACTGAAGCCGTTGTTCCACGTCTTCGATGGGTGACAGCGCACGCCGGATTGCATCTGCAAATTCCGGGTGTTTTGCAACCCAGTCAAACGTCACCTGATCATAGTTGTCCAAGAACAACTGCTTGCACTGCGCAAACTCCTGACCGATCCGGTCAAGCTCTGGAACAATCTGATCAATTCGGTCTTCAGGGACGGCATAGCCACCTAAAAACCGCACACCGACTTGCTCACACAAGCGTTGCGCTTCTTTCTTAAGCCTTTCAAAGTTCGCCAATGCCTCAGGGTCGCAAATTTTTTTACTCCCTAAGCTGGCAACATCCTTCGGTGGAAGTTGGCTGCCATTGGCTAGTCTGAAATCTTCAGGCCTTAGTTTTTTTCTACCGCTCCAGATGGAACAGTCGATGTGACAAATCAAGAGTTTGTCGAGGGTTTGAATACTCATAGTGCATCCTCATGCGAGATGGGGACGCACCACTCCCAACAGGAGCAATGGCCCCCGTTTGGGTGGTAGTAGTTGACGCGCTAATGGCAACATCACTATCAAAAATAGTAATTTTGCGAATCAGGCGACGATTGGTTGAGATCGATTTTCGCAGGCATTAAGTCCAGTGCTTCAGCAATCGGGCGAACCCGCTCTAAATCACTGCCTAGCAACCGCAATACATCTTTTTCCAACTTCAGTTGGTCGGATACTTCTATCCCTTCAGGACTCGCTACTGTGAGCGAACACAGTGGTGGTAATTGACGCTTAAAGGCCAGTAACAGCAACAATGGCCACGGGCCATCATCAGTGTTAACAATGCCAGCGCCTTCACCTGACACCATGCTGATTTGATTGGTACTAGGTAATTCGCTTTTGCAAAACCCTAATGACCATTCTCCAATCCTGACCTGGTTATCATCAATAACAGCCAAGCCATAGGCTTCAAGCAGCTTTGCCATATCGAACAACGCTTTTTGCGCCAGCGAGACTTGGCCATTGACGTCCTTGCGAGTACGAAACTCCCAACTGACGTTATTGGCGCACGCGACGCTATCTAGCGCATTTGAGAGTTCAAATGGCCTCCCTTGATGATCAATGCCGACTTGTCCAACCAATCGATAACCCTTGTTGATTTTCTCATTGATTCTTCGGTCTGCTTCTGCGTTAGGATCAGTCGAATCAATCAATCGCTGCTGCGACAATTGACCAGCTTTTCCAAACCGAACTTCAATCTCCTGGTTATCTGCTCCAACGTAAATGGCCCATTCTTTGGCTGTCCCATCAGAATGACTGTAACGGTAAAGAGCAAAGCACTTTTCCATCATCAATCCTCCCAATGGTCACCGAATACATCAGCAGCAATACGGTGAATGGCTTCACGTTGCTCCAACTCAGCACGAGCCGTCAAAGACCGAACCAGTGCATACTCCACTGCGTTAGGAGCGCCTTTAAAAGCAAGTGTTAACTTTGCCCAGCGCACCAAGGTCCGAGTGGACATGGTGATACTAAGCTCAGCACCGCCATCCGCGCCCCCAATAAAAAGACGGCGAATGTCACCAGCCACTTTCACCATTTTTTGGCGAAAGACTTCTGGCAAGCCTGGCGCAACGTTCTCCAGAATGGCTTCCTCTACAGAAGGCTCTGCATAGGTCGCTTCGATGATTCTAAAGCGATCAAGAAAAGCCAAATTTTGTTGAAGCACACCTTGATACAAGCCCGTCTGGTCACCGCTGCCCGCACTGTTGCCGGTAGCGATAAAACGAAAATTGTTATGTGGCATGATGATCTCACCGCCATTTTGTGCGATAACCAACGGGGCACCTTCCAAAATGTCATTGAGTCCAGCCAGTTCAGCAGGCTCAGCAAGATCCATTTCATTAATGATCAGCAAATGGCCATGCTTTACAGCCAGCGATAGCGGTCCATACACAAAGGTCATGTTGCCATTAACCAGCGTGTGGTGACCGATAAGATCGGACAACTCCAATCGACCGTGCGCAGTAATTTGCTGAACAGGCCAATTCAATCGAGAAGCAACTTGGCAAATTAGCGAGGTCTTACCGCATCCCGTGGGGCCTGTAATATACAAACCGTCACCGTCTGGGTGAGACAAGAACGCCAATACGTCACGTAAGTCTTCTTTTCTAAAAACATACTCGTCCTTGCGAACGGGAATGTTTGGATGGGTAGTGTCGGCACTAAATCCTTCCAGAACGAAAGCATCAGGAGCCGGGACATTAAACGCTTGATTCACTTGAACCAAAAATGGGGATTGTTCAGTCATGGTAAACCTCATCAGTTTTGACGAGGCCCCATGCCCCAACAGGGAATGAAGTCCCCGTCGGGTGGTGTGTTGATTGTGGTATGGCTGTGTATGTAAGAGTTCAGCTCGCTCTATCATTCGTACCCAGCATTGGCTACGAGTGAAACTGCTTTCTGATGCACTCGATATAAGCGCATGAGAAAGGAGCCGAAATCGGCTCCAAGTGAACGTTAAAAGTAAAATGAGCTCGGCGAGTCACCTGGCAGAACCAAGTTCTCTTGCTCAAGGCTGATTTTGATTGGTGTTTCAACGGGCTGCTCTGGCTTATTGCTGCTGATACGCAACCGTTCTTGTGGCGCTTTTCGGTAAGCGGCTAAAACCTGTTCGTCCAGTTCGCCTAATTTATCGGTGACCAATTGCTTATAGTCCACCGTGCCCGCCATCATGTAGCGGCAGAGTTTGACCCCAGCATAATCCGCATGAGCGTAGTTACCCATCATGGCGACCAATTTTGACTGAGCGTCTCGCATTTCCTCTTTCAAAGATTTAATGTGATTTTCCAGTCGGACCACTTCGGCATGTGCTGAGCAATACTGGCGAGACAGCGATGCCCAGCGGTATTGAGCTTCCCCCTTGGGAACAAAACAATCTTGCTCAGGGCATTTTGACGGTTCTTTTTTAGTTTGAACTAACTTCCAAAAATGAAGCGCCGTTTCTTGCAATTCAGTTAAGAACGCCGCGTCTCGTTGTATTTCAAACTCAATCAGTTGATCCTCAAAATAGAATACCAACCAACCACGCGTACTATTGGCGACCAGTATTTGATGCTGTACTTGTACCCAATACAACTGGTACGCCTCGCTTTGTTCTCGGTGAGCTTGCACATCCTCAAAAACTGACTGGCAAGGACATTTCAGTTCAACGGGTTCGCCCGCATCGTTGATGCCATCAAAGCTGGCTCGAAAGATTGCGTTATGATCGGCTTCTGCACATAACGGCAGAAGAAAGTCATTATGCGCATTCTCAAATGCTCGCCTTGCTTGAGGCTCCAACCGTATACCGCGAAGCACATTTGGATTATTCGACAGGTCTTCCGGTAATACGAATCCCGTTTTTTCTGCCCATAATCGCCAAGGTGTTTTGTAGGGTGAACGCCCCATAATAATTGGGGCTTCAGATGCCGTAACCCCTGCAATGCGCCACTGGTGCCATGCAGGAGTACGTTGTGATAGGTCGATAACCTTCATATTGCCTCCTTTGAAGGGAGACTCCCCCGAAGGAGAGAACTCCCCTTCAGGGTTAAGTGGTTACTTTGCAGCTTGTGCTAACGCTGTTTGGTGCTGAACAACACTTGCTTGAACCGAATCAATTGCCGCTTTACCGGCTTGAATCGAACCTACGACAAGGGCAACAACCAATACCAAGCGAAAAAGTGAGGCTGATTTAGTCATGGAAGATCTCCAAAAAAAGACGAGACCTTCCCCCTGACGGGAGAATAATCCCGCCAGGGTTAGTAAAATGAATGCGTGGCGCTAAGAAGCTAAAGGCTGTGTGAGCGCTTTGGCTGCTTGTTGCTGTGCATTAAAGATTTCTTGTTTCGCAAACGTCAATTCAACACCTTGAAAATGTTCATTGGCATATTCCAATGCACTATTCCAAGCGTTTGAAGCTTCCGCCCGCTCGATAAGCTTGTAAACAAGCCCTCGGGTTCGATCATCAACTTGCTCGGGTGTAATCACCGATGGCTCAACAACGTGTGTTGCTTGGCCTTCGATAATTCGCTCCGCTTCGTCTTGATCGAAAATTCCCACAAAGCCAAACGCAATGCGGGAACACTGGATCATGGATTTATGTCTTAGCATTCGCTTAGTGTGCGTCTGCCATGGACCATCTACCCGGTAAGGGCCATTTTTGCCGTTACCTTCAAAAGGCGGTCGATAGACTTCATCCAGATACTCAGTGATTTTGACTGGGTGCGAACGGTCGCGCCGATAGATGATGCATTCCATCCATTCAGGGCATTCTTTCGCGCCATCCAGTGAGACTTTGTTTTCTGAAGTCTTAAACTCCATGCCATCAAACTGGTCGTGTTGATTGATGATGCGAGACCATCCATCGACACCTACCACTGGAATAATTCCAGCTTGTTTATCAGGGAACGCAAAAATCTCTTTGGTGAAAGGGTTCAAGCCGTACTGATCTGCAACCACCAAGAGCGCCATCATCTGCTCATTGGTCGGTGCACTACCGTCACGTTGCTTGAATGCTGTTGCTTTTAGGGTATCGAACAATTTGTTTGGATCGACACTAAAGCGCTCAGCAAAGCGTTGGATTAGCTTTGGTTTTTCCATTGTGGACTCCGACAATCAAAGTGGGAGTCTGCCCCTGACGGGAAAGTACTCCCGGCTGGGTTAAAGCGTTTTCGCTCGGTTAAAAATCTGGTTCAGGATAAGTTTGTGCCCAATTAGCTTGGGAGCCCGCATCATCCGCCGGTGATGGCTCAGATGCTTTGTTCACACTATCAAGAAGCAGAAACTCGTCCGCGTCCACTTCGGTCAATCGATGCTTAATGCCATCTTTCTCCCATGAGCGCGTGCGCTGAGGCCCTTGAACAAAAAGCTTCGCTCCTTTTTGGATTAAATCTTTTGCCCTTAGCCCTAACTTAAATCCACCACGATCTCGAAAAACGACCCGATGCCATTCCGTATGCTCTTTGAGCTCATTGGATTGACGGTCGCGCCATTTCTCAGAAGTGGCCAGTGAAATACTGGTCACTAAATCACCTGATGGATAGGCTCGCGTCTCTGGCTCAGAGCCAACGTAGCCTATGAGTGTTACTTGGTTTTTCATGATGTTCTCCTCGTCTTAGTTGAATTCTGTGCACACAGTTGCTTCTACCCGGCTTGGCAACGAAGACTGACGGCGCAGATAGGTTGGTATTTCGAGTAAAGCCATGTCGTACTGATGTGGCTCTTTGTAAAACGCAGATGTCAAACGGGGCATACCAGGAGCTTTAGGCACTGCCATTGGACGACGTTTTGGTTTTGGTGTGAGCAATCGCTTGATTTGAGTAAGTACAAATCGAAACGGGCGCACGCTTTGACGAGCAAGCAATCGCAAAAGCGACCAGCTCAGTTTTGCAAGCAACATAATGCCTGCGATTTGGATAATAAATCCGAAGATATATTCCATTGGTGACTCCTTATGTTGGTTTTGAAGGAGTCACCCCCAACTGGGGAAAACTCCCCCAGTTGGGTGGTGAAAAGGCGAACCGTAAGGAACGCATGGTTGAGCATGTAAAAACATGCAGGCTATTTGTTTAAGGAGGCTAGCTACCTCTTAGTACCACTGAGAATACTCAGCGGCGGGCTTCCTTTGAGCTCATGCTCTCAGGCGCAGATATCACTGAAACAGATCAGCAATAATTGATAGTCAGTGTAACCGTCTTATCCAGACAGGGTAGTTAGAAAGATGCTCAATTCTTCCACCTAGCTGAAAGGCCATTACCTCACAGAGGATTAGGCTAGGGACTGATTATTGTCATATCAGGAGCAAACTTATGGCCCAAGCAAAACCCAATTACTCAAAACCCATCTTTGAACAATCATTCACAATTAATAGCTTACAGGCGCAACGTGTCGTTGACCGTGTTTTTAGACGGACGGTCAGTGCGCTCTACGGAATCGATGTCATCCTGCGCATCATTGGCGATGAGAACGAAATTGATGAAGTGGAACAGATCATTAGCCAGTTGATCGAGGATTGCGCTAAGGCGGTAGACAACGAACAAGCTCGTTTGGACAAACTGATGGAGTCCAACGGCATCGATGAAGTACCTGACTACACCGATCCAATTACCTTCAACGCCAAAATAAGCTCGCCCCAAGTTGGCCAGTTTGTCGGCTTAGTTCGCAAACTCGATGCGTTGATGATCTCAATGGACACACTCTGGTTATCAAGCGTGCTAAGCAACAAGCAACGTGTTGATGGCAACTACGCATGGCAACAGCGCATTATCAAACTTGCACGACGCATTATTGATATCGAAATTCGAGCACGAAAATCAGCCCAAGCTAAGGGTAAAGAAGCAGAAGTTGAGCAAGCGGTGCCTTCAACCGATGACGATATCACTGAAGAGGAAACAGATACCCAAGCCAACTAGCCAACTAAGGCTCCCATCAACCAGCCCCTCTTGAAGGGGCTTAGTACCTACCGACACAAAGAATTCAACTTTCTCTGGGATTACTGTTGCACAAATAGCATAACAAATTTGTTATGGAGCGTGTTATGAAGGTACTCTTCCTATGCACTGAAAATTCGGCCAGATCTATAATGGCTGAGGCATTGTTAAAACATCATGGTAAAGGTGACTACGAAGTCTACAGCGCGGGGACTGAGCCACATAGTGTTGATAGTAGAACTCTGTCCGCTATTGAACACTTTGGATTACGTACTGATGGTTTACGTTCAAAACACCTTGATGAAGTTAGCAATATCCATTTCGATTTTGTTATTACTCTGTGTGATAAAGCGGCAAAAGAATGCGATAGCCGAGTTAACGGCACCAATTGCCTTGCTTGGGACTTCCCTGAACCTCGTTCTCGTAGAGATGCAAACCCGTTTGAAAAAACGCTACAAGAGCTAAATGAACGGATCAAAATGTTTTTGCTAATACAAGAAAAGCAAAAACCTGCGCCTATAACACCTACTACTTTTTACAAAGCTCTGGCTGATGATATTCGCTTGAAAACACTTTTAATCATTGCCGTTGAGGGTGAAGCGTGTGTCTGTGAGTTAATGACTGCGCTAGATGAAGAGAGTCAGCCTAAAGTATCCCGTCACTTAGCACAGCTTAGAAAAACTGGGATCTTATCTGACAGAAAGCATCAGCAATGGGTGTTTTATTCAATTAATCCAACACTACCAGAGTGGATGAAGCAAACCATCACTTCAACGGTGGTAAATGAACCTATTTTTATCGAACAAGAGCTAGCCAGATTAAATGCAATGGGTGATCGCCCTACGCGTGTGGCAAGCTGCTGTAATTAAGGAATATGACTATGGGGATTTTTGAACGTTATTTATCTGTTTGGGTTGCGATATCAATTGCTGCTGGTGTGGCACTTGGGGTTGTTTACCCACCTCTTTTTGAAGCTATTGCAAAGCTTGAAGTCGCCCATGTCAATGTTGTTGTTGCAGTTTTCATTTGGGTAATGATCTATCCAATGATGGTGCAAGTGGATTTTTCAACCATTAAAGAAGTAGGGAAGAATCCGCAAGGCTTGGTATTAACTTTAGTGGTCAACTGGCTTATTAAACCATTTTCAATGGCTGCTTGAATCATGCAAATCAGTATTTTAGTAAAACTGTTGCTTTGACCATTTAAATCTACAGCTGCGTTTTTTGCCCAAGCGGAGCTCGACCGCAAACCGAAGAAATAGTCCAGTTCATTGATTCGCACCGAGCGTTGCATGGTGTCGAGCCGATTTGTAGTGTGCTGCAAATCGCGCCATCAACGTATTTCCGGTGCAAGTCACTTGCAGCCCAGCCACAGCTGCGCTGTCAGCGTTATCACCAGGATGAGGCGTTAAAGCCAGAGATTCTGCGCGTATGGCAGGACAATCGGCAATGCTATGGCATCAGGAAGGTCTGGAAGCAACTGAAGCGAGAAGACTTTACAGTAGCCCGCTGTACTGTTGCCAGACTGATGAGCACTCTTGGGATCCAGGGCGTGCGACGAGGACGTCGTTGTGTCACAACGATCCCTGATGAGAGTGCTGCTAAGCCGCTGGATCTGGTTAACCGGGAGTTTACGGCAAGTCGGCCAAACCAGCTTTGGGTGGCAGATATTACCTATGTGGCCACTTGGTCAGGCTTCGTTTACGTCGCCTTCGTCACCGACGTGTTCTCCCGTAAAGTTGTGGGCTGGAGGGTAATGAAGTCGATGCAGACGCAGTTAATTCTGGATGCACTGGAACAGGCTTTATGGGCCAGGGGCAAGCCTAAAGGCGTCATTCATCACAGTGACAGAGGAAGCCAGTATGTCTCGATACAATACTCAGAACGATTATCAGAAGCAGGCTTTACCGCGTCTGTCGGCAGCGTTGGTGACTCGTATGACAATGCATTAGCCGAGACGATAAATGGCCTGTACAAAGCCGAGGTCATTTATAAAGACGGCCCTTGGCGAGGGTTGGAGCAGGTCGAGCTTGCAACGCTGGATTGGGTTGACTGGTTTAACAACAGAAGATTACTGAGCTCGATTGGCGATATCCCGCCAGCTGAATATGAGGAAAACTATTATCGACAATTAAGGCAAGATACGGCAGCATGACTCAAACAAATCCGCCTCCGAATTTACCGGTTCGATTCACAGGTTCACCGTGCTTCTTGAACTCCTCAAGCTCTTTTGAGTCTTTTTTGAACACCCACAGGCGCCCATCTTCAATTTCAGTGACAAATCCGGGTAGGTTGTAGTCGCTGGCAACGCTCAGTGCGCTGCAAGCCATCAAGGTGAGTCCTAAAATCATGCGTTTCACGTTGGTATCTCCGTAGATAATCAGGTCGATTAATTGGAGAGCTCAGGATAAATATACTTTATTTCATATATATTACAAACCACATATATGAAAAATTACATATGCCGCACCTACTAAAAGTAAACACTCATTTGCAGCCTCCTACCCGGCGCCAGGAACAGGGAGGTCGCCGGTTAGAGCAACTGAAGTTGATGTACACGACCACTTCAGCTTCAGGGGCAAGGAACCGTAATTTCCGTAATCGCCACTTTGAGCAATTCACAAAAATAAAACTCTCGACCTTGCCAGGGGATACTTACAGCTTACTGTAGTCACCGCCAATATCCTTCAACAGCAATATTGCCCGGATCTCGCCTCCGGTTCCGTTTAAACCCTCTTCCACACAATTTACTAGTTACATCAGAAATCATCTGCGGATTTCCGCAAAGCATTACCTGGGTATTTTCTGGCTGCAACGTCAGGCCAGAAATCCGCTCGAGCGCCCCTGAATCAATCAGATCAGGAATCCTCCCATATAACAAGCCTGCCTGCTGATCTCTGCTAAGTACAGGTACATAAATTAATTTTTTAGGAAACATTTTTTGAAGCATCTCAATGCGATCTCGGTAAGCCAGCTCCTCTGCTGTTCGAACACCATGCACCAACACGACTTTTTTGAAACGCTGCCAAACGTCTGTCGAACCAAGAATCGATAAGTAAGGTCCTATACCGGTACCTGTTGCCATCATCCATAGTGAATCTGCATCGGACATCTCCCTTAGCGTAAAAAAACCATTCGCTTTACGAGAAACCTGGAAACCATCCCCAACTCGTAAATCAGCCAATAATGGGGAGAGCTGCCCAGCGGCTATTAACACCACATAGATTTCTAATGGGGTTTTATCGGGAGGATTAACGTAAGAGTAAGCACGGGAAATGTAAGTGCCATTTTTATAGATCGCAGCTGTCACAAACTGCCCTGCTTCGAAGACATCCACTGAGGCTTCAAATTGAAGTGAAAACAACGTATTTGTCCAGGCAATTTTACCCGTTACTATAGCGTCTACCCATTCTGTCATTTTCTCCTCCTTGTTCAGGGACAATTGCTAAAAATACACCGCAGTACGGGAGGTGAAACACGAATGTTCATTAAACACTTTCAATACATCTGCAACGACACTGGAGCTATCGTAGTTACTTACCCGCCTGTAATAGGAGAGAAGCTTCCACCTCCTGACCACGCCGCCATAGGCGTAGTGTCACCCGATCTCCAATCCGCAGCGTATCAAGAATCGAAAACAGCTCTTTAACTGTTTCCATTGGCTGGTCATTGATAGCCAAAATGATATCACCAGGAATAATAGCTCCGTTCGATGCGACCCTGGTGGGCTGCAAACCAGCTTTTTCCGCCACTGAGCCTGGATTAATCCCCAGAATGACGACACCACGAATTCCCAGTTGCTCGGTTAGGGTTTCATTCAGCCTGTGATCAACAATAATACCCAGCCCCGGACGAATATACTTTCCACGAGCAATCAATTGCGGCACCACGCGGTTTACGGTATCCACCGGCACCGCAAAACCGATACCAGCATAGGCGCCGGATGGACTATAAATGGCCGTGTTAATTCCAATTAAGCGCCCGGCACTATCCAACAGAGGGCCACCTGAATTCCCAGGATTAATGGCGGCATCAGTTTGTATCAAGTGTTCGATGGTGGCCCCGTTGCCCTCCGACAGAGAACGATCAAGAGCAGAGACCAAACCACTCGTCAGGGTATAATCCAAGCCGAAAGGATTGCCAATTGCAAACACTTTCTGCCCGACTTTCAAATCGTGGCTGCTGCCGATCGGTACGGGCGGCGGGCGATCAAATGCCACGTTGATACGCAGCACTGCCAGATCATGTGCCGGACTGGTACCAACCAACACGGCATTGTAACTACGGCCATCATTCAGACGCACAATCGCTTCGGCAGCCCCTTCTATAACATGATTGTTGGTCACCACGTGACCGAGATCATCCCAGACAAATCCAGAACCGGTTCCCCGCGGAACACTGAAGACATTACGCGTCCAAAAATCGCGCACACGCTGGCGGGTTGTTATAAACACAACCGAAGGACTGGCATGTTCAAACAAGGCGATGGTAGACTTTTCGTCTTCCGCGAGGTCACCACGTGCCGTAACCACTCGAGGCTCGGTAGAAACCCCGATCAATACCCGTTCAAACCAAGGCAGCGCCTGGTACATGAGCAGCAGGATCACCATACCCCAAAGGGTCAGACGAATACGCGCCAACATTGGATCCGACTCATAATTCATCACTTGTTACCAAACCCACTGGTTGATTGAGAGTTAATTTGATACATTACAATGTGCTGTAATCCGATCAACATCGTCTTTTGTTAGCGTTTCTCGCTCTTCCAGCTCCGTTGTTAGCGCATCCAGCACTGGCCGACAACGACTAATAATGTTTTTGGCACGTTCACGCCCTTCTTCCACCAATGCCTTCACTTCGGCGTCGATGGCCTGCGCGGTTGCTTCACTGAAATTGCGCTCTTCAACACTTTGCGAGGAACTCAAATATTGAAGTTGTTGTGTCCGGCCATAGACAACGGGTCCCAGGCTATCGCTCATACCCAACCTAGTCACCATGGTGCGAGCGATTTCAGTGGCGCGCTCCAGATCATTGGATGCTCCCGAAGAGATGCTGCCCAGCACCAAGTCTTCAGCAACTCGGCCACCCAGTAGAATGGCAATCTGGTCTTTCATTTCCTCGGTAGTGGACAAATACTTTTCCTCAACCGGCAATTGCAGCGTAAAGCCTAGCGCGCCCACCGCCCGCGGAATAATCGTTATTCTATGCACCGGCTCGCCCGTTGGAACATTGACCGCCACCAGGGCATGCCCACTTTCGTGTACAGCCACACGTTGTTTTTCATCAGGGCTTAGCGTCTTTTGCTTGGCCTCTGGGCCTGCAATCACGCGATCAATGGCCGCCTCAAAATCAACCATCGCAACTTCGTGTTTGTTTTCACGCAGGGCATGAATGGCGGCTTCATTGCAGATATTTTCGATATCCGCCCCTACAAAACCTGGCGTACGTTGCGCGATAACGTGCAGCTCCACATCGGGCGCCAATTTCATTTTACCGGCGTAAAGCTTCAGAATACCTTCCCGAGCAATCAGATCGGGCTTATCCACTAAAATACGACGATCAAATCGGCCCGCACGCAACAATGCCTGATCAAGTATTTCTGGTCTATTGGTAGCCGCCATAACCACGACGCCGGTAGAAGAATCAAAGCCATCCATTTCAGTTAATAGTTGATTCAGCGTCTGCTCACGCTCATCGTGCCCGCCCATTACCGGCCCACCGCTACGCGACCGACCAATAGCGTCAATTTCATCGATAAAAATAATACAGGGTGATTTCTGTCGTGCCTGGTCAAACATCTCACGCACACGGGCAGCACCAACTCCCACAAACATTTCTATAAATTCCGGCCCACTAATATTGAAAAAGGGCACATTGGCTTCGCCCGCAACTGCACGAGCAAACAGCGTTTTTCCTGTTCCCGGTGGGCCAACGAGCAGAACCCCTTTCGGGCTTCGAGCACCGAGATCTTTAATGCGACTGGGATCCTTTAAAAATTCAACCGTTTCGCGCAGCTCTTGCTTGACATCCTCATAGCCTGCCACATCATCGAAACACACTCCAGGACGCTGATCCGGGTGCACTCGCACGCGATTGCCAATATTAAGAAAGCCTTTGCCCATGCCCCCCATTCTCTTCACCATCCAATGCCAGAACAAAAACAAAAGGCCGAATGGTAAAATCCAGTTAAACAAAAAGTTACCCAACCAGCTTTCCTGTGGGAGGCGGACCGTATAATTAATACCATTATCCGCGAGCTTATCAGCCATTTCCTGATTCCAAAGCGGAACGGTAATAAAACGTTTCGGTTCCCCAGTCGCCATATCTGATTCTTTAAACGTGCCGAGGATTGCCTTATCCGTCACTATTGCCTCAGCGACCCTTTTGTTTTCAACATAATCCAAAAATTGGCTATAAGGGATTTCAAGCTGCTTATTTTCAGCATTTTTCTGCCAAAACTGAAAAGACAGCACTATAAACAACAAGTACAAAAAGAGTGTAAATTGAGGATTTTGCCAAAATGATGGCTTGCTCGTTTTATTAATTTCGATGTCCGGATCGTCCCGCCGCTTATTTCCCTGATAATTGTTTTGACCCATCGCTCTAATACTCTTAAAGTTAAATAGTTAATCTGATAAGCACCTGCAGCAATTGTGACGCGAACACAATAAAGCTAATCTTTCCCTTAAGGCATTTTTTCCTTAGTTGATTGAACTGAGCAAAAAATCCAGTATTGAAAAGGTTTCATTCATGCAAACATCTAATCACATTCTCGTCTTGCTCAATAACATCCCTGCGCCTGAAGTCTGGGTTACAGAAGTACTGAAAAATAGTGGATTCCCATTCACCATAGAGTCGGATCTATCCGACCCGATAGACATCAACAACTATGGAAGTATCGTTTCTTTAAGCTCCGCCAGCGCACCTTCTAACAACCTTCTTGACCTTAATTTAAACCTCGCATCTTACGAGAGCGCCGAATTTTATTTAGGCGAAAACGACGAGCTATTTTGCGAGTGGATTCTCACTGATCATGCATCTATAGAACTTGAGGTATATATCCGTTCACTCTGGTCACTACTGTACATCGCCTGATTGCAATTTATGATTCCTTAAAAATCAACAATTAACTCACCCCAAACACACTCAAGATCTAACTTAACGCGCTTACATGAGCAACCTCAGGCACATAATGGCTACCCCTGAATCGGTTCAGCCGCACTTCTCGGCTAATAGTGCTGTGGCTTACTCCTAACCGTTGTGCGATTTAGCGGTAACTGAAACCCTCGCGCAGATAGGCGTCAATCTAATATCGTTGGCCTTCGGTCAACTGCTTGTAACTCATGGTAATACTCTATTAGTTTGGCGACTTTAGAACACCACCTACAGGCAGTTGATCGTCTGTCACCTATTAACCATGAGTGGTGCACTTATTATCTGAATTTGCGGAAAGCACAACATATAAATTTATATAATTTCGCTATTTTTCATAACCATTTTATTTATATCTAGCTTACCATAACCTAAATCCTGAACGCTGTCCGAACCCAACATATCCTCACGCAGGCGTACTGATAAAGACGCAAGTGCTTGATGGAATTCATAAGCATCACCTAGAAAACTATGATCATCACAAAGAGTTTTTATACGTTTTAAAAAATCATTGTACTCTTCTAATACTGGACCTGATGCTATTACCGTTAATTTGTGAGTAATGAATCTAAGCCTAACAATATCGGAGTCATTCACCCTATCTGCCATCATCATATCTTCGAGTAAGTCAAATAAATTGTGAAAAGTGTTTGATTTAAGCTCAAATAAACGAATGCTTTGCTCTTTTTCAATCTCTACTGCTGTCTGCCTATTCAACAACAATGAAGTGATAAATATTGTTGCTATTGTGCCTAAAATAATAAGAACTATCTCTTGAGTAAAAGGAAAACTGTCTGTAGCACTGAAAGCTATACGAACAAATCCATATCCTACAACTAAAACAATTAGTGTCAGCAAACTATAAGTTAAGTTTCGTTTTTCAATAACCGAGCTAAACATGGGACCTCCCTACATTATCTTTGAACATCAACTGGACATCACCAATAAGCAATCAATCATGAAAAATATGAAAAGGTGGTGCACTGCCATCTTTAAGCTGACCTGCATACAACGTCAAATGAGGGTATGGTATTTCGATAGCAGACTTGTCAAACGCATATTTGAGCTGCCGCAAATATGCGCGACGCACACCCCACTGTTTTCCTGCCTTCACTTTTACTCGCCCCCTCAAGACAACACTCGAATCGGCCCAATCATTGACCCCCATAATCTCCATATCATCCAGGATAACCTCCTTGAAATCTGGGTCTGACTGCATTGCTTGCGACGTCTCCCTCATAATTCGTAACACTTCATCGACATCCTCCCTATATGCGATACCAACATCAATTAAAGCAAACGAAAATTGGAGGGATTTATTTGTTACATTTGTAATATTGCCATTCGGTACAAATATGACATCGCCACTTAGATTGCGCAGACGCACATACCGTAGCGTCATTTCCTCCACCTCGCCGATCGCCCCACCCAGCTCAACAATGTCCCCAACACGTATCTGACCTTCGAGCAAAATAATAAAACCGGAAAAGTAATCTTTAACCAGATTTTGCGTTGCAAGCCCAATAGCGATACCTGACACACCTGCTGTGGTTAAGATGGGAGCAATCGAAAACCCCAAGGACGCCAGCGCTATCGTGCCCGCGACAAGCCAAATAAAGATGGAAATGGCAGATTGGCAAACTCGTGTCAGTGTATCGACACGCTTAACCTTTTCGGAGCCTTTCTGGCGAGACTTGTACCGTTCGGCAGATGTGCTAATAACCCGCCTCACTGACATATTTAAGACCATTGCTGTTACTGTGATCAAAAGTACTTTATACACCGGAGGTAACGTAGCAATATGCAAAGACTCAAAAGTTGTCATCGCTTCAGATAACCATTCATTCATAAAAATATCAACCTGAGTTTCGAGAGCACTTAACGTAAGCGGGAATTTAATTGATCAATCAGCTCCGCCCAATCTGCATCAAGCGCAATCTGCTGCTTAAGAAACTCCTTCTGCGAGCCATTCCAAAACGAGGCCTCATGCAAAGGTATTTCTTTCGCCAATGGCCGATGCTTCTCTATAAAATGCTCAACTTCCTCAGCAGCTTTTGGCAAGCCAAGCTGACTGAACAACTCGCTTAACGTATGAATAGGGGGTTCCATAACTTATCCTTTAAAATGAGTGAGAACAGGGAGGCGTGGCTAATTAAACTTCCCATCCGCGCTGTATCTGCTGAACCATTTGTCTGAGTTCAGATTCTTCTGAGTCCTTTAATAATTGCAGTATTTCCAGCTCTTCTGGAATCGATGCTCGACCGATAAGATATTCGAGAACTGCGAGAATGCTATTATGCGTATCGACAACGAACTTAGATAGTTGATCGCACGCCGTGAGACCATTACCAATTTTCGTATTAATGCCATGAAGCAAACGGTCATCGAAGTCATAAACCATAGTCTCAAGCGCTTTAGGGTCAGATTGACTTTCGATTTTTCCTACAATTTTTTCCAAACGCTTTTCATGTTGATAGAGATAGGAATAAAGCCCTTGAATACGTGGGTCGGAGGCCGCTTTCATACCTTTACGGCAATCATTAGCTAAAGTTTTATGACAGCTTTTTATCTCGTCGATAAAGGACTGAATGGTTTTTATTTTCATAGTTGGCTCCGTCTGGGTATCACTCTGCTTTTTATCAATACCAAAGCCCACTTATGTGCCAGCGAGGAGGTTCTTTCAATTCGGGTTTTGTCATGGCGCTGTCAACCAGTACAGAAGGTAAAAAAGTGACTTTAGAAGAAAACGCATGTTTTAAACTTTTCAACTTATCGATTCTCTCATTTACAGGGGGATGAGTCCTAAGCAAAGAGGGTTCAGGAATACCCTTACCAGGAAAAAAAACACGCTCAAACCATCTTCCTTGAATATATTCTATTTTAGCAAGCGCCCGGGCTAGTGCTTCTGGGTTTCCGGTTAAACGCACTGCATTAAGATCAGCATCAAACTCTCGAGTCCGCGACAGGGCAAGTTGTGTTAGCGCACTAATACTCGGTGCAAACACTAATAACGCTATCACCCACCAATTTATGGTGGCAGCCTGATAAACCAATAAAGGAATATTAATGAGCAATAACACTTGCCCCAATAGCGATAACACTCGGGTAACCCGGCTAAACAAATCTGCAATACCCATTACCCCAATGTCATTGCTGCGAATATGGCTTACTTCATGGGCCAGCACCCCGGTTAACTCATCCTGATCCAGTGTTTTTAATAACCCATCAGTAACACCAATAGCAGAATGAGCCTGCGAACCAACAGCAAAAGCATTCAACATGCGGCTTGGTATGTAATACAAATCAGGTTTGTTTTCCAAGCCCGCACGTTTGGCAAGAATGTTAATTCTATCATGCAAGCCAGGGGCTTGATGAGGCAATAATTTAACCGCCCGATACAGACGCATCGTTAAACCAGGAGAAACAGACGGGGTAAGGCTTAATGCCAACGCGGTAAAAACCAAAATGGCAAAAAAACCGTGCCCGCCCAATATTAAAAGCCCCAATAAGCCTGCATAAATAAACAATAGCCCCAGTAACATGAGAGACTGCAAACGGTTTCTCCACGCATGTATCTGCCATATTTCCTGATCGATAGGCGTATTCACAATCGACTAAACTCTCAACTTGACTCATAGCGACGTAGACGCTGCCGAAGCTCTTGCATCTCATCCAACAGGTCAAGCGCCAGTGCAACGCCTGCCGTATTCAGACCCAGATCGCGCTGCAGACGCGATGCACGCATCACTCGCTTTAGACTGACACCTGTAAAACGCCAAGCACTGAGCTTCAGGCCCTCGGGTTCGAGAATGCCATAATCGACCCACTCTATTATCTGGTCAGCAGGCAAATTACATGCCCGGCATAAATCGGCAAGTGTGATCTGTTGAATATCGTCCAGGATATCGCCTTCAGATAGGGTAATCAGTGATCTCGCCATTGTTATACTCCCATAGATGCGCGTGGGTTAAAGTCGCAGGCTTTTTGAAAAGCTTCATAGGCTTCTCTGGACTTTTCGGTATCCGCTTTAGGTAATGCGACTTTTACGATCACATAGAGGTCGCCGGGGGCTTTGGCCGGAATGCCACGCCCCTTTAGTCGCAGTTTCTTACCACTGTCAGATCCCGGTGGAATTTTCAGATTGACTGAGCCCGCAGGGGTCGGGGCGCTCACCGTTGCTCCTAAAGCAGCTTCCCATGGAGCAACCGGTAAATCCACATAGATATCCTTGCCTTCAACCCTGTAATAAGGATGCGGTTTGAACTGCACTTCAAGGTAAAGATCCCCGGCCTTACCGTCGCCAACGCCTGGCTCACCTTGTCCTGACAAGCGAATACTCTGCCCCTGACGAACCCCCTTGGGGATTTTTACATTTAAGGTTCGTTCTTTTACATAGGGGCGACCATCGGGGCCAAGCTCAGAATGTTTAAGCGTCAAGCTGCGAGAGGCACCATGAAAGGCATCTTCTAAATCAATTAGGATTTTTGCGTGGGTATCATTACCATGGGCGTGAAAGCCCCCTCGGCGTCCCCCAAACCCTCTCGAAAAACCACCTTGCCCAAACAAGTTTTCAAAAAAATCACTAAACTCTGCGGCATCGGCATTGGTAAAGCCTCCACCATGAAACTCGAAGCCCTGATCCCAATCTGGCGGTGGCCGAAAATCCTGCCCCGCCTTCCAGTTGGCACCCAACTGATCATAAGCCGCGCGTTTTTCAGGATCTTTTAACACTTCATGGGCTTCATTAATCTCTTTGAAACGTTCTTCAGCATCCGGCTCTTTGCTTACATCCGGATGATATTTGCGGGCCATTTTTCGATAGGCCCGCTTTATATCATCCAGAGAAGCGTCACGCTTAACGCCCAGCACTTCATAATAATCTTTAAATTCCATAACAACTCATTCTACATACGGTCAGGAAATCAAATAGGCGCAATCAGCGGATTACGCCTCCTCAACAACACCAGCCTAGACAATAACATGAAACTCCACATCATCACCCTGACGAGTGACCCTGACGGTATCACCCGGCTTACACTGTCCAGCCAATATCTGTTTTGCCAAAGCCCGTTCCAGACGGCTCTTGATAACGCGCTTTAAGGGCCTCGCACCAAAGACTGGATCAAATCCTGCCTCCGCTATTAAATCGAGTACGTTATCATCCACCTCAAGTGTTAAATCGTTTTCAGCCATACGCTGCCGCAGATAATCCACCTGTATCCGTGTGATATCGCGGATCTGATCCTGCTTAAGCGGGTGAAACACAACCGTTTCATCCAGGCGATTGATGAATTCCGGGCGAAAATGTTGGCCGACCACCTCCATGACCTGGTCTTTCATGGCATCATAGTTTTCGTCGCCCGCTAACTCCTGAATTAACTGACTACCCAAATTGGACGTCATAACAATAACGGTGTTGCGGAAATCAACCGTTCTTCCCTGCCCGTCGGTAAGGCGACCATCATCCATTACCTGTAACAGGATATTAAACACATCAGGATGTGCTTTCTCCACCTCATCCAGAAGAACAACCGCGTAGGGTCGGCGGCGAACGGCTTCTGTCAAATAGCCGCCTTCTTCGTAGCCCACATAACCAGGAGGAGCACCAATTAAACGTGCAACGGAATGCTTTTCCATAAACTCTGACATATCGATACGCACCATGGACTCTTCAGTATCAAATAAAAACTCAGCTAACGCTTTGGTTAACTCAGTTTTACCCACACCGGTAGGCCCCAAAAACAAAAAGCAACCATTGGGCCGTTTTGGATCGGACAAGCCAGCACGGGCACTCCGAATGGCGTCGGCCACTGCTTCGATGGCCTCTTCCTGGCCGATAACACGTTTGCGTAGAGCCTCCTCCATATGCAGTAGCTTTTCACGCTCCCCTTCTAACATCTTGGAAACCGGAATACCCGTCCACCGGGAAACCACTTCGGCGATTTCTTCTTCAGTGACATTATTCCGTAAGAGTGTCATTTCCTGAGTTTCGGCTTGTTGTGCGGCTGCAAGCTGCTTTTCAAGCTCGGGAATACGACCATACTGAAGCTCTGACATGCGACTGAGATCACCGGCACGCCGTGCCGCGTCGAGGTCGATTCTCGCTCGATCCAACTCCTCCTTAATACCGGTTGTCCCCTGCAATGCAGCTTTTTCAGCCTTCCAGATTTCCTGAAGATCAGAAAAGGCTTTCTCCAGTTTTTCAATGTCATCTTCCAGAATCTCCAGCCGTTTTTTCGAAGCCTGATCGGTTTCTTTTTTCAGGGCTTCTCTTTCCATTTTGAGCTGAATCAAGCGTCGATCCAGCTTATCCATTTCTTCAGGCATGGAGTCAATTTCCATCCGAATGCGCGAAGCCGCTTCATCAATAAGGTCAATCGCCTTGTCAGGTAATTGTCGATCCGTAATGTAGCGGGTGGACAAATTGACCGCCGCAACGATCGCTGAATCGGTAATGTCGACACCATGATGAAGCTCATATTTCTCTTTCAGACCACGCAAAATAGCAATGGTATCTTCCTGAGAGGGTTCATCCACCAACACCTTTTGGAACCGCCGCTCCAGGGCGGCATCTTTTTCGATGTATTGCCGATATTCATCCAGGGTCGTGGCCCCAACACAGTGCAATTCACCACGCGCCAGCGCGGGTTTCAACATATTGCCTGCATCCATCGCACCATCTGTTTTTCCGGCGCCAACCATGGTATGGATTTCATCAATAAAGAGGATGATAGAGCCCTCCTGTTTAGCCACGTCATGGAGCACCGCCTTTAAACGCTCTTCAAACTCACCCCGGTACTTAGCACCGGCGATAAGTGCGGCCATATCCAGAGACAGAAGTCGCTTTTTCTTTAAGCCCTCGGGTACTTCGCCATTAACAATCCGTTGCGCCAGACCCTCCACAAGTGCAGTCTTACCAACGCCTGGCTCACCAATCAGCACCGGATTGTTTTTTGTGCGTCGTTGCAAAACCTGAATCACGCGGCGTATTTCATCATCGCGGCCAATGACCGGGTCCAGCTTGCCTTGTTCTGCTCGCTCGGTGAGATCAAGGGTATATTTCTCTAATGCCTGGCGCTGCTCTTCTGCATTAGGATCATCCACCGTTTGTCCGCCTCGCACTTCTTCAATGGCCTTTTCAATCGCTGCCTTGGTGGCCCCGACTTCTCTGAGAAGCTCACCAGTCGTACCCTTATCCTCAACGGCAGCCAATAGAAACAGTTCGCTGGAGATATACTGATCTTTACGTTTTTGCGCCAATTTATCCGTTTGGTTCAGCAAACGAGTAAGATCATTCGACACATGCACATCGCCAGCATCACCGCTGACTTTGGGCAAGCGCTCTATGGCGGCACTAAGCTTAGAGCGCAACTGATCGGTATTGGCACCTACCTTCGCAAGCAAAGGCCTGATAGCACCGCCGTCCTGATTCAAAAGTGCCAGTAGCAGATGAAGTGGCTCGATATATTGATTGTCATGGCCAAGTGCTAGGCTTTGCGCATCAGCCAGGGCCAGTTGGAACTTACTGGTTAATTTATCCATTCTCATTGAATGCTACTCCACGGTATTAAATTAATCGAAATCTCATCAGTTAAATCTTGGCTGATGGTGCAATCTTTCATTGCACACATTCGCCACAACATTTCATACCCCTTACCAACTCAGCGCGACGAAGCGTGACATTTCACCGCTTTTAATCAACAGCAATACTCTCTTTTCCTTCTCGCTGGATTTAACAGCCTGTTTAAACTCAGCTACGCTGTTTACCGGTTTACGGTTGACTTGGGAAATCACTTGTCCTGATTTTATGCCAGCACGTGCCGCAACCGAACCAGGCTTAACTTCTGAGATCAGCACTCCCTCTCCTGGGCTAACATTAAACTGATCAGCAAGTTCTTTTGTTAGACTCTGTACAGTAATACCAATCTCACCTGCACTCTTTGTCTCACCCGTGGCCAACAATTTGTCTTCAGTCAAGTGGCCGATGGTAACTTTAATGACTTTTTGTTTACCATCTCTCAGTATCCTTAAACTAGCTTCCGTATCGGGGCCTGTTAATGCAACGCGATTACGAAAATCTCCGACATCAGACACCTCTTTTCCTTGAAAATGGGTAATGATATCACCTTCTTTTAAACCGGCTTTTTCAGCGGGAGAGTCTTCGCTAACCTGAGCAATCAAAATGCCTTTCCCATGCTCGATATCAAAAGCCTCAGCCAGATCGGCGGTCAATGCTTGAATCACCACGCCTAAATAGCCACGGGTTACTTCACCATGCTCTATTAATTGCTCCGCCACGTTAATTGCAAGATTGCTGGGAATGGCAAAACCGATGCCCATATAGCCACCGCTGCGGGTAAAAATAGCGGTATTGATTCCCACTACCTCCCCTTCAAGATTAACCAGCGGGCCACCGGAGTTGCCAGGATTTATAGCAGCATCCGTCTGAATAAAGTCTTCGTAGTCATTAATACCAACACTAGTACGCCCCTTGGCACTGACCACACCAACGGTCAAGGTGTGACTGAGACCAAATGGATTACCGATAGCAACCACCCATTCTCCCACCTCGACTTGGGAAGAGTCTGCAATTCTAAGCGGTGGCAAATCACTGGCTTTGATCTCGATCACTGCTATATCTGATTGCGGGTCACGCCCAGTAATCTTCCCCTTATATTCTTGTCCATTATTAAAGGTAACTTTGATATCATCAGCGTTTTCCACTACGTGATTATTGGTGAGTATGTAGGTTTTATCTGTCAACAAGCCCTTATCTGTCTTAAAGACGAACCCTGATCCCTGTCCCATAACTTTTCGCTCACTCTCCGGCTGCCCATGACGGGGTTGCATTTGAAAGCCAGGAAAATCCTCACCAAAAAAACGCTTGAAAAATTCATCACCGAAAGGTGACTGATTGCCAAAAGGAAGCGTTAAAGGGGTGTTTTCACTTTTAGCCGTTCCCTCTACTCGAATAAAAACAACAGCAGGAGAGACTTTTTTTGCAACATTCGCAAATGCTTTACTCGTCTGCTTCAGATTATCGAATCCTGAATCTTCTGCGAAAGCAGATACGGAAGAGAATATTAAATAAAAGATTACTAATAATATCCTTGGAGACCGTTTGTTCATTTACATTTCCTTTTATTTTATGTGCTATTAATACGTAATATTACCGGAGTCTTTGCAGGACGACTGCGTTGTCACCGCATCGCCATTTTCATGCAATGGGAGAATGCCCTGACTTGTTGCTGGCACAGCCACAAAGTGCGATTTTTCTAATATCAGTACCGACGGCTCCATTAATTTCAGGGTTTGTATTGAAACAACACCGAATCCTAACAACAACGAGATGGAAACAAACAGTGCAGATTCTCCAAGGTAGCTATATACTGTGCCAGTAATCAATGGTCCCAGTATGGCGCCCACTCCGTACACAAGAACCAGTGAACTCGACAAGGCAATCACCTCGTCTTGCTCAGCATTGTCGTTGGCCATCGCTACCAAGATTGAATAACAGGGAAGCACCAAACCAGCTGACAGGCCTACAGTCAGTATCGCAAAAATCAGATCGTTGGGAGGCATCATTGTTGCCAATAGTGTCAACAATGATGCCAATGAAAAAGAAGCTATCACAACTGTTGATCGCGGCATCCGATCAGAGAGGTATCCTAGTGGCCACTGTATAAGAATAGCCATGACCAGCGAGGTGCTGAAAAGCAAAGAAATACTGCCGGTATCAAATCCTACACCGGCCGCCCAGATAGGCAATACTCCCCAGGTAGAAGCCACTATCGCACCGAGGACTCCAATACCTATTATACCGGCAGGTGATATAGCAAATATGCGCCTAATGTTTAAGCGCACTTCATTGGCGCTCACAGGGCCGTCAGCCCGCGACAAGGCGACAGGTACCAGCGCCATCGAGAAAAGTATCGAAACTACCACAAAAGGTGTCAATCCATTAGACGGTGTAGCGGTCAACAACCATTGACTGGATGCCCAACTTACCAGAACGACGATATTGTATATTGCCAATGTTTTTGCGCGCAGTTCTTTGCTGGTTGCAGCGTTAATCCAACTTTCAACAATCACAACCATACCAGCAAAGCAAGCTCCGCAAAGTAGCCGAAAAAAAATCCACATTGTCTCCGATTGGGTGAGAACAAAAGCAAGCGATGCACCACTCACAATAGACGCAAGAACCGCATAGCTTCGAATATGGCCCACACGAGTAACGAGGCGTACAGCCAGCAAGGTGCCGATAAAATACCCCAAATAAAACGCTGAGGACATCATACTGACGGCCAGATGATTCATACCGAAGTCCCCTGCGCTGACCGGCACAAGAATGCCCTGAAAGCCGTTGGCGGTTACGCCAATCGCAACCGCCAAGAACAACAAGAAAAAACGAGGCCAGCGAATAGAGTTGACTCGAATCAAACGCGCATTTTTATTCTCAGACATCAGCTCTTTATATCCTGTCGACTGCCACCCTCACGGTTTACAACGATTTTGTAAAAGATGTTTTTTTACACTTTGGGCAGGGTGGAACACGTGCCGTTCTTTCGAAATGCAATGTTTCTCCACATGCCTCACAAGTCAGGGTACCTGCCGAGGTGATTTCACCGGTGTGACACACTATCGCCTTTTTGGCTTTTTTCCCTATCTCTTGTAACGCGCTACCTGTATTTTCGAGAACTGAGGCGATAGATCTAAGCGCGCCAGCCTCTAATTTTTTAAAGTTGAGTCTGTTTCTGGCGTCTTCACTTAACTGGTGGAAGTCATTGAGTGTTTGCTCTAGATCCCGTTGCAAAAAGCTCTTTAATTCCTCACTTTGCTGAACAGTAAACTCTTTTGCTGAAACGATTTCTTCCCTGGCTTTTTCCATTGCCTTTTTCATTGACTCCATTGTACGCTCTTTTGAAGCAAGATAATGCGCACTAAATCGCTTTGCCAATTCGTCGTATTTTTTTAACCAAGTTTTCTCATCTGCATTGAGATTACTCATTATTAACACTCCTTAAGGTCGACGTTTTACTTAACAAAAACGTTTTTTAAAAACTTAAATAGCCGATCGGCCCACTAAAGGCCAGACAGGCCCATCGGCTACAGCTAAAGACATAGCGCAAAGTGGTTAGCTCACCTTAACATTAATAATTTTTCGCCTTTCTTTATGCACTTTTGGTAATTCGATACGCAGCACGCCTTTCTTGTAATTTGCATCCGCTTTAGTAACATCCACTTCTTGCTGCAGCGGAATAGCTCGGGAAAACTGACCATAAGCACACTCAGATACACGATAGCTGCCTTCAGTTCTCTCTCGTTCAAAGCGCTTTTCACCTCGCACTATCAAATGATTTTCGACAACCTGAATATCGAAATCTTCTTTATCCATTCCGGGGGCTTCCAGTTTTACGACCAGCTTATCTCCATCATCAAAAACCTCTGATGCCATCACTCCCCATCCACTGCTTTGGGTGGCAAGCTCCTGTTTTTTTTCCGGTGAATCGTTTTTGCCTGCCTGAAAACGCGTTATCGCGCCAGAGGCCTTTCTAGATAGCTTTTGCCACCCCTCTACAATAGAATCCCAAGTTTCATGCAGCCCTTCGCGAAAGTTTTGTAGCGTTGCCATATATATCTCCTAACTATGTTTGTTAACGTTTAAATTGCCATTTTTGAGTCAATGCTATCTTCTTCGATTTCAGTTTGCTCAGATTGTGCTTTTCGCAGTCGCAAACCCAGCATAATCATGAAAACACCTACTAATGCGGCATAGGTACCTACGACCCACCCTGCTGCCAGAAATGATTCGATCGGGCGAGTTGCGAACAGCCATATAGCTAAAAAACCTAACGCAACGGACAACATACCACTTAAACCTAGCCAAATCTCGCCGCTAATTTCCTTACGTAGACGCCATGCAGTGAGGATTTCTAAAAACCCTATGCTAAGCGACAAAACAGCAATACTCATCCACAAGAAGGTTGCCAATACCCAGGTGGCAATTAAGGGCAATACCAGAACCGCCAATCCTGCGACGATACCAATAACGCCCCTAATGGCCAGCCAGCCCCAGCGCCTGCCACGTTTTATTTTCCGTACCGCAGCGACAAGGCTGAGCACCCCGTCGACCAAAGAGAAGGCCCCATAAACTAACGTCAGCGCCAACAAGGATTCAGCAGGCATCAAAAAAGCGAAAACAGACAACACTAACGCCAGCAAGCCACGGAACAAAAATAGGCGCCAGTTATCTGCCAAACTGCAATACGTCACCATCACTAACCTCCTGTTTTAATCAAACAGCGCTTTAAATTTTGCCGTGAGCTCATCGAAAAAGCCTGTTCCTGATTTGCCCGCTTTTGCCTTTTTGTCGATTTCCTTGATTTGCTCATAAAGATCTTCGAAATCTTTTTTATGGCCATATCCAAGCAGTTGAGCCATTTCAAGTTGCCGCTTTGCTTCCGCTATGTTGTTGAGGATTTGCGTAGATTCCTCGTCTGTTCTTTCTGGTTTTTTCATAAGTTCCTCAGCTTTTTTAAGCAAAGCCCTTGCACGCTCGACAGGCAGTGGAATAACCTGTTTGGATACAACTAATGTGCCGAGTAAAGTATGCAGAGCCGTTTTCGCTGCCTCAGCCTTCCCTTCGTCTAGAAGCGGTGCAATGGCTTTGATAGCATCGGGAAAGGTGGCTAAAGGAATACTGGTCGTTTCAACAATGATTTCACTGGCCAGGCCCGATAATAAATGACGTGCTTTTTGCACCTCGCCATGTTTTAGCGCTTGTTCTGCTTCCTCCAATAAGGTTTCGATTGTTTTTGTACTGGAAAAAACATCATGCACAATGGGTTTGACGTCCACTGGGGCCAGCGCGAGGTCTGGTTGCCGTGCTAATACCAGCTCCAACTTTCCTGTGACCTGTTCGAGCGCCTGGATGGCCTTTTCAGTATCATTATCATCAAGTGCTGACAGCGCATTTTTGGTCTCGGACAACGCCTCCATAGCTTCTACAATGGTTTTTTTGCGCTTATCTACCGATTTGGTTTCCACCACCTGGTCAACCTCTTGTTGAACCGCTTTCACCATGTCGTTTTTTTCTTCCGGAGTCGGCATTACGCCGTCGTTGTTGTCCGTATTTATCTCTTTTTCTGTAGTGTTGGTCATCATATTGCCTCTCAGCGTCGTAAAGTTATTCATCGGCGTTGCCCGCCTGCGAATACAAGCGCGCAACGCCACATGAGGATCTAAAACAAGTCAGAAACCTGATTTTTTATTTTGTCATACCAGCCCTCGCCTGATTTTTGGCCTGCAGATTTTGTTTTGATTTTCTTTAATTCTTCGTTAATGGCTTTCATGTCCTTTTTATTGGCATAGCCTAGTAACTCAGCCATCTCTAATTGGGTTTGGATTTCAGTAAAGAGTTCCTCCAGTTTTTTATTGTCTTCCTCAGTGCGGTCTTTTTTCTCAGACAGCTCTTCAGCATCTTTTAGCAAAGTCTCTGCACGAAGCACTGGCAACGGAATTATTTTGTCTGTAATGACTAACGTATTCAAAGCCAATTGCAACTCCTTTTTCGCTTCGTCGATTTTTCCTTCATCAATAAGCGGTGCTATTGCTTTAATGGCTTTAGGGTAAGTCGCCAGCGGAATACTGGTTGTACTGATAACAATCTCACTTACCAAATTCTCAAGCAATTTACGGGCAGCCTGAACCTCATAGTCCTCAAGATGGTTTTCAGCCTGCTTTACCATTGCTTTCACCGTTGCTGGCAAAGCGATCAAATCGTAAGTGCTCACAGCAACATCAATGGGCGCAAGAGACAGCTTGGGATCTCTGGCAACGATTAACTCAAGCTTTCCTGTCACCTTTTCCAGTGCCGCCAAAGCCTCATCCACTTTCTTTTCATCGAGAAGTTTCAAGGCGTTTTTGGTTTCTTGCACAGCAGCGATAGCATCTTCGGTAATTTTCTTTCTTCTTTCTTCTGCCTGTTTGGCACTTTCTCTATTCACCTCATCCTGAACGGCTTGCGCGGTTTTGCTTTGCTCCTCGGCCTTTTTCTGCTCTGCCCATGTAGGCATCGAAATAGCCATGCCAAGACCTAGCACAATGGTTACTAATTTTTTAGAAACTATATTTTTCATCGTCGTTTTCTCCTTGGGTTGGTTTGCATTTGGTGCAGTTAAATAAAAACTTGGCTAGTTCTTAGATACATCCTCGAACTCAGCATCTATTGCATCATCACTTTGTCGGCTGTTATCCGATGCTGAAGCAGCACCTTCATTTTTTGACTGCTCTGCTTCCTTCAATTTAGCCGACGCGTCAATCAGTGCTTTGGACTTGTCCTCAATATGTTTTTTATCACTCCCTTTTATCGCCTCCTCCAATGCGTTAATGGCGGCTTCAACAAGTGTTTGATCCTCTTCGGCCACCTTATCCCCCAAATCCCTTAATGCACTTTGGGTAGAATGGATCAAGGCATCTGCCTGGTTACGGGCCTGAACTAGCTCGTGAAACTGTCGATCTTCCTCTGCGTGGGCCTCCGCATCTTTAATCATCCGCTGCACCTCATCTTCGCTAAGCCCGCTGGATGCTTTGATCACAATAGACTGCTCTTTACCCGAGGCTTTGTCTTTTGCTGACACGTTAAGAATGCCGTTCGCATCAATATCAAAGGTGACTTCAATTTGAGGGGTGCCTCGCGGAGCTGCGGGGATACCCTCCAGGTTAAATTGACCAAGCGATTTGTTGTCCGCCGCTTTTTCACGTTCGCCTTGAAGCACGTGTACCGTTACTGCCGATTGGTTGTCATCAGCGGTAGAAAACACTTCTGTCGCTTTGGTAGGTATCGTGGTGTTTTTTTCGATCAGTTTCGTCATGACGCCACCGAGCGTTTCAATACCTAACGACAGTGGTGTTACATCCAGCAATAGCACATCTTCAACATCACCACTCAGTACGGCCCCTTGAATTGCAGCGCCCATGGCAACAGCCTCATCGGGATTCACATCTTTACGTGGTTCCTTATTGAAAAACGCTTTTACTTTCTCCTGTACCTTTGGCATACGGGTTTGACCACCGACAAGAATAACCTCATCAATATCCGACACGGTCAAACCTGCATCTTTCAGCGCGACTTTGCAGGGTTCAATGCTGCGCGTGATGAGATCTTCCACTAATGCCTCAAATTTAGCGCGAGTAATTTTAGTGGTGAGGTGCTTAGGCCCGCTGGCATCTGCCGTTATGTAGGGCAAGTTCACCTCTGTTTGCTGGGATGAAGACAGCTCGATCTTGGCTTTTTCGGCGGCCTCTTTTAATCGTTGCATAGCCAGAGGGTCACCGCGAAGATCCATACCCTGAGACTTTTTAAAATCGTCAGCCAAAAAGTCAATTAAGCGTTTATCGAAATCCTCTCCTCCCAGGAAGGTATCGCCGTTAGTCGCATGTACCTCAAACTGATGCTCACCATCCACTTCGGCGATCTCGATGATTGATATATCAAAGGTGCCACCACCTAAATCGTAAACCGCTATTTTCTGGTCGCCGCGTTTTTTATCCATGCCATAAGCCAGCGCTGCAGCGGTAGGCTCGTTGATAATACGCTTGACTTCAAGGCCGGCAATGCGCCCCGCATCTTTTGTGGCCTGACGCTGGGCATCGTTAAAGTAAGCTGGCACGGTGATCACCGCATCGGTGACTTTCTCTCCCAGATATTCCTCAGCGGTCTGTTTCATTTTCTGTAATACTTTGGCCGATATTTCAGGGGGAGACATTTTCTTGCCGTTCGCCTCTACCCAGGCATCACCGTTGTCCGCTTTAATGATTTTGTATGGCACCATATCAATGTCTTTTTGCACCATGGGATCATCAAAGCGACGACCAATTAATCGCTTAACCGCAAACAGGGTGTTCTCGGGATTTGACACCGCCTGACGCTTTGCGGGTTGACCGACAAGTAACTCTCCTTCAGAGGAAAACGCCACGATCGAAGGGGTGGTTCGACCACCTTCCGCATTTTCAATGACTTTTGGTCGATCACCTTCCATCACTGCGACACAGGAATTGGTTGTTCCTAAATCAATACCAATGGTTTTGGCCATAACAAACGCTCCTAGTTTTTATTTCAATTGAGATATTAATTACCCGCTTCTGGCTCAGGTAACTTCGAAACACCGACCCGCGCCGGCCTGATAACTCGATCATGCAGAAGGTAACCTTTTTGGTGAACTTCACAGACCGTGTTAGGCGGCACGTCTTTACAACTTACGACACGCATCGCTTCATGTTGCTCCGGATTGAAGGGCTGTCCAATCGGATCGATAAGCTCGACGCCGAATGTTTTTAACACTGTGTCTAATTGCTCCCGTGTTAAGGCCATACCCTCCAAAACGGTCTGCAGCGACGCGTTTTTCTGTCCGGATTCCAGTCCTAATTCGAGGCTATCTTTTATCGGAAGTAACGCCTCCAACAACTGTGAAACGGCATATTTTCTGGCCTTTTCCACTTCTCTGGTTGAGCGCTTAGCCACGTTGTCCATTTCAGCTCGCAGGCGTAATAGCTTATCTTCACACTCCGCACACTTTTTCTCACACTCTGATAACTCATCACCGTTAAGATGCTCTGTGCCAGATTCGTGGGTTGCGTCAGGCTCATTGCGCGCAAGGTCTTCGTCTATTGACTTCTTAGCATCTTGATCTTTCATTCCGTCCTGTCCTCTAAGTTATCTACGAACTTTTCGTCCTGCTCTTCTATCCTATCTCTCTCACGCAGCAACCAGTGCGCTATGGCCAAAACAAGAACCACAAACCCCAACGAAAACACTTCCATTGCACTGGTTGTTTTAAAGTCGAGAATAATAAATTTTCTGGCCAGGGCGAGTTGAGCAATCATTAACACCGTTTTCACTTGAATAATGTGTACTTTGCGATGAATCACTCGAATAATTGAATGCTTAAACTCCATTGCGATCAGCAATGTCATAATCATGCCAAAGAGCCCCTGAAACACGTCGAACTGCAATGGGTTCAATCCGCTACTCATCAATAGCACAATCACTTCATGCATTAGACGAAACAAGGCAACCACAATGATGATTGCAATCACAAAACTCAGCATTAGCGCAACAATTTGTTCAAAGCGCTCATAGAAATTCATGACTTTCCAATATCTGGCCGTTTCAGATATGGGTTTTTCTACACGTCTATTTAGGTATTCAGTTTCACTCATCAGGAGCCCTCTATTAACCTGGCCATTGCTGCATCCAGCAGATCCTGCTGCCCGCTGAGTACAACGACATCCCCATCTTTTAACTTGCTATCCAACAATCGCCCAGGCACGGTAATGGCACCGCGGCGCACATCAACGACCTCAACACCAAGTACTGGCATCTGTAGCTCTTCAAGCGTTTTACCAGCAGCGTGATGTTCTGCATGGATAATCACAGATCGCAATAACGTTGGATAATCAAGTTGTTGACGCTCCGCACGATGCGCAACTGATGCGTGAAAAAACTGGCGCAGTACGGCGTAATCTTCAGCCCTAATTTGGTTTAAGTGTTTTTCCACCTTAGAAGCCGGTACTTCCAGCATAATCATTAATTGCCCGGCAAATGATAGACTCGTCTCCAAGCCTTCCGGAAAGACTGCAACATTTTCTTCAGAAAGCCCTTCTTCATCACGCCCACGAGGGCTACGAACTAAAATAGGCCCATTAAATCCGATCGACTTCGCTAAGGTGATGACTCGCTTGGCTGTCAAAGTATCGCTTAGCGTAATGGCCAGCGCCTTAGCACGCTCTAAGCCCACCGCTCGCAATATTCCAGGGTGGGTCGCATTTCCATACATCACCGGCTCCCCCGCAGCGAACGCTTCGTGTACCTTTTCGGGGTCCAGATCCAGAGCCAACACATTAATGCCTTCTGCCTGCAAAATTTGATTGACGTTTTGCCCCAGGCGCCCATAACCGCAGACAACCACATGCTCCTGCAGGTTCTCACTATACCTTGCGATTTCGGCTTCGGTGCTCAGCGGCCCCTTCACACAATTTTTCTTATTGATAAACTTCGCAAGCGGAGCACTTATGCGCATCATTAATGGCGCTAATAACATACTGACAATAATGGCAGCGAGCGCAGGCTGTACTAAGGACGCTTCTAATAAGCCAATGGCTAAGGCACTGCTAGCCAGCAACAGGCCGAATTCACCACCATGCGCCAGGGTAATGGCAGAATGCCACGCCTCTTCCGCTCGATGCTTAAAGGCGAGCACTACGGGAACAAAGATGAGCGCTTTAACGAACAGCAAACCCATTAAGATTAAGAGGATGACGTCGAACCGGGAAACAAATACCGACGGATCGAGCTGCATGCCTATCGAGAGGAAAAATATACCTAACATCAAATCCCGAAAAGGGCGAATATCAGCTTCTATCTGATGCTTAAATCGGGTTTCCCCCAGCAGCGTTCCAGCCATAAATGCCCCTAAAGTAGGGGATAGCCCCGCCAGGTGAGAAATAGCAGCGGCAATAAAAGCCATCAAAAGCGCCGTTAACATAAACAATTCTAACGAACGTGCTTTCGCCACTCCGTTAAGTACCTGTGGTAACAGATAACGCCCTGCAATCACCAAACCAACAAATACCAGTACCACCTTCAACAAGGCTATACCTAAAGCAGGCCCCAACTGCACGCTGTCTGCAGCCAGCACGGGGAGACACACCAATATAGGTACGGCCGCAATATCCTGAAACAACAGCACACCCGCACTGATACGGCCATGCGGAGAAGCTAATTCATTTTGTTCACCCAACTGTTTCAGAACGATGGCCGTTGAAGACATTGCCAGCGCCACCGCCAACACAAAGGCCTCTACGAATGTCGCCCCCAGCCAAGCTGCAAGACCGCCAAGAATCAGCGAGGTCATTATCATTTGACCGCCACCGATACCCAGTACCAGTTGCTTAGCCGACAGGAAACGTGACAGAGAAAATTCCAAACCGATGGTGAACATTAATAGAACGACACCCAGCTCGGCCAAAAAGCGCAGCGAAGGGCCGTCTTCCAGTACCCCAATAGCAGATGGGCCCACCAGCAATCCGGTAGCCAGATAACCCAGTATGGGGGACAACCTGAGCCACTGAAACAAGGCCACCAAGCCTGTAGCTGCAGCGAGGATGACACACCAATTTATTAGTATGGAATGATCCATTAACACTCCCTCACGAGAGATGAACAAATAAATAACTTAAAACGACCGGAAAGGCGGTACAGCTCAAGGCTGCACCGCTAAAGTAATCAACCGGCTTTTATTTCAATCTTGCGTGGCTGCACTTCTTCTCGCTTGGGGATGGTCAGCGTCAATTCACCATTTTTCATTTCGGCATTAATGTTTCCCGTTTCCAACTCACTGCTGAGAGCAAAGCTGCGTACATAACGAGTTCCGTTCACATCTGCATAAAGCGCCGTCATACTTTCCGGCATATCAATATCCAGCGTGGCCTCTATAGTCAGTGTTTCGCCGTCGAGCTCGATACCAAGCCCCTCTTTTGATACACCCGGAAGATCTGCTTTTAGGGTGATACCCTTAGCGTCTTCATAGATGTCTACTGATGGACGCAATATCACTTCGTTCTTAACTTCAGCAGCTGACTCTGCTGGCTGCACAGTTTTGCTGTCGCTCATTTTTCTTACTCCTTCAATACCTGATTATTAATACTGGTATGTTTGTAGAATTTATTTGACTTCAATCTTGCGTGGCTGAACTTCCTCTTTGCGCTGCACAACAATATGCAAAACGCCGTCTCGATAGGTGGCTTCAACCGCATCAGGGTTGACATCCTCAGGCAACGCAAGTGTGCGCTTAAAAGCACCACTGAATCGCTCTCGCCGATAGGCTTGTACGCCCTCTGCCAACTGGAGCTTGCGTTCCCCTGCTATTGTCAGCAGGTTTTGTTGCAATGAAATCTGCAGTTGCTCGGGGTCAAGGCCAGCAGCAAACACATAAACATCTACCTGCTTAGTTGATGCGCCAACGTTGATTGCCGGGTATGTGCCCGCTGCAACCGAACGAATCCCGGCAGCCCCCGCAGACTCACCGAATAGCCGATTCATTTGTCGGCGCAATTGATCAAATTGACTGAAAAAATCGTTGTCGAAGCCTGTTAGATAACCAGCCATATTCCTCTCCTTCTACTAAAAAGTGATCAGTAAACCACGCCCTGCGAGACAAGGCAGGACTTATACAGCAACCACCATGCCAACACTATACTATTGTTTTTAAAGGATTATTTTTCAAGCGACGATTATTGCAAGGCCAATATGGCCGATATGGCCACCCCGGCAGCGGCCATGTTGGCCGCAGGCTATTCTTCTGAACTGAAAATGGAGGCTGTCGCCAAATGCGACTTGTTAAAGTAGCGGACTAAGGAGGTGAGCCAGGCTGATGACCATGCGATCTCCATAGCCAACACGATCAAGGTCTGATCTAAAAACACGGTCACTGGAAGCAAGCAAACCTTCGTACCAAGCTTGCAGCTGGCGGCATAAGCTTTCTGAGGAAAGGACAGCGCTCAACTCAAAGTTCAGCTTAAAGCTACGGGAGTCCAGGTTGGCACTACCGATGAGCACTCCCTGATTATCAATCAGTGTCGCTTTGGCATGCAGCATGCCACGGTATTCGTTAATTAGAACGCCAGCCTCCAACAATTCCGTGTAATAAGCACGCGAAGCCCGTTGACACAAGCGTGAGTCACTGTCCCTAGGTACGAGAATTCTGACATCCACCCCACGATAAACGGCTGTTCGCAGTGCTAATAGTAAGGCTTCATCGGGGATAAAGTAGGGTGTTGCTATCCAGAGTCGTGAACGCGCCTGAGTGATGGTCAAAAATACCATCTCACGTGTGGCATTGAAATGTTGGTCTGGCCCACTTGCTATCACCGAACAGGTCGCAGTATCGCTAACAGTGTGGTGGAGATCATAACGACAGAAATAGTCGGCGTCCGTTAACTCTTCACCGGTACAATAAAACCAGTCTTCCACAAATACCTCTTGCAACTGATTCACTCCCGCCCCGGACAACGTTATGCCAATATCCTGCCACGCCAGGTATTCGTCACCCACATTGATTCCACCGGTATAGGCGGCATGACCATCAGCAATCAGTAGTTTTCGATGATTACGAAAGTTGAGCAAAGGGGCGCGAAGAAGTGTTACAGGTAGAAATTTCGCAACTTTCCCGCCAGCGTGGATTAACGCCTCAAAAAAATCATTCGGGAGATCGAATGATCCCACCGCATCATAGAGCACTCGAACCGAAACGCCCTGTTGCGCTTTCACGATCAATTGATCGCGTAGCGTCCGGCCTACCTTGTCATCACACCAAATGTAAAATAATAAATGAAGATGATAATTTGCTTGCTCTACCAGCTCATACCATGCCTGATGGGCATTTTTCGCTCCCTCCAAAAGCACGACGTTATTGCCTGTAGTAGGAGGAAACACGCCCTCCTGAAGCGCCAAAGGCAGTTGGCTAACTGGAAGAGCAGACATGGAGGCAAGGAACGATTCGCCGGAAAGCTGATCAAGCCGGTTTCGAGTTTCACGTAACCCCTTTGAAGTTAACTGCCCAGCTTCTCGCTTCCGTTTGCTTCGTCGCTGCAAATGGGTACGACCGAAACACCACCAGACAAGTGTAGAAAGAAACGGCAGGGCAAACAGCGCCAGAAGCCAGCTTAAGGCAGCTATTGGACGACCGGCACGATGAAACAGAACACTGGGCACTGTGAAGCAAGCGGCAAGCCAGGAGCTTACCCACAATATCTCTCCCACTGACCAATCAACAGCATCCATTACTTTTAAACACAAGCTAACCTTTTCAGGCTAATTACCATTCAGCTTACGGCGAAGTGTACGCTCCCCAATGCCTAATAACTCTGCTGCTTTACTACGATTAAAGTTCGCCTGTTTCAACGCCGCATCAATGAGTAGCCATTCCGCATCGGCTAGTGTTGTACCCTTAGGAATAAATACGCCTTCATCCACGGGGCCAGCCCGCTGGCTACTACTTTTAGGCAATAGCCGCCGAATGAGTTCAGCACTGATCTCCCGAACACCGGTTGGCAAGCGAACCGATAGCCTCGTCATCATGTTGCGTAACTCACGCACATTACCAGGCCAATGATAGGCTTTCAGAGCAGCCAACGCTTCGTCGGAAAATACCGGAGTAATAACCGGGCCACCTTCATTCTTTATATCTTGCTCAAGCTGCTTCTTCAAAAAAGCGCTGGCCAACATTTCGATATCCGCTGAACGGTCGCGCAAACGGGGAATAAACAGTGGCAACACATTCAAGCGAAACAATAAATCTTCTCGAAACTGACCCGCAGCAGCACTTTCTTCCAGGTTTCTGTGGGTAGCGGCAATGATACGTACATCGACAACGATTTCTTTTTCTCCACCCGCTGGTAAATCCCCTGGAAATGACTCTCCAGATTGCGTGTCGTACGCATGGCGAAGAGAGTTATTAACACGGCCAGGGCGATACTGACAGCGCCCGCCAGAGCAAACAATAATATGGCATGGTTGATTGCTGACAATTGCCGATCCAGATCATCCAGCAGGGTTTGACGGTCAAAGGAGAACTCCAAGCGCGTCAAAGACTGGCCTGGCGCACTCACATCAAAGCTGTATTTAAATAACTCCCCTGTCTCTTCCTGAAAGCGCTTGCTGCTATCAACCTGTGACTCCTGCCTTGCTGCGGTGGCATCTTCCGCAAGCGCGTTTACAGCGTCCCCCTTCATGTTAGGGAGAAGTTGGTACCCCTGCTCTTTATCCCTCACCGTAATATTGCGTAAGGAATCCAGCTTATTATATAGCTTGTTTACATCATCAATCAGCCATGACTGGCTCTCACGAGCGGCGCTGATCGCGTCAGTCTCACGTAAACGTTCTGCCAAAGGCTGGATATTCACCATCAGCTTGTTAATAAGAATCGCCGTTTCAGCGGACTTTACCTCCCCATAAAGCCAAAAACTGCCTCCCCCAACTACCAGCAAATAGAGCAAAAGCAGTAAGGTATAGGGTAAAGCAATGAGACGTGTGATGGCGAGTTTGGATCGGATCATAGGCGGCAATAGTCCAGTTCTGTTCCCTTCAACTGCTTACTCCTTTTCTGAATTATGGGTGTTTGACGGATCGATAATGCGCACGGGGCTAGGCACATCGTCATCCCAATTCTCACGTAGCGTTTTTAAGTTGTTACGCCAGGCGTCTGCATCCCCATAGTCGAAGAAGCGAGCCGTTCGTTGATGACTATCGCGTAGCTTACGAGCATGTTTAATAGGGCACCAGAATTGCTCGGTCCGCGCCGTAATTTCACGCGCATAGGACATTAAACCATTGCCATACCCACAATACACACAATTGAGTTTTTCTACCATATTCAGGTAACTGAGATAATGGCGGTCAATGGCGATATAATCGCTGCGCTTTACACGAGGGATACCATAAACCCGAAAACAAACCTGTTGATAAAAGGTAATGGTTAAGTCCAGCAAAACGAGAGGAACGATCATGCCATATATCACCGGAGCAGATAAAATCACTTTCCACGGTGCATTTTTAATGTAGCGCCAAGAGCCTAATCGCTGCTTTCGCTGCAAATTTCGTACGTTTTTTTCGAAGATAATACGGCCGTGACGAAGCGTATAATGGAATTGCTTGCGCTTCTCCGCGACCAAGCGATCCAGTTCTTGCGCCAGATCATCTTCGGCTTTACGTAAGCGCTGTAGAATTTCGTCCAGTTTGGAATGATTAGTCATTGGTGATGGCTACTGTATTAATTTTACTTCTTGACATTATCATGGTGTCAATTATTTGTCATTTAATCAGCTTTGCTGAAGTATGAGGCTTTTCGATATATGCCTGAATTATAACGCCTATTCGCTACTGTATCTCACTGAACCCAAATATGGTGACGGCGACGGTCGTCGGGAGCGGGCTGAATTTCCCGTACACACAAACAAAATGGATCGCTTCATGTTGTACCGCCTTGAATCTGATAAGGGGGCTTTTAAAGCTCCGCGGTTTACTGGTTTTTATACGCTTTCAAGTACGCGTCCAGCGTGGCCTGATCGGCTGACTTGACGGTCATACCATTGGGGCCTGCGCCAATATTGCTAAATTGTTTAGCAGGTTCACCGTGCTTCTTGAACTCCTCAAGCTCTTTTGAGTCTTTTTTGAACACCCACAGGCGCCCATCTTCAATTTCAGTGACAAATCCGGGTAGGTTGTAGTCGCTGGCAACGCTCAGTGCGCTGCAAGCCATCAAGGTGAGTCCTAAAATCATGCGTTTCACGTTGGTATCTCCGTAGATAATCAGGTCAATCAGTTGGAGAGGCCAGCATACATATCTACTATGACATATATGTCGTAACGTATATACTGATAAGTGTATATGAATTGGTTTTATCTCAAATTCACCGTTAGGTTCTATGTTGAAGTCGCTTCTTCACGGGCAGTCAGCAGCAAGACCCATTACCGTGATTATCTGAGGCGCATTGAATGGGTGGGCATGGTACGGAGCCATAGGAGCAATACACACAACAGTCACCTGGCAATGGCTTCAGTAGGCTATGGCAGTGTTCGCACTCATAGAACCACTGGCAGGCATCCGTTGGCATGGTTTCGATCTTCTTATGGCCACATTCCGGACAGGTCAGTTCCGATTGTAAAATCACATTTGAGGTCATGGTGTTTCTGTTTCCACAAGGGTTGATGGATAACCGGCTTGGGTTGTCGCTTCCATGAGCTTCCCTGCGCTGGTCTGAGTATCCTCAAAAGTGACCACAGCCTGCTTGTGTTCGTAGCTGACCTCGGCTTCCGTAACGCCACTTACTTTGTTAAGGGCTTTCTTGACTGTGATCGGACACATCGCGCAGTTCATGGTTGGCAGGCTCAACGTAACGGTCTGAGGTTTAGCCCAGGCTGACGAGCTGGCAAGGGTGAGTAAAAGGGCTATTGCGATTTTGTGCATGATTCACTCCAGTGTTATCCAATGTCTTGGGCAACCGATTTTTAAACCATCAGGGGAATCCAGTAGCTGCTGGTGACAAGAATCAGCGCGATGATGGTCGTGATCCAGAAAATTACCCGCCGGCGCTTGTGCGTTTGCGGTACGGCGCAGGCGGTGCCCGGCTCGCAGGCCTCAACGGGACGGTGGATCTGCCAGCCCGCCCAACCAAACAGCAACACCACGATCACAATAAAGACGGGACGATACGGCTCCAGCTGGGTCAAGTTTCCGATCCAGGCACCACTGATCCCCAGTGTGAGTAAAACGAACGGGCCAACGCAGCAAAGACTGGCGCCAACCGCAGCCAGCACACCGCCTATCAGGGGTAAATTATTTTTGGTGAATTCGTCTTTTGCGGGCATGGCGGACTCCATGAAATGCATTCAATGAAGTCAGTGTAAACGCCGTACTCTGGTACGGAGTCAAGTCCGACTTAGGAAAGGTCTGAATCAGGTTGCAACGACTCCACAATCGGACAGGCGGTGTTGTCGGGATTGGTGCGGCACTGGATGATTAGATCCTCTAAAACGCGCTCCAGTCGGCACAGGTCGTTGATTTTTGCCCGCACGCTGACCAGTTTACCTTCCGCCAGTTCCTGGACCTCCGAGCAATGAGATTCACCCAGTGCCAGCAGGTTGGTGATTTCCTCCAGAGAGAACCCCAGCTCCTGGGCGCGTTTAATAAAACGAATCCGGTTCAACGTGGTTTCTGGATAGCGGCGGTAACCTTCTGCTGGCTTATCAGGTTGTTCAATAAGACCACGGCGTTCGTAGTAGCGGATGGTTTCGACATTGACGCCCGCAGACTTGGCAAGCTGGCTGATGGTATACATAATGCTCCACTAATACCGTACCTAAGTACGGAGCATTATAGCCTGAAGCCACGACCAGCAATAGGGGGCATTTAACCGCGGTCATCGTACCAAGCGTGGCAAATAAATTGACCGCGTTGGCGTTTTGACGAAGATCGCTCGGTTCGAGTATACTGAACGAATCGAACGATTCATAATGTGGAGCCAGGCAATGGATACACTTTCGGCCAATGAAGCCAAAACCCAGTTTGGCAACCTGCTGCTAAAAGCGCAACGCGCGCCAATCCAGATCAATAAAAACGGCAAGCCCGTTGCCGTGGTTATCTCAATGGATGAGTACGAGAGCATTGAAGCGCTCAAGTTGAGGTTGCTGCAATCAAGGGTTGCGCAGGCAAAAGCCGATATCGCGGCAGGCAACCTGGTCGATGGTGAAGCATTTTTTAATGCATTGGAATCAGGCCATCACGACTAGGAACGATACAATTTCTCGGGGAAGCAAAATGTCTGCTGTCGAACTTAATGCAGAACAACTCCAGATGGTGGAAATCATCCATAACCACGCGCGCCGGTTTCCCTGCAACGAAACCGGCGATGCGCAATTATTACAAACTTGCTATGACTATATGGATGCTTTCAAGCGGGTGATGGACAGCACCTCACGCATCCAAATGGATGACATCTGCCAGCGGTACGATGGCTTTTATCGGTTCGCCAAACTTATGGAAATGCTGGCTCGGGGTATCGCCGATGGCATTGTCGATGTTCCCAAGGATCATTAGCCCGGCCAAATGACTGTATCAAATTACCGCTTAACCCCAGATGCTCAATCTGACCTCATCGACATTCGCCGCTTTACCCTAAAACAATGGGGGGAGGCACAATCGATAAAGTACCTGTCCGAACTCCGGCAAACTCTTCGCCTACTGACGGAAACACCTTCCTTGGGAAAACCCAGGCCGGACGTGGGCGCGGAGGTGTTGAGCTTTCCCCATGTCAGTCATGTCATCTATTACGTGGTGCATGAGCAGCAGTTGGTGGTTTTTGGTGTCCTGCACAAGCGGATGGTACCAATGAATCACCTGGACGGGCGCGAGCTGTTTTGATGATCTGGCCGCATTGAAGCCGCACTCGTGATGGAGAGTATCGAACGTATTCAGCTGTTATCCAGCACGGGAGTCGAAGAGTTATATACTCGCCCAGATTTCAATGCCCATGAACAATGCCTCTATTTTTCATTAAGCACGGCAGAACGCACTGCACTTGAGCAATTTCGCAATACCCAGACCCGTATTCACTTCATTCTGCAATTGGGTTATTTCAAAGCCAAGCAGCAGTTTTTTAACTATTCACTCGATGAAGTCAGTGCCGATGTTGAATATATTGTTGCCACCTACTACAGCGGAACAGATGCGGCGCAGTTCACCGGAAGCCTCTCTCGTGAATATTCACGTAAGCAACGCCAGGCGATACTGTCGCTTTTCGACTACCGAAGCTGGTCACCTCAGTTTACGGCTGTAATAGAATCCCACATCGGTCTGTTATTACGCTACTACCCAAAAGGACACAGTGCCTTCCGGCAGTTACTCACTTTTTTCGATCACCAGAATATAATCATTCCATCCTACCGAACGTTCCAGGACATGTTCAGCCGCGCCTTTGCCACCGAGGAACAGCGGCTAAATAACGCCATCTCTTCCATACCGTCATCCATCAGTGGCCAGCTTATGGCTCTGGTGCGACGAGATGATGGCATCACTGCACTCAACATCATCCGCGCCGATCAAAAAGATTTTCAGTATACGGCGGTCAAATCGGAAGTGGACAAAGCCCTGCGGATTGAGGAGCTGTACGAATTTGCGAAGGGTTTTATTCCGTCCCTGGGCCTGTCAAAGAATGCGGTTCGCTACTACGCCGATATTGCCGAACAGTATGCCGCGTCCCGCTTACGTCGGCTGGGTAAACAGCAACAATGGCTTTATGCGCTGTGCTTTGTTTTCCATCGCTACCAACAGATCATGGATAATCTGATCGTCAGTTTTTGCTATCACACGCGCGCAATCATGGATGCCGGCAAGACCTACGCCTCAATGGCTCACATGGAGCACAGCTCCAAGGTGGTGACCGATTTCCCCAAGTTGGCCAAGTTTTTGAAGTGGTTTCCAAACCGAAGCCCCAACATGAGCCAGGATGAACTGAATGAAGCAGCCTACAGCTTGTTACCCAAAGAACAGTTTTCAGCCATGGCAGAGTTTCTGGAAGGAAAATCTTTTGATAAGAAAGCCGCTTTGTGGGAGTACTATGGTAAATCTTCACGCATATTTGCTTTGTATCTTCGTCCGATATTTACAACAGTCAATTTAGAGTACTACAAGGAAAACAGCTACATCGGTGAACTGATTAATCTATTGAAAGCGCATTATGCCAGTGGAAAGAGCAACAAGGCATGAGTTTCAGATAGTTCTATTCTAAAGCAATCAGGTTACACTTCATGAACTCATGGAACTTAAGTCACTGGCAATACAGAGTGCCAATTTGGTTACTTTAATTCTGTAAATCATTATTAAAGTAACCAATATAGAACATTATGACGAGAGTCATTGGTACTGAACTTTTATCCTCAAGCGTTCTGACAGGACGCTCAATTATTCCCCGAAATTTCTTCCGTCGCCTCCTGGCGTAATTTCTGAGCATCCATTCCGTTTAGCCTTTCAATAGCTCTGTCTGCGGCACTTTGACGGTTTCCATCCACGTTTAGCGTACTTCCTGAGCCTGTGAGTCGTTCCAAATCCAGTGACGGAACTTCAGGTAGGTTGCCCGTGATCGATAAGATACCTATCCATTCATCCAGATTGACTTGGCTCCAATCTACCTGGTTTAACTGACTCGCGGTCAAACCTTCGCAGTTTGGTGACTTTGCACTGCCCCAGCCAAGGCCCAACTGCAGACGAACTTGTTCTTGAATGATCCGTGAAAGCGGCGAAGTAAAGCAGCAATATGACTGCCGTTTCTCAACACAGGCACCTAAGAACTTAGACTTGCAGTAAGAGCCTACATAATGGCAACTCTTCAATACCCGCTTAGCGTTCATTTCAAATTCACTCTGCTCACATTTCCAGATAAGTTGAATGAGGATCATGGTGACTGAATAAATCATGTAGGCCGTCATAACCGTACTCAGAACCGCGCCCGCAGCGCCCCCCAGGGCAAAGTTACCGCCCGAAACAACACCATCGGCTCCAACCGCGCCACCAACGTTACTAAACAGTGCCGATTGCGCCCCCGAACCAAAGGTCGTACCTACCCATTCAGCCGTCTTGTTGGTCAACACCTGCATAAAGCCAGTCGCAGCTTGCTCCGCTCCCGCACCAGCAGCCGTTGATGGCCCAGCCCCCATGAGAGAGTCCCATGCAGACACAAAAGGCTCTTTAACCGCACTCCAGGTACTCGTTATTGGTTCCCTAAGCGTATTCCACGAACCATAGATTGCCGAAGACGGATTC